>UQNE01000007.1 GCA_900542355.1 uncultured Bacteroidales bacterium | reverse complement strand
CCTCCGACACGGGAGGGGGGTAGAATCGGCTAAGGCCCCCCGCCACTATCGAAGAGGTTGTGGCTGCCGACGAGTTGTTTGCCCCCAATACACAGGTTCGCTGGTATATGCAGCAAGGTACCGATTGGGTGGCTCTGACCAACACTGCATTAGATGGTCAAACGGCAGAGGTAACGCTTAAGTGCGAGATCAGCAGCGACTGTGCTACGATGGATACCACTTTGGTTTGCGTAGTGGAGCAACCGAATGCCGATAACGACACCACGCTGAGCAACCTGCCGGCTAAATCGATGTACAACAACCGATTGCTGATGATCAACCTCAATAAGATTCGTGAGCAGTTGCCCGATTGGACTATCAACGAGGCGGATGTACACTGGTACAAGATGGCGGGTAATACTCCCGATACCGAGGTCGATACCGAGGTAGGCACGGGCTACTACTACACCACACCCGAAGCCGAGGAGTTGACGGGCAGTTACTATGCTACGATTGCGCATACCGCTACCGCAGAGAGCGATTGTGGTGCAGAGGCACGCACAGTTATTCTGATATGTGCTGATACACAGAGCCTTGCGCCCGAGTTGCGCCCGAGCATAGCACAGCCCGAAGAGGAGATACACATCATCAACCTCAACCCCAAGGTAGAGACCGAGATAGTGGTTTACTCCTCTACCGGACAGAAAGTGGCTACCTACCACTCGCAAGAGGCAGAGATGTTTGTGATGAAAGCCGCACAAAACACCGGCTACTATATGGTGGATGTGCATACGGCCGATGATAAGATAACGCTACGCTATGTGGTAAAGTAACAGACTGACAAACAATGAAATATAAGACAATGAAAGAGATAAATTATATGACATTGGCAAAGAAATCGGCTAATGTGTGCAAGGCTGCCTTGATGATGGTGCTGCTGTCGGTATCGGTTTGTGCGTCAGCGCAAGAGCAGAATGCTACCCCGGCTTCGGAAGTAGATTGGCAAGTGGGCGATACGGTGGTGATCAAACGCGAGAGCCTGCGTTACCTGACGGGCGAGCGTATGAGTAACTGGGTATATTTTGTATCGCACCCGATTCTACAAATCGGCACGAAACGTTTCCCCGACGGCGTGTTGCTCAATGGTATCATGTCGTGGGTAGGCCCGAACGATATTATGCTCAAAGGGGCAGTGGCACGCGAAGACTCGGTGGCACAGGCTGTGGCAGAGCAGAAAAAGGCAGAGCAGAAAAAAGAAATCGATAAGCGTGCCGAGGAAGTATCGCAGATGTCGGAGTTGCAGCAGCGCGAGATAGAGCAGCAGGCTAAGTTGCACGGCGAGGAAGTGCTCAAAGCCGATACTACGGTGGCGGTAAGCAAGCCCGATAGCCAACCCGATACGGTGAAGACCGAACCGGAGGAGGTGATACAGCCCGAGAGCAATCCGGACAATGAGGTGAAGACCAAGCCTGTATCGCCCAACTATCAGCGTTTCTCTATCGGTCTGCGTGGCGGATATGCCAATATGCTCCATGCACTCAACCGTGATAGCAAACGCCCGGGCGGCTTCGATGTGATGCTCGACCTGCAGTACGCTTACTATTGGACTAAGTTCGGCCGCCCCATCGACCTCGGTATCCTGACCGGACTGAGCCTTGGTTATGCGCAGAGCAGTATCAACCTGGATATCAATGATTCGTACACGGTGAATACCGAGGAAGGTGCTGTCGATTATACGCTGTCGGCCGACAAGGTTACATCATGCGACCGCCAGTTGCAGTTGGAGGTGCCGATTATGTTCTCGTTGATTACAGAGAAAGGACTGTTCTTCAATGTCGGTCCCAAACTCTTGTTGCCGCTCTATACGCCGTATCAGCAGACGATTACTTCGCCTACCGTAGATGCCTACTTCCAAGAGGAGGGCGTGCATGTAACCAATGAGGCGATCACCGGGCGATTGGAGAACGACCAACTGAACGACAAGGGTAAGAACCACAACCAATGGAAAGTAAACTTGTTGCTCACGGCGGAGATTGGTTACGAGTGGAGTTTGCGCAATGGTGATGCTCTCGGTTTGGGTGCGTATGCCAACTATAGTGTAGTGAGTGCTTTCAAGGGCGAAACGGCCAATAAGAGCCTTATCAATGTAACTCCTCCGTCGGGCGATACCAAGGCTTCGGCATCGGTGGTGTCGGCTACGGATACTTATGTGGATAAGTTGGGTTATGTGGATGCAGGTGTGAAGGTGGTTTACCATTTCAATTTCCCGAAACAAAGGCGTTCCGTAGCGCAGAAATAAGTCATAGCGCAGACAACGAGACGCATATAGTGCGCAGATAAGACGCGCAATAGTCAAAACTAAATAGAAACCACGACAACGGAGTTGCGATGTCCGCATACAGGCTACTTGGTCAATTGCCAAGCAGCCTGTATACTTTTTATAGGTAGGTGTGGATTTCTTTTTCCGCAAAGCCCTTGCCGTTTTCTCCCATAGTGTCTGTTTCTCCCATAGTGCTTGCGTATTTACAAAATTTGTCGTGTCTTTGCACCCGTAAAAGCATCTAATTCCCCCAAACACAATTTAAATATAATTAATTATGTTACACCAATTTGAAATTACTCCCAATGCGGAGCATCGTACCAATGGGACACTCTTAACCCCAAGAATGAAAGTCATCGTTACCACCAAGTACCTCGACCCGTTTGCTAACGGAGCCAAAGAAGTTATCGAAGAGTACGAGCGTGTATAGGACTTCGATTACCGCAAAGCACTCGCCAATAAGGGGTGGTTTGATATCGAGCGCATAGATTGAAGCGAATTCGCCATAAAAACACTCATCTACCAAAGATTTCTCTCATCTCTGCCGTAATTTGGCATTCTGTTGCACTACTTTTGCAGCGGTTTTTGAAAAAGCAAATTATTAACCACTCAAATAACCACTCAAAATTTCTGTCAAAATGAAACTAACTGACATTTTTACTCAGCGCATTGTTTGCCACAACTGCACTATTGATGATTCGCTCGCTCCTGCAGTACGCGAGGGGTTGCTCATCCACCAAGATCGTTTGTCGTTCAACTACGAACGCCTCTACACTTCCGGTCTGCTTCGCTCTATTCTCAAAGATCCGAAGAACATCTCGTGGCACAAAGTGGATATTCAGTTCCGTGAGCAGAACCTACCGGACAGCCATTTCAACGGGTGGCATTTGCTGAAAGGGGCTGATTATATCTTGCCGCTGATTTTCTGCCGCAATGCACTCATCGCCCGTTTGCAGGAAAATGCTAAGGAAACCGAGGTGCTCTTTTGTCCGGGCATGCGGGGAGATGTAGAGTGCGAGATATGGGAGATGGAGGAATATTTCGACGATATTCGGTCTGTCTATCAACTCCACCTCGATCTCACGCGCAAATACTATCGACAGCATATCGAGAAACTATCGGATGAGGAATGCCGCACCCTACTCTGTGAGATAGAGAACATCGAATTCACCGCCGCTTTCCTCCGATAAGGGGTGATGGCTTTTGGCACTAAGATGACCAAGCAAATATATTCATACAATACTAACCGAATTGATTTTATATGTCTAAAGAACTTTTGAAATCTGTAAGAGAGGTATTTAAGGAAGGAAAACATTATAACATTCCGGAATACCAACGGGGTTATAAATGGACATCTCAAAATGTAAAAACACTATTGGATGACCTCTCAAAGTTTGAGGATAATCACAACAAAAAGGATGATTATTCTTTCTACTGTTTGCAGAACATCACTTTAGTACCGGCAAAAGATGGCTACAATGTGGTAGATGGGCAACAACGCTTGACCACATTGTATATCCTGATGTCGTACTTGAAGAAGAAAGGACAATTAGATGAGTCTTTATTCTATCCCGATTGCTTGCGGTATTCCGTGCGTGAAGAAACGCACAAACTATTGAGTGATGAGATTGCCACCGGTAAGGTTTGGGATTCTCCTATCAATCCCAATGATGCTGAGCGCAAGGATCAATGGTATATATTAGATGTCGCTAAAGGCATTAAAGAATGGTTTGAAGACGATGCTCATACCCTTGACACCTCTACGATTACCGACCACCTGAAACTCATTGAGAATGCAATGGAGAAGGGCAATGAAAATGATATCTTTGCAGGGCTAAATGGCGGAAAAGTAGATCTTGACGGTGCAGATTTGGTGAGAGCAGAACTCATTACACGAGCCGCCCGTGAGAAGTATCGCGATTTAGATCCCAACAAGGTTGGCGAGTTTCGTGTTCATATCGGATTGGTGTTGGATGAGATGGTCAAGTGGTGGAATGATCCGGATCATTATACCTTCTTTAATCAGATGTTACCCAACGACAAAGATACAGAGGAGTTTAGCAACAGTTATAAGATAAACACTTTGTATCGTTTGTATTTCGAGGCGTATAAAACGGATAAGGATAAGTTTGGTTTCAGTTTCTTTGAGAATGGACATGATATCAACAAGTGCCAAGGTGATGATCATTATGAGTTGTATGCCTCACTTATTGCTATGCACAATACTTTGAAGGATTGGTATAATTCTCCGAATATGTATCATTGGATCGGCTATGTGTCCTTCAATTTCAAGCAATTCCCGGAGGTTTCATTTGCCAAACTTTGGGAATTATGGAATAAATCAGAGAACAAGCAAGACTTTCTTTGCCAAATAAAACGATGGATACTTTTTTGGGTGGCAAAGAGGCGTAATCCGGATGCTGTGAAATCATTTACATCAGAGGATATTGATAAGGATACTGTGAAATCAGTGTGGAACGAACTGCTCAAAGATGTCGATGATTTATCATACGATTGGTATAATGATGCCTTTTTGAATGAGTTGCTGATACTGATTGAAATTTTGTGGATGGAAAAGAATGGCTATACAAATCGGCTAAAGGTCTCGTATCTTCGCCGAAATAATAAAGAGAATATAGAGCATATCAGATCTTGTTGCCCTAACAAAAATGAGGAAAAAGAAAATAGGAGCAGAGAGGATTGGCTGCATTTTGTGAAGGAAGCCTATAACTCAGATAAGGATGCGGAGATTAGGAAAAGTCTATTGAACCTGCTCAATAGTTTTGATGAACAATTGACAGAGGATAATATTGGCGGTATTAATGCTGAGATGAATAAATATGCCCAAAACAGCATCGGCAACCTGGTTCTTTTGGATGAGCATATAAACAAAAGTTATGGCAATGCATTATACCGAGAGAAAGTGCAACGCATAATTATGGAGAATGCACAGAATAAGTATTATGTCCGTCCGTACACTTTTGATATTTTCCTTCAAAAAGTCAATAGCAACGACTCAGAATGGAGGTGGTCGCAAGAAGACATTCAAAAGACAATAGAACGCTCTCACGAGTTATTAGATAATTTCTTAAATGGCAAATAAGTATGGAAGAATATAGTTTGGGTAAGTTGTTATCCGAGTTTACCTTGATCATCCCCGAAATTCAGCGTGAATATGTTTGGGGAAGTAATAAATCGGTTTTGAAGTCGTTTATCTCCGACATAAACGGGCGCATCAAGTCGGACCATATAAATGTTGGTTTTCTCTACTCCTACACAGTACATGGTTCTGAGCACTATGTGATAGACGGTCAGCAGCGTCTTACATCTCTTGTTTTGCTGCTCTTTGTGCTTAGTTGTGAGTCTGAGGATACTCGAACGGATTTTCAGAATTTACTACATGTAAAAAATCCGACGATGGCTTTTTCGTACAATGTCCGCCCAATGACGGAGGTTTTTCTTCGTGAGTTATTCTCCCACGAATGTAAAACTTCCGAAGATATTAAAAAGCAGAAATGGTATCTCACGGAGTATGATAATGATCCTACCATAAAGTCCATCTTAGAGGCTTTGGATTTATTCTCATTGAAAGATCTGCGAGCGAATATCACATACGCTGATTTGCGGCAAAAGGTGTATTTTTGGTACTTTGATGTGCAGGAAACTTCGCAGGGAGAGGAGTTGTATATTACAATGAACTCCAGAGGACAAAAACTGACCGATTCCGAGCAGATAAAACCTCGGCTATTCAAATCTTTGTCCGGAAACGAAGTGGAAGAGTATGGTAAGAAGTGGGATGATTGGGAGGAGTATTTTTATTCTCATCGTCCTCAACAAGGCACAGATGCTATACGCCAAGTGGATCTCGCACTCAATAACTTTATTCGGGTAGTAGAAGAATTGGAAACAGCCGAAGTATGTAAGGAATTGAAGGATTGCGAAGGTCGTCTTAAACTTCCGATTCTTGAGAGTTGGTTTGAGGCTCTTGAGCGAATTCCGTCAGAAGAGCAGTTCCAAAAAGAAATTCAACGCCTTTATGGAACAAAAGAAGACGGAAATTTTATGGTACTCAAATCCTTATTGACGGCATCTTTCGTAGGTGTAAACTCCGATCGAGAGTTCGAGAGAGTGCGCCAGACTATGCGCAATAGGGTTGTTCGTAGAGGTAAGATAGATCATAGTCCATTGTTAAAGTTTCTCGCAGATTATCGTTCTTTCTATAAGAAGTCGTGGAACAATAGTTTGTACGACTTTATCTTGTCAAACAACGATACCAATGTGATGGATGATAAGGATCGTAAGAAAATAACCATTTTAGTGCGGCAACGAGACGAAAGTCTTGAAGACTTGTTTTGGGAAGCAGAGCATCATTGTATCCTCAAGGGTGATATTTCGCCTTTGCTCGATTGGGTATGCAAACAGTCGGAGGATTTCTTCATTGAGAAGTTTGAGAGGTATTACCATTGTTTCTGTACATTGTTCAAATCTACAGAAAATACCCTTAAGCAGGATAAGGAATTGGATTTGGTACGGCGTGCGCTACTTACTCGAAAGATTAAAAATTATCCTTGGTATTTTGATGGTTGGACAAATCTATGTTTTGCGTATGCCCCGAAAGATTGGCGCAATTTGTTTGTCAATAACAATTCGGAGATGAAAGCATTTTTCGATGAATTGCTTGAAGGTGGTGATGGCGAAGATAAATACAAGGAAGTAATGGATAAGATGATTGAAAACTACAACGAGGAAGAGAATGGCGATTGGTATAGCGATTTTGTCAAAGAGCCTAAGTTATTGAAGTATTGCCAAGAAAAGAATATACAATGGTGGTGGGATACCATTTATCTCATCACAAAGCGGACTGCAAAATCTTATCATGCCAACCTCCATGCATACAAGTACTATTTGCACCTTAAAGATAAAAAAAATGAAGGGTGGCAGTTGCATTTCGATTCGAGTGATATGACATATACATACTACAGCCAAACTAAAGATACTCATCGTATAAGAATCAGTATGCAGTGGAATGTCGGAAAAGACCACTCTCAAATGGAGATAGGTTGCTTTATGGACTCAAAAAATGAATATCAATTTGGGGAGTCTTACTTAAAGGAGGCAGTTGAATCATTGGACTATAAATGGAACAACAAAGACAATTATTATTATGCTTTACTATTGGACATACCGGAGTCTGATCAAGTTGCTTTCGGCATAATGGACGAACATTGTGAGAAACTGATGGACAGTTTAGCAAAATTTGGGTTGTAGCCCCTATCTTGTTAGGGCTGTCTGACAAGTTTGAAATGCTGTTTTGCATTGTCGGGCAGCCCTTTTGCAGTTCTACTTTGTGCCCCATGCGAATCCGTATTTGCGGAATTTTCAGCACAAACACAAATGATGTTTATGTAGATTCTGACAAGATGTAGAGATTCCGATACGAACATACGCTAAATTTCCATGCACATAATCCTCTAAAAATCAACACAAATATGAAGCAAGTTTTAATAGACAATATCTGCTATTCCTTAGACTCTGCTACCTGCACTGCTACCGTCTTCCCAAAGAAGTATGCCGGCGACATCGTAATTCCTGCTACCGTAGCCTACGATCTATCTCTTATCGTGTAACGAACATAGGTGCACACGCATTTTTGGGATGTGTAAAACTTACTTCTATTACAATTCCATCAAAACTAATAAGCATAGGGAGGTATGCATTTGCTTTTAGTCGTTTAATTTCTATCACTATCCCTAATGGTGTAATGAGTATCGGTGCTAGTGCTTTCAGCGATTGTGCGAACCTAACCTCTATCACCATCCCAAATAGTGTGATTAGCATCGGTGAAGGTGCGTTCTGTGGTAGTGGTTTAACATCCATAATTATCCCCGATGGTGTAACGAGCATTGGGGAATTGGCTTTCGAAGACTGCGAGAGTTTGATGTCCATTACTTTACCTGCATCTATCGAGGAGATTGGTTGGGCTATATTAGGTCGGCACTACGATAATCAACAAACTATTGTCTATGTGCCGCAAGGGATGACGGAGAAATTCTGCAAGATGGGCTTAGAACGATGGCGCAAACAAATAGTAGAAATCAGCCCGCACGACGACAAAGACGGCAAATAGGCTGCAAAAGAGGGGTTCTAACAATGTTGTAACCCCTCTTTTTGTGTATGCTTGGTTGTGTTCAACTATGAGGTTTAGACCTATATGTCTTCGACCATAAGTTTTTCGTATTGCGCTAATCCGATTGCGCAGAAGTGTTCCTTTGTACCGAAAGGAATGTGTATGGTCTCTAAACGGGGACAATGAGCGAAAATGTCGGTTCCTACATATTTAATAGAGTCGGGAAGGGTAACGGTTGTCAGATTGGTACAACTGCAAAATGCAGCATCGGCAATATAATGTACCCCTTGCGGAATGGTGATAGACATCAGACCTCGGCAGCGTTTGAATGTAGCATTGTTGATTGTGGTTACGCCGCTTGGAAGATTGATAGTAGTGAGCATATCGCAATGTTCGAATGCTGCTTGCCATATATTGGTGACACTTTGAGGAATAGTGATTGCCGTTAAGTGTCTGCAGTTTTGAAATGCCGTACTGCTAATTGATTTAAGGTTAGCAGGGAGTGTGATTGAAGTGAGATCGTGGCAGTTACGGAAAGTGCCTCTTTCGATATATGTAACGCCGTTTGGAATGTTGATAGAAATGAGATTGGCGCAATCCTTGAACGCATACTCACCGATATAAGTAACGCTATCGGGTATGCTTACTGATACGAGATTTGTACAACCGCAAAAGGCGTAATGACCAACGCGTTTTACGCCATTGGGAATGACAATCGATGTGAGTTGTGTGCATCTTAGGAATGCGGAATTTTTGATTTCGGTAGTACCTGCTGCGATAGTCAAATCCCTATTTGGGCTGTTTGTGGGTTCGCTTTTGTCTGTCGCCATTTTTTTGCATGCTCTGAAGGCATTTTCGTCCAGGTTCACTACACTGTCGGGGATGGTGATGTCGGTCAAACCTCCGCAACATTCGAAGGCGTTGCTTCGGATAGTAGTTACGCTGTCGGGAATGGTCATGGCGGTGAGGTTTCGTCGGTTGCTAAATGCAAATTTTTCGATTATCTTGGTACCTTCGGCGATGTCGATATGTGTGTTTTGAGGCATTTTGCCCTTGTAGGTGTAGAGTATGCTGCCAATGTAGATGACTCCATTGGGCAGTCGGTTCCACCACGGCGTGCCCGTAAAGGCCTTGTAACCAATGCTTTGTATCGTGTCGGGGATATAGATGTCTGCGAGGTGATTGCAGTTGGTGAAGGCCTGGCTTCCGATAGAGATGATGCAGTCCGGGAAAGTAATCTTTTTCAGAGCAGTACACTCCCCAAATGCTTCATCACCAATTGATTGCAAGTGGCAGGGTAGGGCAATGTCGGCAAGGGCGGTGCAGTGCCGGAACGCACCGCTACCGATACAAGTTAGGCTCTCGGGGAGGGTGATCGATTCGAGCGAAGTGCAGCCTGCAAAGGCCTCGTTGTCGATACATTCCACACCCTTGGGGATGGCAATGGAGGTTAAGCCGAAGCAATCGGTGAAAGCATTGTTTTTGATGTTTACCAGCGAGGTAGGCAGCGTGATTGAGGTGAGATTGCGGCAGCCTTGGAAGGCTGATTCTTCGATGTCGGTAGTGCCTTCTCTGACCTCGATATGTGTCTCTTTTGGCATTTTGCCGTTGTATTTCCAAAGGTGTGTGCCAATGTAAATGGCCCCTCGGGATTGGTTGTCCCACCAACGGGTGTGACCGAAGGCATGGTTGCCGATATTGGCAATTGTGTCGGGGATATGCACATCGGCAAGCGCTGTACATTTGTAAAATGCCTGTGTATCAATGCTTTTGAGCGTATTGGGGAAGTCGATTGCGGTCAGACCGGAGCATTCTTTGAATGCGCATATCTCGATATGAGTCAGGCCGTCGGGGAGGCTGACTGAGGTGATGTTTTTGCAGCCGGCAAAGGCGTAGGGTAGGATACTCGTTACGCGATAGACGGTATCTTGGCAGGTGATGGTGTCGGGGATGACGATATCGCCGGAGTATTCGGTTTTGCAGCAGGTTACTCCCGCCGTGTGGCGAAGGGTGTCTAAACGATAGTTGATGTGGTTGATGAGTGCTTCCATAGAAATGTGTGGGATTGATGATTTGGTAATGTTTGTTCGGTTGCTTTTTTTGTTCACTATGCGCAACGGAGATGCAAAGGTACGACTAATTTTGCAAAAGTACAAGCGACGGAGCAATAAAACTTCTTGATAAGCAAAGCAGGACTATACGAAGTATAGTCCTGCTTGTGTAGTGCTACCCGGACTCGAACCGGGGTTTACGGCGTGAGAGGCCGTTGTCCTAGGCCACTAGACGATAGCACCGAGGGTAATTGATTACTTTCTCTCTCGAAAGCGGGTGCAAAGGTACTGCTATTTTTTGGAATACGCAAATTTTGCAGTGATTTTTTGTTACTTTTTCTGCATTTTTTTTCTTTTGGGGCTTTTGTGGGGTGTCTCTTGCGAAATTCGTTTTTTATTGGTAACTTTGCGCAGGTGATTTTTTGGGGAGGACTAGGATGTCTAGATGGACTAGATGCTCTAGAAGATCTAGATAGACTAGATATTCTAGATAAACTAGGGAACCTAGGTGGGTTAGGGGATATAGGAAACCGGGGTGGAATAGAAATGTGAAAACGATTTATTTATCTATGAATACAAATTTTGGTTTTGTGCGTGTGGCGGCGGCAGTGCCGATGATACGCGTGGCAGACTGCCAATACAATGCGCAGGAGGTGAAACGCCAGATAGAAGAGGCTGTGGAGCAGGGTGTGGAGGTGATTTGCTTCCCGGAACTGACGCTGACGGGTTACACTTGTGCCGACCTGTTCTTTACTCAGCAACTGCAGCAAGATGCTTTGGCAGCATTGGAGGAAGTGTGTGCATTCACACGCGAAAAACCGATTGTGGTGCTGATAGGCGCACCGCTGCAGGTGGACAACAACCTATTCAACTGTGCGTTTGTGATGACCGATGGGGAGGTGCTGGGCGTAGTGCCGAAAATCAACCTGCCCAATACGGGTGAGTTCTACGAGAAGCGTTGGTTCACCTCGGGGCGTTTGGCGATGGAGTATGCGTGGAACACGGTGGCACCTCGTATCCCGACAATAGAGATTTGGAGCGGTGATGTGCCGTTCGGTCCCGACCTGCTTTTCACGACACGCGACTACACTTTCGGAATCGAAATCTGTGAGGATCTGTGGAGCCCGCTTCCGCCTTCCACTCAGTTGGCTATCCAGGGTGCGGAACTGATATTCAACCTATCGAGCAGCAACTGCGTTGTGGGCAAGCATGCCTTCCGTAGGCAGATGATCACGCAGCAGTCGGCGCGTGTACACTGCGGCTATGTGTATGCTTCGTCGGGTGTGGGCGAGAGTACGACCGATGTGGTCTATTCGGGTTCGACCTATATTGCCGAGAATGGCGATATGCTGACGGAAGGTGCTCGTTTCCAGCGTGTTTCGGATATGATTATCCAAGAGATTGATATCGAGCGTCTGCGTACCGATCGCCAACGCAATACCAATTTTACGAAGGATAAGCATGGCCACTATCGCAAAATCAATGTGGCTCCGCTGGAGCGCATCGATTTTGAGTTTACCGAGCCTGTTCATCGTCGGTTCTCGATGACACCGTTCTTGCCGTTGCGGGGTGAGGAAGATGCGTATTGCACCGATGTCTTCTCTATCCAAACGAGCGGACTGATGCGCCGTTGGGAACATACCCATTCGGAAACGGTGGTGGTAGGTATCTCGGGCGGATTGGACTCGACTTTGGCTTTGCTGGTGTGCGTGATGGCGGCTGACCAGTTGGGGTACGACCGCAAGCGTGTGTTGGGCATCACGATGCCCGGGTTCGGCACGAGCGACAGAACTTATCAAAACGCCTTGGCGATGATGGAGCAGTTGGGCGTAACCACCTACGAGATACCTATCAGAGAAGTAGCGACGCAGCACCTGGCGGACATAGGGCAAGATATTGATAACCACGATGTTACCTACGAGAATGCACAGGCGCGAATCCGCACGCTGATTCTAATGGATATGGCCAACAAACACAATGGCATCGTGGTAGGAACAGGCGATTTGAGCGAGTTGGCACTCGGTTGGGCAACTTATTCGGGCGACCAGATGTCGATGTACGGTATCAATGCGGGTATCCCGAAGACCTTGGTTCGCTATCTGGTGCGCTATGCTGCAGATAATCTGTTTGGCGAGGAGACGCGGCGGGTGCTGCTCGATGTGATTGACACGCCCGTGTCGCCGGAGTTGTTGCCAGCAGATGAGAACGGCAATATTGCACAAATCACCGAGGACAAAGTGGGTCCCTACGAGTTGCACGATTTCTTTATCTACTACTATCTACGCTACGGATTTACTCGTGCGAAAATCGAGTATATGGCTTCGCAGGCGTTTGCCGACAAGTACGATGAGGCAACGATAGAGCATTGGTTGGATGTATTCTTCCGCCGATTCTATCAGCAACAGTTTAAGCGTTCGTGTATGCCCGACGGGCCGAAAGTGGTAGGGGTGAGTCTCTCACCACGAGGCGATTGGCGAATGCCGAGCGATGTGTGCTGCCCGAGCAAAAAATAACATTTTGCTATTTGGCGAGGTCGGCTTTAGGTCTCGATAAGGTCTCGACAAGAGTTCGACAAAATCGGCTCAAAAACAGGAAAGCAGATAGTAAGCAGAATGGGCGAAAAGGTATCAAATTGCTACAAAAACGAAGAGTTTTGTAAATTGTACTTCGGTAGAAAAATAATGAATCAGAGATGAAAATAGAAGAAAATATATCGCTTCGATCGCGTAACACCTTTCAGATGGATGTGCGTGCGCGTGTGTGGGCAGAATATGGGTCGGTAGCGGAGTTGCAAGACCTGCTGAAACGCTATGCCGGGCAGCCGATAATGGTCATAGGCAGCGGGTCTAACCTGCTGTTTACCAAAGATTTTGACGGTGTGTTGCTGCACTCTGGAATGTGCCGTGCGCGGGCTTTGGACGAGGATAGCGACTATGTGGATATAGAAGCCGAAGGAGGAATAGTGCTTGACGAACTGATTGAGCAAGTGGTGGATATGGGGCTTGGCGGTTTGGAGAACCTAAGCCATATCCCGGGCGAAGTGGGGGCGTCTGCCGTACAGAATGTAGGGGCTTATGGCGTGGAGGCGAAGGATGTGATACAGAGTGTGAAAACGGTAGAAACGGCCACCGGGGAAGAGCGCGTTTTTAGCAATGAGGAGTGTCGCTACGGCTATCGGGACAGTATTTTTAAGAATGAACTGCGGGGGCAGTATGTGGTAACGAGCGTAGTGTATCGGCTGCAGAAACACCCCGAGTTGCACTTGGATTACGGCAACTTGCGCGAACTGAATCCTCGTTCATTGCGAGAGGTGCGCGATGCGGTGATTCGTATTCGCCGACAGAAACTGCCCGAGGTGGGCGAATTAGGGTCGGCAGGCAGTTTCTTTAAGAATCCGGTAATCAGCGAGGAGCAGTTTGAAGCACTGCAGGGACAGTTTGCGAATATGCCGCACTATGCGGTCAAAGGCGGAATCAAGGTGCCGGCAGCGTGGCTGATTGAGCAATGCGGGTGCAAAGGAAAACGCTTAGGCGGTGCGCAAGTGTATGAGCATCAGCCGCTTGTGATAGTGAATGCCACGGGCGAGGCCACTCCGCAAGAGGTGATAGGCTTGGCGGAAGAGGTGCGCAACGCCGTGCGAGAGAAATTCGGAATAGAAATCTCACCCGAGGTGAACTATATATAAATAATGTGTCGGGCGGGCAGAAAGCGCAGGTTTTCTGCAGGAACCGGGACTATAAAAAACAATAGGAAAAGTACGAAATGGCAACTTTTGTGGTAGAAGGCGGGCATAAACTGCATGGGAGTATCACTCCGCAGGGGGCAAAGAACGAGGCATTGCAAGTGCTGTGTGCCGTATTGCTCACGCAAGACGAGGTGATAATGAGCAATCTGCCTGATATACTGGATGTTAATAACTTGATAGACCTGCTGCAGTCGATGGGCGTGGCGGTGAAACGGATAGCGAAAGGCAAGTATTCGTTTTGTGCGCGGGACATCGATACGGCGTATTTGCATAGCGTGGAGTTCTTGCAGAAATGTAATAAACTGCGCGGATCGGTGATGCTCATCGGGCCGCTGTTGGCGCGTTTCGGAGAGGTTACTTATGCCAAACCGGGCGGGGACAAAATCGGTCGTCGGCGTTTGGACACCCATTTCCAGGGAATGCTGAACCTCGGGGCCGGTTTTGAGTACGACCATGCGTTGCGTGCGTACCATTTCTCGTGCAAGCAGTTGCGTGGAACCTATATGCTTTTGGATGAAGCGAGCGTAACGGGTACGGCCAATATCATAATGGCATCGGTGTTGGCAGAGGGTACGACCACCATCTACAATGCGGCGTGCGAGCCCTACATCCAGCAACTCTGCCGAATGCTCAATCGGATGGGCGCAAAGATAGAAGGCGTAGGGTCTAACCTGTTGACTATAAGCGGTGTACAGTCGATGCACGGCACGGAGCATACGCTGCTGCCGGATATGATTGAGGTGGGGTCGTTTATTGGAATGGCGGCTATCACGGGCAGCGAACTGACGATTTGCAATGTGTCGTACAAAGACCTCGGAATAATTCCGGAGGCGTTTCGTCGGTTGGGAATCACTGTGGAACAACGCAACGATGACATCTATATCCCGGCACAAGAGCACTACCAGATTGAGTCGTTCTTAGACGGGTCGATACTGACGGTAGCCGATGCGCCTTGGCCGGGCTTAACGCCTGATCTTCTGTCGGTTATCTTAGTGGTAGCCACGCAGGCACGCGGGTCGGTGCTGATTCATCAGAAGATGTTTGAGAGCCGATTGTTTTTTGTGGACAAACTGATAGATATGGGGGCGCAGATTATTCTTTGCGACCCGCACCGCGCGGTGGTGATTGGACACGACCGGCAGATGCGTTTACGCCACAACAATATGACTTCGCCCGATATTCGCGCAGGTATTGCAATGCTGATTGCAGCCATGGCGGCGGATGGTACAAGTCGTATCGACCATATCGACCAGATAGACCGCGGCTACGAGGACATAGAGCGACGCCTCAACGCCATCGGTGCATGTATCAAGCGAGAATAAACCATAGAGATGAATATAAGACGAATACTGATAAGTGTGTGTGTGTTGCTCCTGTCGGTGGCAGGGGCAATGGGGCAGATAGTGAACCCTGTGCGGTGGAGCGGAGAAGCAGTCGGCGACAGCGTGCGCTTGACTGCCGAGATAGAGGCGGGGTGGCATTTGACCGTGATTGAGGTGAATGGGACAACGGTGGGCGAGGAGTATGCCGGGATATACACGCTGACGCTGCCTGATACAGGGGCTGTCTCGATACGATTCAATGCGTGCGATGACAAGATGTGTACCGCGCCCGAGGTGTGGGAGTATGCCGCCTCGACAATAGCGGCTCAAGAGCAATCTATAGCGCAAACCAATGATAATGAGGAGGATAAGTCGCTATGGTGGGTGTTTGCTATGGGACTGCTCGGCGGACTGCTGGCGATTTTTACCCCTTGTGTATGGCCGATTATTCCGATGACGGTTTCGTTCTTTATCAAGCGCAGCGGAGCAGCGCGGGGTACGACCAATGTACACGCCGTGCGCGATGCGCTGCTCTACGGACTGAGCATCATCATTATCTATGTCGGATTGGGACTGTTGGTAACGCTTGTCTTTGGTGCATCTGCACTTAATGCGCTGAGTACCAATGCAGTAGTGAACATTATTTTCTTCTTGATATTAGTGCTTTTTGCGGCTTCGTTCTTCGGAGCGTTTGAGATTACGCTTCCGAGTTCGTGGTCCACAGCCCTCAATGCCAAATCGGGTAAGACGACCGGTTTCTTGAGCATCTTGCTTATGGCGTTTACGCTGGTGATTGTCTCGTTCTCCTGCACGGGACCGATTATCGGGACACTGCTGGTGGAGGCGGCGGGTAAGTCGTTGCTTGCGCCTACATTGGGTATGTTGGGCTTTGCGATAGCGTTGGCATTGCCGTTCTCTCTGTTTGCGTTGTTCCCATCTGTGCTGAAAAAACTGCCGAAATCGGGCGGTTGGATGAATACTTTTAAGGTAACGCTGGCGTTCTTGGAGTTGGCGTTGTCGCTGAAGTTCTTGAGCGTGGCCGACTTGGCTTATGGTTGGCATATCCTTGATAGAGAGGTGTTTATCGCGCTTTGGATTGTTATTTTTGCCTTGCTCGGGTTGTATCTGCTGGGGCTGATTTCGTTCCCCAACGATGATGAGAGTCATCGCAAGACGAGTGTAACACGGTTCTTCTTGGCGGTGATTTCCTTATCGTTTGCGATGTATATGGTGCCCGGGTTGTGGGGCGCACCTTTGCGAGCCATCTCGGCTTTTGCACCGCCGATAAGTACGCAAGATTGGACAGTGAACCAAGCCCCCGCTGCGGCTGACCGGCAGATTACTTTCACCGACTACGATGAGGGTATGGCTTACGCTCGTGCGCACAAAATGCCTGTGTTTGTGGACTTTAACGGTTATGGGTGTGTTAATTGTCGCAAGATGGAGGCGGCCGTGCTGTCGAAACCAGAGGTAGAGACGCACCTAAGAAACTATGTGCTCATTTCGCTCATCGTGGACGATAAGACACCGCTGCCCGAACCTATAGAAACCGAGGAGAACGGCAGGAGAATTACGCTCAAGACGGTAGGCGACAAGTGGAGTTATATGCAGCGTACAGAGTATGGCGCAAATGCGCAACCGTTTTATATTCAGTTAGATACAGATGGAAGACGCCTTGTGGATACCCCTTATGCCTACGATGAAGACATCGATAAATTTCTTGATTGGTTAGTCTATTAAAATACGAAATATGTATCAGAAAAGTTATAATCCGAATTTTAATCACGAGCGCAATGTTGCGCCTCGGCGTGAGAGTAAACCGCAATACGATACCAAGCGGCCTCCTGAAAAAGAGATGATTTTTGGTATCCGTGCGGTGATAGAAGCAATCGATGCCGGTAAGGTGCTGGATAAAGTGCTGCTGCGCCGTGATATGAGTAGCAGTATCGGCAAGGAGTTGCTGCAAAAATTAGAGGGAACGAATACGCCTGTGCAGAAAGTACCGGTGGAGAAACTCAATCAGTTCACCGACAAGAATCATCAAGGGGTCATCGCGTTCCTTTCGCCAATAGAGTTCTATCGTGTGGAGGATGTGGTGCAATCGCTCTTCGATGAGGGTAAGACTCCGTTGTTGATGGTGTTGGACGGCATCACCGATATGCGCAATTTCGGTGCTATCGCTCGCACATGTGCGTGCGCAGGCGTGCATGCGATCATTATTCCTACGCGCGGATGTGTCTCGATCAACGGCGATGCTATCAAGACCTCTGCGGGTGCGCTCCATACGCTGCCCGTGTGCAAGGCGGATAACTTGCAGAACTGCCTTACCTACCTGAGGGATAGCGGGTTACGCATTGTGGCAGCCACCGAGCATACCGATATCGACTATACCGATGTGGATATGACCGCACCGATGGCCATCATCATGGGATCGGAGGAAAAAGGTATCTACGAGGAGAACCTCAAACTGGCTACCGACCGTGTGCGTATCCCGATGACTAACGCCATTGAGAGCCTCAATGTATCGGTGGCAGCAGGCGTGATGATCTACGAGGCTGTTCGACAACGCGCACATAAAGGAGACAAATAAGATGACTGTTCTTTACGAAGATAATCATATCATTGCAGTCAACAAGACTTGCAGCGAGATAGTGCAGGGCGACAAAACGGGTGATACGCCGCTGTCCGAAACCGTCAAGGCATACATCAAGGAGAAATACAACAAACCCGGTGAGGTATTCCTTGGGGTTACTCACCGTCTCGACCGCCCCACGAGTGGAGTAGTGCTTTTTGCCCGCACGAGTAAGGCATTGGCGCGGCTGAACGACATGTTCAAATCGCATGAGCAAATCAAGAAAACCTATTGGGCAATCGTGGCGAATGCGCCTGCCGAGCCCGAAGGACGGTTGGAGAACTATCTCATCCGCAACGAGAAACAGAACAAATCGTATATCGCCCGAGTGGATAAAGACGGCAATCCGCTCAGCAAAGAGGCCAAACGCGCGGTGCTGACCTACAAGACTATTGCGCAAGGCGACCGCTATGCGCTGCTTGAAATCAACCTCGAGACGGGGCGACATCATCAGATCCGTTGTCAACTGGCGGCTATCGGATGCCCAATCAAAGGCGACCTTAAATATGGTGCCAAACGCAGCAACCCTGACGGCGGTATCTGTCTCCATGCCCGCCGCATCGAGTTCGTCCACCCCGTCAGCCACGAACCTATCTCTATCACCGCCCCTGTTCCCGACGACAACCTCTGGCACGCATTGGAGCAGCAGGCGGAGTGCCACGACACTATGGCAAACCCATAACCCAAACAATTAACAAACAAATTTCAGTATTAACCAATAAATAAATCAGTATCATGAAACATCAACATTCAAGAAAACTGACATCTCACAAGATGTGTTGTTTACCCATTGTGGTATTATTATTTGTGTCATGCCAAAATGAAATTTCTTCTACTGGTGTGAGTGATTCTCCTATTCGGAAAGCATCAGTTGCAGATCCTGCTATTTACAATTCTATGAATTTTGGAATGCCTTTTACGGAACCAAACGAAATATTAGACCTTGTGTCTCTGGATGAAGAAAACATCGTGGACTATCGGATGGCGCGTTACTTGGCAACGGTTGAATTATTGGCGGGGGCAAATGCTTTTATGGGGAGAAATATACACGAACCATGGTGCCTGACTCCATACCCTAAGGTTGTGTATAATTACGATAATACACCTAAATACTATGAGTTTGGCTATGTAACGCTTCAAGAAGGACTTGTCGCCACAGTTGTAACGTATGCTCAAAAGGAGATAGACGGAATAATTGCATACTTGTTTGGTTCTCCACTCTCACAAGAAAATGCTGATATGGATTATTTTGTAGGAGCGCAGTATCCACAGCGTTATTATGGAGATGGATATCCCGAAAAGTATTATGACCCCGAAGATGGAGAACTCATAGATATTGATTTTGATTTATCTGAAACAGGAACAGATGAATATCTTCGATATGTAATGTCTACAGAGATGGAGCAGGAGGATTTGAATGGGATGTTAGAGGATTTGGAGGAGCATAGCGAAGACATTGATTTCGAAGAAAGATATGCACAAGCAAGAAATGACTATTGGTGGGAAGTATCTGATTTTTTCAATCAATATAGTATGTTTATGTATAATATGGAGGAGATTGAGTTTCAATACTTTGATGACTATGCTGATGGTCATACTAAACGAGATAGTACCTTACCATCAATTATATTGATAAATTGATAGAGACATTAGATTATGCATTTGGATATTACAATGCTTATACGTTACCTGAATATAGCGATGCTCGTTTGTTGGCTACGCTCTGGAGTGGGTATTGTGGACCTTCAGCGTGTGCATGGGTGTACAGAGGCAAATACGACACATATAACAATCAATATCTTCCTATATTTGGCGATATTCCTGCTTATAATAGTTATTTTAATTATGATACTGCAGGATTGTTTGCATACTATGACATTTTGTCTGTTTCAGTCAATGGAATGAGAAGGGAAGAGGCAAGAGATGAATATATTAGACGTAGTTATCTCGCAGACTATGGATTAACAGCATGCTTCTTTGAGGAATCGGTGCCATTATATTGGACAAAGTGGACTTTTCCTTTATATCATGGTGGACTAAATAGAGGCTTTTCAAAAGCCACAAATGACGAATATAAAGTAGTGTTTATGTGCGATCCTTACGAGTGGATTACACTTAATAACGAACCTGTCATTATAGGGGTGGATTGCAATCACTATATTGTGGCTTTTGGAACAGGAGTTACAAAGAAGAAAAATGGTAGGGTGAAAGACAAATACTTTGCTATAGTTGATAATGGTTCATTTACAAAGGAGTATGGTTATCACCCTTATATGCGGAAACATAATGGATGGAATTTGCATTATGGATTGTCACGGAAAGATTAGTGTATGAATGTATAATGACTTTAAATGAGAGTATTATGAAAAAGAATTTAATCTTAATAATTTTGACATTATGTGCAATATTCTTGAGTTCATGTGTACAGGATGCAACTGGTATTATTAGTTGGTATTTGTGCATCAATGCAAAAGATTCTTTGGAGATTCAATGTCCTGCTTCCGATGATGTTACCATTCAAAACACATCATCGAAATATCAGGAATGGATAAGTGTAAATAATGCGTGTGCCAAAACATCAGGAGATGCATATATCCACGGAACATATTTTTACTCCACCATAGGCGACTATAAGTATGCACATACCGAGAGGAAGTTCGTTATCAAGCGTTTGACTGCTAATGCTCCTGTAAGGGTAATAGTGGCATATCACATGGTTCAGCCTGATACTTACGGTTGGATGCCGCGCGATGCTGCCAAGCGAGATTCTGTCTTTAATGTCTTAGTTGAGATGTATGGAGACAACCATGTAGTGACCATTCCTACGGATTGCACAGAAAAGACTTTGTCTTTCCAACCATGATATGCCACCCTTGTCGTATCAAATAGTTTACCAAGCAATTAACAAACAAATTTCAATACAAACCAATAAAAAATCTAATCAAGTATGAAACACCTTCTTTTAGGCGATGAAGCCATAGCGCAAGGCGCTATCGATGCCGGCTTGAGCGGAGTGTATGCCTATCCGGGTACACCATCCACAGAAATCACCGAGTACATTCAACTGCAAGAGGCACGCAAAGCCAAGGCAGGGAAAGACGAACCCACAATCTTCTGCAAGTGGGCATCCAACGAGAAGACGGCGATGGAGGCGGCGCTCGGTATGTCCTATATGGGCAAGCGCGCACTCGTTTGTATGAAGCATGTCGGCATGAATGTATGTGCCGATGCCTTCATGAATGCGGCTATCACGGGTGTCAATGGCGGTTTGGTAGTGGTGGCTGCTGACGACCCTAGCATGCACTCTTCGCAGAACGAGCAAGACAGCCGTTTCTATGCCAAGTTCGCTATGATTCCTTGTTTCGAACCAACCAACCAGCAAGAGGCTTATGAGATGACCCGCGAGGCTTTCCGTCTCTCTGAGGAACTCCATACCCCCATCTTGTTGCGCGTTACCACGCGTATGGCGCACTCGCGTGCCGTTGTGCAGACTGCCGACAATACACCTGTACAGAACACGATGTCGTTGCCCGAGAATGTGCAACACTTCATCCTCTTGCCTGCTTTTGCTAAGAAAAACTACGCCGAATTGGTAGCCGCACAGCCTACCTTCGTGCATAAGAGCGAGACTTCGGCTTTCAACGCCTACACCAAGGGAATACACCCCGAGAAGGCAATCATCACCACGGGTATCGCTTACAACTACCTCATGGAGAACTACCAACCCGAGATGGGCTGCTCTATCCTTAAGGTGGCGCAGTATCCGTTGCCTATAGCCCTCATCAACCAAATGGTGGCTGACGGAGCAAAAGACATTCTCATTATCGAAGAGGGGCAACCCGTTGTCGAGGAACTCATCCACGGTCTTGTGCCTTCTACCGTTACTATCCGCGGACGCCTTACAGGCGACCTGCCGCGTATGGGCGAACTCACACCCGACTCCGTGCGCTTGGCTCTCGGTATGGACGCACTGCCCGCTCGCGAAGCAGATAATCTGGTTGTCAGCCGTCCGCCCGCACTCTGCCAAGGCTGCGGACACCGCGATGTATATGCTGCCCTCAACGAGGTGGCACGCGAGTACCCGCAACCCCGTATCTTCGGCGACATCGGTTGCTACACCCTCGGTGCACTCTCGCCTTTCCACGCATTGCACGCCACTGTCGAGATGGGAGCGTCTATCACCATGGCGAAAGGTGCTGCTGATGCTGGTCAACACCCTGCTATTGCGGTTATCGGCGACTCTACTTTCACCCACTCGGGCATGACCGGACTCTTGGATTGCGTGAACAGCAACGCAAACGTAGTGGTGCTTATCTCCGACAACCTCACCACGGGTATGACGGGCGGACAAGACTCTGCCGGCACAGGCCGTCTGGAGCAGATATGCTATGGCCTCGGCGTGGAGAAAGAGCATGTGCGCGTTGTCGTGCCGCTGCCTAAGAATATGGACGAGATCAAGCAAGTGCTCCGCGAGGAAATCGACTATTCGGGTACTTCCGTAGTTATCGCACGCCGCGAGTGTATCCAAACGCTCAAACGCCACTTGAAAGCAAAAAAATAACTCCTTAAACAGTCAATACAACATGAAAAAAGATATTATTTTAGCAGGTGTCGGAGGACAAGGTATCCTCTCTATTGCTACAGTTATTGGTGAAGCCGCTTTGGCGGAAGGTCTCTACCTCAAGCAGGCAGAGGTACACGGTATGAGTCAGCGTGGTGGTGATGTGCAGTCCAATCTGCGTCTTGCGTCCGAACCTATCCACTCCGACCTTATTCCCGTCGGTGGAGCCGACTTGATCATCTCTTTGGAGCCGATGGAGGCACTCCGCTATCTGCCCTACCTCAAACCCGAAGGATGGATTGTTACCTCGTCTGTTCCCTTTGTCAATATCCCTAACTATCCTGAGATAGAGGAGGTTATCCGTCATATCGAAGCGCACAAGAACCACGTTCTTTTGGATGTAGAGGCTCTTGCCAAAGAGGCAGGCGCACCCTCGCAGGCGGCTAATATGGTGTTGCTCGGCGCTGCCATTCCGATGCTCGGTATCGACCACGACAAGATGATTGCAGGCGTTCAGCGCGTCTTCGCTCGCAAAGGTGAAGCCATCGTCGCAAGCAATGTCGCAGCCGTAGAGGCAGGTTATCGCAACTCAAAGCACTGCTAATCCGCAAGGGGATGTTCCGAACAACGCTCAAAAAGCCCAATCATCGGAATATCCCCTTTTTGTTCACCCTCTTATCATAGCCTTGCCCTGTCGTATCCCCGCTGTTACTTACGGTAGATATACGGTACATATACGGAATATATACGGTAGATACATGGTACATATACGGTAGATAAAGCCGAGAATACCCTGAGTATGCGCTATGATAATGCGGGCGAAAGCAGGCAAATCACTTAATCAACAACTTGTAATCTCACATTCAGCACATGTTTCCTTTAGATAAACAACTGGTTGACCAAACCTGTATTGACTTTGGTCTGCGCAACGCTCACGAACTGGGCAGCGCATCGATTCGTCAACTCGTCGGTGTTGTCAAAGACATCGAGCGGGCTACGGGCGAAGAGTTCATTCACATGGAGTTAGGCGAACCCGGGCTTCCCGCCGAGCAAGTGGGTATCGAAGCCGAGCACCAAGCATTGCTCAACGGTTACGCCGCCCATTATCCTGTCATCACGGGTATTCCCGAGGTCAAACATTGGGGTAGCGAGTTCGTGCGGGCTTTCGTCGGACTCGATATTCCCGACGACTGCATCGTGCCTACCGTGGGCAGCATGCAGGCGGCTTTTGCCCTCAATCTCACCATGTCCCAACTCGACAAAGAGCGCGATACCGTACTCTTCATCGACCCTTGTTTCCCTGTTCAGAAACAGCAATGTAAGGTCATCGGCGTGCGTGTGGACTGCTTCGATGTAGCCGACTTCCGCGGTGAAGCACTGGCGGAGGAACTTGAACGCCACTTCAAGACGGGGCGTATCGCAGCCATGCTCTTCTCCAACCCCAACAACCCCTCGTGGATGTGCCTCACCGAGCGCGAATTGGAGATTATCGGACGCCTTGCCACGCAGTACAATGTGCTGGTAATCGAGGATTTAGCCTACCTCAATATGGACTTCCGCGAGAAGCGAGGCGTACCCTACGAACCGCCCTATCAGCCCTCTGTCGGACGCTATACCAACAACTGCGTGCACATGATTTCTTGCTCCAAGATGTTCTCCTATGCGGGTCAGCGTGGAGCAATTGTGGCGATGAACCCCACGCTCGCGCACCGTTGCTTCCCCGCTTTGGCAGAGCGATATGGCAACGACGGACAGTTCCTCCGCAACTTTGTGTACATCATTCTCTACAGCCTCTCCTCGGGCGTAACTCATTCGGTGCAGTTCGCCATGGCGGCTATGTTCCGTGCCGCATGCCAAGGGCAGATACGCTTTGTCGAGAACACGCGCGAGTACGCACGCCGTGCCCACGCTATCAAAGAGATTATGGTGCGCAATGGTTTCCATGTCGTCTATGACCTCGACGCCGACGGCAAACCGGTGGGAGATGGCTTCTTCTTCACTTTCGGTTACAAGGACTGGACGGGCGAGCAACTGCTCAACAAACTCATCTACTATGGCGTTTCTGCCATTGCGCTTGGCAGCACGGGCGCACAGCGTGAGGGCATGCGTGGTTGTGCCTCCTCTATCCGCGACGACCAGTACGACGAACTCGACCGCCGCCTCGCCGCCTTCCACCACGATTTCCCCTAATCAAAATAGCAACGAAAAGTATCGGCATTATTCCTGCCGAATGATTCCTAAAAGCAGTAGCCCGACATCGGCTACTGCTTTTTTATTCTCCGGCATTATCCATTATGCATTCTTCATTATGCATTGAATAAGTGCTTGCATATATCGGGAAAAAGTAGTACCTTTGCAGTGCGTTTTAGCACATCGAGGTGCAGTTATCCCGAGGCTAAAACAATGGAGTATTTAGTCAAATTAAGGTACATTTCATTCTAATTGAATGTCGCATATCGCAACAATAGGTTTCTTTGATGGTGTCCATGTGGGGCATCAGTATGTGTTTTCTCACTTGCAAAAAGAGGCGAAACTACGGCAACTATCCCCGCTGATTATCACTTTCTCGCAGCACCCGCGTGAGGTGTTGCAAGACGGCTATGTACCTGAATTACTGACGGATATAACCGAGCGCAAAGCCCTCCTTGAGCAATATGCGCCGACGATGGTGTTCGATTTTAAGCAGGTGTATCAACTGACGGCGCAAGAGTTTATGCGCTACCTCCACGAGCAATACGATGTACGAGTGATACTTATGGGGTACGACCACCATTTCGGGTGCGACCGCCTCACTACATATCACGATTATGCCTTGGCAGGTGAGGCGGTTGGGGTAGAGATTAAAGCACTGTCGCAGTACAAACCGCAAGTAGATTCGGCGGAAGATGGTTTGCCACAACATGTGAGTTCTACCGAGATACGAAGCCTGCTCCATACTGGCGATGTCGTGTGCGCAAACGAGTTGCTCGGCTATGCGTACACACTCTACGGAACCGTGGTGCATGGCAATGAGATTGGGCGTAAGATTGGTTTCCCTACGGCAAACATTGCCCCGAGAGACCCGCATAAACTCATTCCCAAGGAGGGCGTTTATCAAGCGGAAGTGAATATCGGTGGTCAGTGGAAAAAGGGTGTCCTCAATATCGGTAAGAACCCCACTATCGGAAACAAACAACAAACAATAGAAGTGTATATCATTGATTATGAGGGCGATATATACGGTTCGAATATACAAGTCCGCTTGCTAAAACGCTTTCGCGATGAGCGGCACTTTGATAGTCTGTCGGCGTTGAAAGAGCAGATAGCCCAAGACATCGCACTCTGTGGCAAGGAGTGAGTCCCCTCTAACAGAGGCACTCTCACTCTGTATCAAATGCATTTCCTCCCCCCCAAAAAAAACAAGATATGCAAAAAAGCAGACCGTCCTCTCGGATAGCCTGCTCCAAACAAATCTATATTAAATGGTAGAAAGTGTTATTTCTTGAAGTAACGATTGTACAAGCCTTCAAAGCCTTTGCCGTGGCGTGCTTCGTCCTTTGCCATCTCGTGAACGGTGTCGTGGATAGCGTCCAAATTGAGTTCCTTTGCGCGTTTTGCAATACGCAGTTTGTCCTCGCAAGCACCGGCCTCGGCCATCATTCGCTTCTCTACATTCGTCTTGGTATCCCAAACTACCTCACCGAGCAACTCGGCGAACTTAGCGCAGTGCTCAGCCTCCTCAAAGGCATAGCGTTTGAAAGCCTCTGCTATCTCGGGATAGCCCTCGCGGTCGGCTTGGCGCGACATGGCCAAGTACATACCCACCTCGGTGGCCTCACCCATAAAGTGCGCATTTAGGTCGGCTTTCATTTGCTCGTCAGTATCTTTGGCAACGCCAATCACATGCTCGCAAGCGAAGGCAATGCCGGCATTCTCATCTACTTCTTTCCAAGTTACTACTTGTTTGCATTGTGGGCAACGCTCGGGTGCCACTTCGCCCTCAAATACGAATCCGCATATCGGGCAGATAAATTTCTTTTTCATAATGTTCTTGTTTTTTGAATGGTTTATGTTTATTTTGTTTTGTCTTGTTTGTGTGAATACCGATAGGATTCCCCCAAAAAAATCCCCCAAGGTAAGAACCCGCTTTCTTCTAAAAAAATCCTTTCTCCTCCCTAATTATGCGTGGTATTCTGCGCATTCGGGGCAAAGCCCTGTGTAGTACAACTCCTCGTTTTCTAGTTTGCAGCCTTTCGGCAAGTGTGCTTCGCCCATTGTAGGCATTGCTATGTCGATGATTCGCCCGCAGCAAGTGCACCGAAAATGAGAATGGGGGGTCAAGTCTATGTCGTAGTGCGCCGTTTTGTCGTTGATTGTCAGAGCCCGTACCGCTTTGTTCTCCACCAGCGTGTTCAGTACATTGTACACCGTGGCGCGTGAAACAGAGTCGTCCTGCGCATTTACTCGATGAAAAATCTCATCTGCCGTCGCGTGAAAACGATTGTGCATCAAGTCATCTATCACCAATATGCGCGGGAGCGTTACCTGCAACCCATACAACTTCAAAAACTCTCGTGCGTCCATCATACTCTTTTCTTTTTTGTGGTGTCCGATAGGTTGGCATCTCATCATCTGCCTGTTTTCTATCCTGACATCCTTTATTTTATTGCACCACAAATGTTCTATCTCTTATTTATAATTTTAACTAATTCTAAAATCAATGCAAAGGTACGACATTTTTTCTGATATGTGCAAATAATTACTGCATTTTTCTGCATTTTTGCTTATTTATTGCACCTTATGCCCTCTCATACTCATTTTTGCCCCGCAGATATTCGCAATCTGCAGGGCAAAAATTGGTTCGTTCTCTCCTATTTATATATAAGGTGTCTTATGCACGCCTAAGGAGTAGTGAGCGGTAGTAGGCAATTACACGCGAGGCAATCAAGTCGTGCCCTGCTTGCGACGGGTGGATGCCGTCGGCGCAGATAAACTGTGTATAGTCCTGATTATCAAGGAATGGCGTCGTGATGTCGATAATCGGAACATTCATCTCGGTGGCAATCCTAAACACTTCTAAGTTGTACATATCGTGGTAGTTGCGTATGCGCTCCAACTGTCCGCCTAACCATTGCAGCACATTCCCTCGTTCTACCGCCGACATATTTCGGGTGCTGAACTCAAAGAAACGCTTGCCATCCATCAGCGGCAGACTGAGCAACACGGGCTGGCTTCCTAATTCGCGCACACGCTGTATCATCTGCGTGTAGGCGGCATGGAAAGGCAACATACAAGTCTTGGGCAGGTGGCGTTGCTCCGGTGTCTCGGCTATCTCTTGCCAGTTGAAATCCGAGTCATTGCCCCCATATTCCAATATCGTGATGTCGGCTTTAGATACTGCTTCCTTGCGTTGCTCTAGTATCTGCGCACCGCGCGTGATGGTGCAACCCATCTTGCTGAAGTTCTGTATATCCATGCCCAATGCGTCGCTGCATTGCTCTACAAAGCCTTTGTCCAACAGCGAATAGCGCTCACCGTTCAATACGATTCCTCTCGATATCGAATCGCCTAATACTACAACCGATTTCATAATCTTTCCGTTTTAATTGTTATTGTTGTTTGTTCTGTTTGAGAATATATGCCGGCAATCTATCGGGCAAACTCCTTGCTCGTCTATGGCTGCTCGGCACTTTAGTTCTCGTTTTCGGCTGCAAAATTAGTCCCATTTTGCGGATCGAACAAAGAATAGTGATAGTGTGGCATAATTTTTGACGAAATAGTAAAAATGATGACTAAAACAACTATATAGGGACGAAATTAGTCTATTTCTGATTTTATCACATCGTAGAATTTGACGAAATTTAGTCCCAAAACCTACTCTAAATAGCAATATGAAACAGATACCCGATTCGCAAATAGGTCTCACCTCGCTTTTGATTCATATCCTGGCGATTCCGGCCTTTTTCTTGTGCTTTATCCTCCTTTATCAATCGGAATGGATGATTGATTTCTTGGGGATGGGCAAAGACAAGATGGTGTTCAATACGCTGATTCTGATGTGCATCATCCTCGGTGTGCTCTGTGGCTCGCGTATTCCTATGACCGCCTGCCGAAAGCATATCCGCCTCCCGTGGGTCTATTATATCCTGTGGGGACTGGCAGAAATGGTCGTAATGGCGTTGTTTATGGCGCTCTATATGACCCTTATGTACCATGGGCAATATGGCTATTTTTTGGTGGCGGGCAAGTGCATGCTCATTCTGCTCGCTACTGTTTCGTATCCATACATAATCATCAACCTGCTTATGTATTCTACTCGTACTCAGGTAGTTATGCCGCAGGAAGACGACCTGATACGCTTCTGCGATAGCACGCAACGGCTCAAATTGGTCATCGCTGCTGAGACTATTCTCTATATTCAAGCAGATGAAAACTATGTGAATATCCACTATATCGAGGGCGGAAACCGCAAGGAGTATGCCCTCCGCAATTCTATGCGCTCCATCGAGGATTTACTCCAAAAGCATGGTATTGTCCGCTGCCAACGCTCATTCTTCGTCAATCCGAAGCATGTCAAAGTATTACGCCGCGACAAAGAGGGCGTCATCGTAGCCGAGTTAGATTTCGCCGACACTAACCCTATCCCCGTCTCGCCCAAATACTACCAAGAACTCAATCAACGCTTGTGATGCTTACTCAGGGCAACCGCCTCAAATCAGAAATGCTTTATTAAATGCATCATAATGAATGCATAATCAATGGTCATTTAACCGCAATTCCGGAGACCCTATGTTCCCGCTGTGCACATCCCCTCCTTTGGAGGGGCTTGGGGAGGTCTTTTATATGGCTTTTAATGGAGACTATTCTGACATTTTGCTATTTGGGCTTTGTGCAGACTTCGTCGAGTTCTTGTCGAGACCTAAAGCGGTTCTATCAACTATTTTAATAATAGCAAAATGTAAGTTATTCTGCCTGTTTTTATGGAAAAATGTAAGAAAAACCGTATATTTCTGTCTGCTCACTTTGTCTTCAAATGCGCTAAATCCTAATGAATTAAGAAATAAACTCTTTTTTATGATGATGCTTCTGCTTAATTGGAATGCCCGATTGTGATTAATGGTCAATTAGTCGTAATTAACGGAGAAATGTGGCATATGCGGAGCCACAAGGCGCAATTTTGGTGCATAGCCCGCTAATAATCAGTACGGCAGACTGTCTGCCGAAGGAAATTTCTTGCGTATGCGGTAGCGCACTGTATAGACACTGGCGGGGGCTACACGCAGCAGCGCACTCACTTGCTCCACGCTCAGTCCCGCAGCAAAGCACATCAGGTAGCGTTTATCCATCGCCGTGAGGGTGGGGGCTTGTTTGTATAGTTGTTCCAAGCGCATCAAGTCCGCTTTCTCGATTGCCTCAATGCCTTCTTGCCTGCAAGGCATATCCTCTGGCAATTGCTTAAAGGTCGTCAGCAGGTCCTCCTGTATCAGATGTAGCGGATTCAGATCCATTCGGTCAATCATCTCGCTGAGTACGCTCCGCACATTCTCTTGCTCCAATGCCGCCTCGTAGAGTTGGTCTTCGGTATGCCGTTTGCGTAGCATAACCACGCTTATTATAAGTATCGCGCAGATAATCAGCAATATACATACCGCCAACAACCAGCGGAAAGTCTCGTTTTTGGCTTCCAAATCTGTCCCAGCGAGATTGCACTCGCCATATCGTCCTCCATAGCCCGCAGCGAGGCAATCGAGTAGTAGTTGTAGCGCACTATCGGCGAGTCGTGTTGTAGCAGGCTTTCCAACATCTCTAATTGCTCATCTACATCCTCCCACTCGCCCATATTTAAGTAGTCGATAGTCCTTTCGTATAGGCACATCGATGCCCAATCCCACTCCTGCAGGGCGACAAAAATCTCGTATGCCTCTATCTGCTCTTGCTATGCGCGTGCCGAATAGCCCAACTTAAACGCATTGTTTGCACTCAGCCTGAGCAGCATCGCACGGTCGTAGTTGCGCTCCCCCGCAAAAGACAACGCCTTGCGTAGCAGTGTGTCGCGTGTCAGATTGCTCTCGCAGTCGTTAGCGCGTGCGGTGTAGTAGCGTATGCTGTCCTCCGTGTTGGGTATCACCGATGCGCTCCTGATAGAACCTGCTATCAAGAGCAACACCACTAAGTAGCACAATCTGTTGATTCTCACCTGCTTAGTCTTTTATCGTATCTGTGGGAAGTTGCAGTGTGTAGAGTATCGCCTCCGCTTGTCGCAGCGGATTGCGTTTCTTCTGCCCGGGCGCAAAGATAAAGGTCTCTGCAGTGATTACATTGCCGCGCACTTGATCCAGTCGCGTCAGACTGATATACGACCCGCCCATCGCCTCGCCGTTGCGTATCTTCCATAGCCCGCGTATCTCCGTAGCATAGAAACCGTTGTTTTTTTTGCTGCCCAAGGCCTGCACATTGCGCATCTGCGGCGGAAAAACCTTATATTCCGTACCCATATACGACCCCTCTACCGATGCGCTGATTATTTTCGATAGCACCTCATCGCGCTTGGCGTTCAGATAATCGAGACTGAAAGTGTTGGCGTCGGTGTACGGATAAGCATACACCACTATATCGCGCCGAAGCGAACCTTTGTTGTTGCAGCACCACATAAGTTGCACACTATCAGCCTCTTGTATGTGCAGTGTGGTGTCCATTATCAGCATATAATCCTCAGGAATCAGCATGTCCGCCCCAAATTGTTTTTGCAGTACTTGGCGTGCATCGCTGTTGGTGTTAGCGCGGTAGAAACCTATTTGTCGTTGCAGTTCTTGGCGTACAAACCAATCCCGCACCTCTTCGCCGTGCTGCAACCAATAGCCCACAAACTCTTCCTCCGTGGCGGCTTGAATACGATAAACCGCTTGCGGGTGCGACCATACATCGGTCGAAACGCGCACTTTCAGTTGAGTGTATTTATCGGGGTTGATATCCACTATCAAGATGTTGCGGGTCGGCTTTAGGTAGTCGTCGAATGCGTTGTTCGATACATGGGTCAGCGCAAAGTATGGCTCCATCTGTGGCAGACACGGCATATCCTCGCCCATCGTAGCACGCACCAGGTCGTAGGTGCTGCTTATCGGCTCGGCGTATGCGCTGCCCGTCGGGTGTTCGATACCGCTCGTCGCAATCATATTCAGCGACTCTTGCGACAATGCCTCTTGGGGCGAAACTACCAAACACTCGTAGATTGTTCCCGTCGCACTGGTCAGTACCCGACCACCGCTTTTTGTGCCACACCCGCAGAGCAACAATGCTGCTGCCACAATGCTTATTCCAAGATATTTTTTCATACTCCTTAATATATATATAGGGCTGTCCCCGTTCTTATTTGATTCCTCTTCCGGTCTTGATGACCTCGTATGCCTCGTTGATCGAGCGGAATTTCTCCGTGGCTTGTTGGCGCACCTCTTCGCCTGCATTGGCTACTTTGTCCGGATGATACTTCATCGCCATGCGTCGGTAGGCTTTCTTTACCTCCTCATCGCTTGCAGAAGGCTCAATCTCCAATGCCGTGTATGCCCAGTTGGGGTCAGCGTGGCGACGATAGAGGGCGAGCAACGACTGATAATCTGCGTTTTCTATGCGCATGTTGGTGGCTATCAGCGAGATCATCGCCTCTTCTTCTGCCGACACTTCGCCGTCGCATTGTGCCAAATCGAATAGGATATGCACTATCTCCAATCGGGTGGAGTAGTTGATGTTGCGGGCTATCTGTTGCGATACCGCTATCGGGTCGATGTTCTTCTGCAGCAGTTCCTTCAGCAGATGAAGTGCCTCTTTTGCACCCTCTTCACCGTAGTTCTTGAGCAAGAAGGGCTTGATGTAGTTCACCTCCGATTTCATCACTCGCCCGTCGGCTTTGATTACGCACGCAAACAGCACTACCATCGATACTCGTATGTCGCCTACCGTTGCGCGTCGATACGCCCGCTCATAGGCTTGACGCTCATATCTTCCGTTGCTGTTATTGCTCTGTGAATCAGTATATTGCCTATCTGTATTGCTGCTCGTATCATCATTTCCGTCTGTGAGAACATTCCCCGCCGAGTCGAATAGCGAACCGATAAACACTCCTATCAGTGCGCCGATAGGACCGCCCAATACAAACCCCAATCCGCCTAATATCCATTTTCCTGCTGCCATAATTGCTGTTGCCTGTTTTAATTGCTATGTTTCTAAAATACAGTGCTGTTCCTGTTCGTAGTAGTTTCAACCCCTTATTCGTAGTAGTTTCACCACTCTGTTCGTAGTAGTTTCTATAGGGTAGTTGTTGTTCATAGTTGCGTTTGCCCTCTACTATTCCCCTACTACCGGGTAAAACAAAAACCGAACCAAAACCATACAACCGCACAGTTTGGCGGTTATACGATTTTGGAAACGCAAAGATACAACATTTTTTTTGTATCTCCAAATTTTATTTTCTTATGTTCTGTACAAGTCTGACGGATAGGCCGAAGTATCGTTCGCATTGGAAGTTATGTGCAAGGGTGAAAGTATAATCCTCATCGTACACAAAAAGCAAATAGTAAGCCCACCTAGCATTCTCATCGTCTTCCGTGCTTGACCAATAGCAACCGCTGTCCTTGCCGTTATATCCCATAGTCTGACCATTGCGATACTCGGCTGCCGGCAAGAATATCGCATGACCCTTCTCCTCCATTATTTTCCATTTCTCAAGGGTATAGACATTGTCAAAATAACATGCCCTGTTGGTCTCATAATAGCCTTTATCATTCGCTTCCAAACCAAACACACTGCTCGAATTAAAAATAACGCCCTTGATGGGTTTCCAAGTGTCAGGCAGCAAGATAATCCCCTCAATGCTATCCACCATGCCAAAGCCGAACAACGCATCGGCATTCTTGCGTTCGTGCAGCAGATAACGCCATTCGTTGATGGTGAGTGTGCGCCATGTGTTGGCAGTATCGGTGCCGATGATGTTCGTTCCCCAATCTACGAAATGCCCTCTATAGTCGGCGGAGTCGGTAGATATACCTGCACCGAAAGGCACTTTTGTGCTATCGCTGCTCCAACCGAAGAGGTCAATCCACCCGTCGTAGGTGTCGGAGGGATTCGCATTTCCCTCGCCGATATAGTCGTATTGCTGCTCTGCCAAACGCCAAGTCTTGGTGCTCGGTTGGTACTGTAAGTTACCCTTTGCAAACGACACATAGCGTTCAGCCCCTACGGAGAAAGCATCTGCGCGCAGAGGCGTCTTGATGAAGATAACGCTGTCGGCATTGGGTATGGAAGCCACTTTGTCGTCTTTGTAAATCTTCATGGTTGGTACCAATGTGGTGTCCTCCGGCACCGAATCGGCATCGCGTACCTTTGTAATACTTTTGTAAGACAAATAAACATCTCCGACTACATCTCTCCATTCAAAATAAAAGAAATGTGTTTAATGGTTTATTTAACGAATTACTGAAAAACAAAGAGAGTAGTAACGAATAAACAGAGAAGCCATTAACGGCTAATTAACCGTTAACGGATAATAATGTGTAGGAATGTTTTAATGGCAATTAATGGAGAACAAGGAGTAGTAATCTCAAACAAAAAACACAATTACTTGCGTATATCCTTTTTTTGTGCTACTTTTGCGTGCAATTTGATAGATATGGAAAACAACTCTCCTTCCAACCAATCCTCTTCGCTCATACCTCTCACAGGTTCGGGCAGCAACCGCCGCTATTTTCGGCAGATATTGGCGGACGGCACTTCGCTCATCTGCGTCGAGGGGACTTCCCGCGAGGAAAACCATGCCTTTATCTCTATGGCACGCCATTTCCGTTCCTTGGGGCTGCCTGTACCTACCGTGCTATCGGTCAGCGACGACGAGATGACCTATACTCAAAACGACTTGGGCAATACCCTCCTCTTCGATTATATCCGTTCGGGACGGCAGTCGGGGCATTTCTCCGAGGCAGAAATTGACCTGCTCACCAAGACATTGCGGGCATTGGTGCATATACAGGTCGAGGGCGCAGAGAACTTCGATTGGAGCGTCTGCTACCCCGTGGCGGAGTTCAACCGCCGCAGTATCTATTGGGATCTCAACTATTGGAAGTACTGTTTCCTAAAGATCACAGGCGTAGAGTTCGCCGAGAACCCGCTGGAGGACGATTTCGACCGTCTTGCCGATACGCTCCTTGGCGAGCAGATACTCGGTTTTATGTATCGCGACTGCCAAAGCCGCAATGTGATGGTCGTATCGCAGAATGGTACCGATACCCCCTATTTCATTGATTTCCAGGGCGGGCGCAAAGGTCCTATCCAATACGATGTGGCGTCTTTCCTTTGGCAGGCAAAAGCCAATTTCCCCGATGCATTGCGTGAGCAACTGATCGACGCTTATCTCGACGAATGGCAGACGCTCTGCCTAAACCGGGGGCAAAACGCCGATACGCAGTTGTTCCGCCGTTCCCTTCCCCATTTCGTGCTTTTCCGTACCTTGCAAGTGCTGGGCGCATATGGCTACCGTGGCTGCTTCGAGCGCAAACAGCATTTCTTAGAGTCGATACCTTTTGCCTTGCGCAACCTGCAACGCCTCTTTGAGCAACACCCCGTCTTGCAATCGGAATATCCCGCTATCTATGCCTTGAGTCGACAGTTGGCGGCTCCCCCCCTCGCAGCAATGCCGTCGCCTGCCGCTACCGCACCCGATACGCAGAAGAGCAATACCGCCCACGATACACCCAATATGCAGAACCCCGACGCCGCACCCGATACGCACAACCTCTTGGTTACTATCTACTCTTTCTCCTACAAGCGTGGTATCCCTGCCGACGTCTCGGGCAACGGAGGCGGTTATGTGTTCGATTGTCGTTCCACCCACAATCCGGGTAAGTACGACCAATACAAATCGCTCACGGGGCGGGACAAACCGGTGATTGATTTCTTGGAGCAAGACGGTGAGATACTCACCTTCCTCCATAGCGTCTATGCCCTCCTTGACCACCATGTCGAGCGATTTATCGCACGCGGCTTCACCCATCTGCAGGTCTGCTTCGGCTGCACGGGCGGACAACACCGTTCGGTCTATTCTGCCCAAGCCGCTGCCCGACATCTCCATAACAAATACGGTGTGCGCATACATCTCATCCATCGTGAACAGCAAATAGAAGAATACCTATGAAAGCCATGATTTTTGCGGCGGGGCTCGGTACACGCCTCAAACCGCTCACCGATACTATGCCCAAAGCCCTGCTCCCTATAGCAGGTAAGACGCTCATACAGTGGCAGATAGAGCAACTGCGCCAAGCAGGCATCTGCGACATCGTGGTCAATGTACACCACCTGGGCGACCGGATAATCCGCTACCTCCATCAGAACAACGGCTTTGGTTGCCATATCGCTATCAGTGACGAGCGGGATATGCTCTTAGAGACGGGTGGGGGGCTCTACCACGCTCGCCACTTGCTTTGCGATGGCAGTGACGAACCGATACTTGCATGCAATGCAGATATCTTGAGCAATATCCGTATAGCCGACCTGCAGGCGGCTTTTCGCCCCGAGATGATGTCGCTGCTCGTCGTGAGCGAGCGCACCACCCAACGCTACCTGCTTTTCGATAATGCCATGCGCCTCCATGGCTGGACCAACATCGCTACAGGCGAACTGCGTCCCGTCGACCTGCAAGAGAAGGCCACTTATCGTCGATTGGCATTCTCGGGTATGCAGATACTCTCGCCGGCTATCTTCGATTGTATGGATGCCGTCATAGCGCAGAAAGGGCAGAAGTTCTCTCTTATCGACCTCTATCTGAGTATCTGTGCCACGCACCCGCTCTATGGCTATCTCCCCACCGATTATCGAATGATGGATGTCGGTAAGATAGACCAACTCGCCGCCGCCACCGCCTTCGCCCAATCCCTCGTCTCCTAAAAAATCCCTCCCCGCCTTTCTTCCCCCCAAAAAATTCCTCCCCCAAAAAAATCCCTACATATTCACACACGCATACCTCGCGCTCCGCACCCGCGAAGTGTCCCTCGTTGCGGGCTTGCCAAGCCCGCTCCCTTCTATCCATAGTTTCTATCCCGGGCACACGCACACCTTGCGCTCCACACCCGCGAAGTGTCCCTCGTCACGGGCTTGCCAAGCCCGCTTTCTCTACATTCTCCCCATTCGGGACAAAATCAAAGCCCCCATTTAGGGCAAAAGAAAATTTTAATGGTTTTTAATGGCAATTAGTGGAGAACAATCAAAGCAATTAACGGACAATTAACCGCCATTGGAGCCCAAAGAACTTTTGCGTTGGAGAGGGATTTTTAATGGCCGTTAACGGAGAACAAAAATCACTGCGCGGAGAGAAATTAATGTCCAAATTACATGGTAATTATATGTTTTAGCCTCATTAGCGGAGCCATTGTGAGTACAAAAAATGGTCGTTTTTAATACCCAATTTTTCGTACCAATACGATTGAGGGAATGACACCAAACAATCCCCCATCAGACTGCAAAATTACGCAAAAAATCTGATACTACCAAAATTATTTTTAATTGTCCATAAAAAACGACGGTTTTTGAGGGACAACCCCAATTTTGCGTGCCATAGAGCAGAGAAACAATAGTAGTTAACGGAAATAAAAATACCATGAAGTATGGCAGTAGAAATTTTAGATAATACCAACCGGCCTCTCGTTGAGGATCTTCGCCAACAATTAAAGCAAGGGGCAAAATTGCAAATCGCCGCAGCGAGTTTCTCTATCTATGCTTTTAAGGTATTGAGTAAAGAATTGCAGAATATCGACGAGTTGCAATTCCTTTTCACGACATCTGCTTTCACCCAAGATAAGTCAGAGAAGCAGAAACGCGAGTTCTATATCCCAAAATTGAACCATGAGCGCGATTTGTACGGAACTGAATTTGAGATATGCCTTCGTAACCGCTTGTCGCAACGCGCCATTGCTCGCGAGTGTGCGGACTGGGTGCGAGCAAAAGTGCACTTCAAAGCCAACATATCGGATGGCACTATCCCTACTGGCTTTTTCAATGTCATGCAGGAGCAGCAGACGCTGACCTATATGCCTTTCAACGAGTTCACCACTACTGAAATAGGTACCCAAAAGGGGAACCGGTTATTTTCGCAAGTGGCGCGTTTGGACGCTGAGACCACTCGCGGCTTTGTGGAGAACTTCAACAACCTCTGGAAAGACCAAGATAAAGTGCAAGATGTTACCGAACAAGTCTTGGAGGGCATCGAAACCATTTATCGTGAGAATAGCCCCGAATTTATGTATTTTCTCACGCTATACCACATCTTCCACGAGTTCCTATCCAACCTCTCCGATGATGAGTTGCCTAACGAAGAAATCAAACTGAAAAATAGCCAAATATGGAACAAACTCTATGATTTCCAACGAGATGCAGCACTCGCAATCATCAACAAATTGGAACGCTACAACGGTTGCATACTTGCTGACAGTGTGGGACTTGGTAAGACCTTCACTGCCCTTGCGGTGATCAAGTACTACGAGAGCCGCAACAGATCGGTTCTTGTGCTGTGCCCAAAGAAACTACAAAACAACTGGCAATCCTACCGTGCTAACTACAAAAATAACCCCATCGTCAAAGACCGATTGCGCTATGATGTCCTCTTCCATTCCGACTTAAGTAGAACGAGCGGAATGTCTAACGGCATCGATTTAGCATGTATCAATTTGGGAAACTATGACCTTGTGGTGATTGACGAAAGCCATAACCTACGCAATGGAGGAAACATCGATGAGAATGCAGAGAACCCGCATGAGAATCGCTACACACGGCTGATGAACAAAGTTATTCGAGAAGGCATTAAGACAAAAGTCCTTATGCTTACGGCCACGCCTGTCAACAATCGATTTTCTGACCTCCAAAATCAACTCCAACTCGCCTACGAGGGCAATCCGGACCTGATAAATCCCCTACTTGGTACAAAGAAACCTATAAAAAATATCTTTAGTGATGCCCAGAGAAAATACAGTGAATGGGCTAAGAAAAAAGATGGCGAGCGTACAACGGATGCCTTACTCAGCCGATTGGATCCGGACTTCTTCAAATTGTTGGATGCCGTAACCATCGCGCGGAGTCGAAAGCATATCGAGAAGTATTACAATACCGCCGATATCGGAAGTTTCCCGACTCGATTGTCGCCCATTAGCAGACACCCGTCGCTTACCGACATCAGTGGAATTACTTTCCCAGATATCGCAGAGCAACTAAATGACCTCAATCTGAGTGTGTACGCACCCTCTTACTACATACAGCCCTCTAAAAGCGACAAATACAATATTGACAGGGGATTAAGTATGTTGGGGCGAGAAGAGGGTATTCGTCGATTGATGGCTGTCAATCTGCTCAAGCGGTTGGAGAGTTCAGTCGAGGCATTCCGCCGTACCCTCGAACGCATCAAAAGCAATATCGATAGCACGACAGAAACGATCGACAATTTTCAGAGAACTAAAGCAACGCCCAACATCGGATCACTAAACCTGTCAAATGCCCCTGATGTCGATGATATCGACGATGATGCTATTGTAGGAGGTAAAAAGACGGATATCTCTCTCGCTGATATGGACTACTTGAGTTGGCGAGGAGATTTGGAGGCAGACCAAAAGATCATTGCAGACTTATTGAAAAAAATGCAGACGATTACCCCCGACCATGATAGCAAACTGCAGCAACTCAGAGAGGATTTACAAAAGAAATTCCGCAACCCTATCAATGAAACCAACAAAAAGGTAATCATCTTCACCGCCTTTGCGGATACGGCGAACTATCTGTACGAACAGTTAGCGCAACCTATATTGGAGCACGCACAACTCTATACGGCACTCGTTACGGGCAATGATGTAAAGATAAATTTACCTAAGGCGATAGAATCCTCTCCAAAAAAGGATTCTCAAAAGGGCGTTTCCAAAGAGAGTATTAACGACTTTAATAAATTGCTGACCCTATTCTCGCCGGTATCCAAAGACCGCAATACGCTCTACTCCGAAGAAACGCGCGAGATTGATGTACTCATTGCCACAGACTGTATCTCCGAGGGGCAGAACTTGCAAGACTGCGACTACCTCATCAATTATGATATTCACTGGAACCCCGTGCGTATCATTCAGCGTTTTGGGCGTATCGATCGTATCGGCTCCAAGAACAAATGCATACAGTTGGTCAACTACTGGCCGGATATGGATCTTGACCAATACATCAATCTTGAAAGTCGTGTGGAGAATCGTATGAGAGCCACGGTGCTTGCCGCTGCGGGTGATGACAATCTCCTTTCCAACGAGGAACAAGACGACTTGAAATATCGCAAAGATCAACTTCAACGCCTGCAAAACGAAGTGATTGATATAGACGACACGAATACGGGCATCAATATCATGGATCTTGGGCTCAATGACTTCCGACTCGACCTCTTGCAGTATATACATGATGCAAAGCATAAGGAGGAATTGGAACGAGCACCACTTGGAATGCATACGGTAGTAAAGTCAGACGACCCCGATAAACAAGGCGTTATCTTTGTCCTCAGACATAGGAACAATGCCGTCAATATCGGCAAGCGAAACCTCTTGCATCCGTTCTATATGGTGCATATACGCAAGGACGGAGAGATTATCACCGACTATTTACATCCCAAACAACTGCTTGATTTCATGCGACTTGTCTGCAAGGGGAAAAGTGCACCCGACGGCAAACTGACTAAGGCTTTCAACGACGAAACGAAAAATGGTTGTTATATGAAGCAATACTCGGATTTGCTTGGCAAGTCCGTTGAGAACATCATCGGTGTCAAACAACAATCTGATATCGAGAGCCTTTTCTCTCCCGGAGAAACGACGGCCCTCGTTGGCGATATACACGGATTGGATGATTTTGAACTTATCAGTTTTCTTGTGGTCAAATGACAGCAGACAACATGCTCAAATATCCGGAGTCTTGTATCGTAGGGAAGACAATACCTAAAGTAGCATTCATGTGCCATTTCGATGAACGGAAAGCACGCCGAGAAATGAAACTACGCTTTACCGAAGACATCGACAGTATTGTTTGGCTCTACAAAATTGCTGCCACAACCTGCAATGTAGAGCCTACCGAGGATATCAAGGAACTACAAGTCTTTCTTGTCAATCTTAAGAATAAATACTGCTCGGATGAGGTGGTTAATTTTGTGGACAAGTTCTTACCGCAGTTCATCGTTTTTATTCTTAAATACGAAGACGAATATCGTTTACTTATCAACTATAAACAATGGGCTAATCGTGAGCACACAGTTTTCAACATCACCGCTACCTACACAACCCATTTCCGTTGTGTTGACCAGTTGTCCTTACCTATGCAAGGACAGACTACTGCTCAGATCTACGACAACTATGTGGCACAGATTGCGGGCTTCCAACTAACGGGCCAACAGCCTCTACAAGAGGTGGTGAAGCAGGAACAACGAAAGCGGAAACTTCTCGCGGATATAAAAGCATTGGAAAATGCCATACGCATGGAACCACAATATAATCGGCAACGGGAACTTAATCAACACTTGAAACAACTACGAAACGAATTAAAACAAATATAATTATGGAGCAAATGTATTTGGATCGTCAAACTACTGACGGCACACAACTCACCATTGCACAACTTGCCGAAATCTGTCCGGCTGCTATCACCGAAGTGGCAGATCCCAAGACCGGACACATCTGCTGGAAAGTTAACTTCGATATGCTGCGTCTAATGCTGGGAGACCTTGCTGTAGAGAATCCACACGAAGTGTACGACTTCACTTGGGTGGGAAAAACAGAGGCAGCAAGAAATGCAGCGAAGAGTATCACTAAGACCTTGCGCCCGTGTGAAAACGAATCTGTAGATTGGGAGAATACGCAGAACTTATACATCGAAGGTGAAAACTTAGAGGTACTGAAACTGCTGCAAAATAGTTACGACCGTTCTGTCAAAATGATTTATATTGACCCACCATACAATACAGGTGAGGATTTTATTTATAAAGACGATCGCCGCCAAACACAGAGTGAGTATGATAAGGATTCTGGAGCGAAAGATGAATTAGGAAATCGTTATCGTCAGAATACGGATACTTGTGGCCGCTTCCACTCCAATTGGTGCAGTATGATGTATGAACGCTTACTCGCTTGCCGATCTATGCTCACTGATGACGGAGTAATATTTATCTCTATCGATGATCATGAGGCCGCAAATTTGAAAAAAATATGTGATGAGGTATTTGGTGAAGCCAATTTCGTAGCAAATATAGTGTGGGAACAGGGTCGTAAATCTATGGCTGCACAAGTAGCCGTTAACCACGAGTATTGTTTGATCTACTGCAAAAATAAGACTGCAAATATCTTTCACGATAGTCAAATTGAAAATAAGAATTGGTGTACATTAAAACAAGGGTTAGACAGAATTTATGCAGAAGTCGATCGATTGGTATCTTTGTATGGTAGTCAAGATGTTGAAAACATCGAAAAGGGTCTAACAGCATTCTATAAATCACTACCAAATGATGACCCTGTAAAAGGTCAATCTCACTATAAAAAATTTGACCCGTGCCTTGGGATATATTATCAGGGTGATATATCCCAAGGCACGGGTCAAGGAGGGAGATTCACGATACTTCACCCAGTTACGGGTAAACCTTGTAAATGTCCGAGTGGAGGATGGCGGTTTTCAGAATCTAAATTACCAGAACTACTAGCAAATAATCGTATCGCATTTGGAAAAGATGAGACCACAGTTCCTTGCCTAAAACGATACTTGAAAGAAACAGAATTTGAAGTATTTGCAAGTGTATTTTATAAAGACGGTCGGGGAGCATCTCAACGGCTTGATTCTTTATTTGGGAAACATGTATTTGACTATCCTAAAGACGAAGAAATAATAAAGAATTTTATATCCTTGGTTACTTCTTATGATGAATCAACCTCTTTAGTCTTGGACTTTTTTTCGGGTTCTGCTACAACAGCACATGCTGTAATGCAACTTAACGCCGAAGATGGTGGACATCGTAAGTTTATTATGGTACAATTGCCTGAAAATCTAGATGAAAACCTTTCTAAAGTGTCTAGAGCAAAAGCAAAAGAGACAATAAGAAATAGCATAGAATTTTTGGATGAAGTAGGCAAACCTCACTACTTAACAGAGATCGCCAAAGAGCGGATTCGTCGTGCAGGCAGTAAAATAAAAGCAAAACATCCTGAAGTTGATACCGGTTTTCGTGTACTCAAGGTAGATGAAACGAACTACAAACAAGTGGCATTTACACCTAACGAATTCACACAAGGTATGATTGAAGGCCTGATTGACAATATCAAGGATGACCGCAACGACCTCGATCTCTTGTTTGAGTGTATGCTACGCTGGGGAGTGAAATTGTCAGAACCTATAAGCAAGAGCATTGTAGATAACTGCTCTATCCTAAATGTGAATGATGGAGACCTTGTGGCATGTCTTGATCGACAGGGTAAGATCACCGAACAAGTGATTGATGCCATTGCCGAAATGCACCCACTGCGAGTAGTTTTGCTGGATGTGGCGTTCAACGAAGCCTCACAAAAAATGAATATCTTTGAGCAGTTCAAACAACATCTCGGTTGGCAAGATAATGATGTAGCACAAAAAATCCGCGTAATTTGACAAACCCATGAAGAAATTACAATTTAAGAAACAGCCTTTTCAAGAAGAGGCCGCTCAAGCAGTGGTGGATGTCTTCAGAGGGCAACCTTACTCGCAAGGCTTTTCCTTCATACGCGACTTGGGAAATGCCGATAATGCGCCGACACTTGAATTGGATAATGTCGGTACATTCGGCGTTCGCAATGATGAAATAAATTCCCAAGTAGATTTGAAGAAAAATATAGAGGATGTACAGTTTCGCAATGGATTAGAGCCCAAGGCAGAATTGAACGAAAGGTATCTGAGCCTGACCATCGAGATGGAAACGGGTACGGGAAAAACTTATACCTACATCAAAACGATGTTTGAGTTGCACAAGCAGTATGGTTGGTCAAAATATATCATTGTTGTGCCGAGCATTGCCATACGCGAAGGGGTTCTCCATTCTTTTCAAGTTACTGCTGATCATTTTGCCGAGGAATACAATGAGCATATCAATTACTTCGTCTATAATTCTAATCCCGAGCAACTGAATATGCTCGATCTCTTTGCTTCTGACAATCGTATGCAAGCAATGATTATTAATTCACAGGCCTTCAGTGCCCGCGGTGAAGCCGCTCGCCGCATTGATAAAAAATTGGATAGTTTTCGCTCTCGTAAGCCAATAGCCGTGGTGGCTGCTACACGCCCGATTCTAATTATTGACGAACCGCAATCTGTGTTGGGGGCTAATCGAGGGAATGTTACACGACAGAAGTTACTCAACTTTAACCCACTATTTGCATTGCGTTATTCGGCGACCCACCGTGATGCGGATAAACAAAATATGATTTATCGCCTTGACGCAATAGATGCCTACAATCGGAAATTGGTCAAGGAGATAAATGTGCGCGGTGTAGTGCAGGTAGGCACAGATGCAAGTACAGGCTTTGTATTCTTGCAGGAGATTGTTCTAACGCCGAACGGCCCTAAGGCACGCATTGTCTATGAGAAAAAGCAGACAGTCGGCTCCCATAGCGTGACAGAATTAGTGGATGAAGGCTTTGATCTTTACTCGCATTCTGGGCAATTGGAGGAATATCGAGATAACTATGTCATCGATGAGATCGACGGCCTAAACCGTACCATATCTTTCAGAAATGGCATATATTTGCGAGAGAGAGAGATGGCGCAGCCAATGAAGAACTAATCCGTCGCATACAAATACGCGAAACCATTGCTGCACACTTGCGCAAAGAACGCAAGTTGTACTATCGGGGGATTAAAGTGTTGTCCTTGTTTTTTATTGACCATGTGGATAATTATCGCTGTTACGATGGGGGACAGCACAATGGAAAGTATGCTGACATTTTTGAAGAAGAATATCGCGCGGCTATAGAAAGTTTTACCCCAAAAGTTGGTGAAGACGACGAATATGTACAATATCTGCGCAAGTTCTCGGCAGAGGATGTACATAACGGCTATTTCTCCCGCGACAAAAGAACGGGGCATTTTACAAATGGAGAAGAAAAAAATAAGGAGAGCCAAGATGAAAGTGCGTATGATCTTATTATGACCAACAAGGAGCGCTTATTGGACATGGATGAGCCAACGCGTTTTATATTTTCGCACTCTGCGCTGAAAGAGGGATGGGACAATCCGAATGTATTCCAGATTTGTACGCTCAAAGATAGTGATAATCAGACAAAGAAAAGACAGGAAGTTGGGCGTGGCATGCGCCTTTGCGTTAATCAAGCCGGTGAGAGACAAGATAGCGACACACTTGGTAGCGATGTGTTTGCCGTCAATAATCTCACCGTTATTGCCAGTGAGAGTTACAAATCTTTTGCTCAGGCTTTACAACAAGAGATTGCAGACGCTGTGACGGATCGTCCTATTTGTGTTACGCCCGAATTGTTCCATCACTATAAGTACATCGACAGTAATGGCAAACAAGAAACTATTGAGCAGGATGAGGCTAAGAAAATTTATACTGTCCTCACAGAGGAAAACTATGTGGATGATTCCGGCAAACTTACCAAAAAGTACTTTGATGATCAGGAACAAGGAAAACTCAATTTTACGGACGAATTTAATCCTATCAAGGAGGTTATCGTTAAACGATTGAATCAAGTATATAATCCTTCTTCTATATGCCCTAAAGATGATCGTAAGATCAAAGAAGGACATTTTCTCAGTCATAATTTTGATAAGCAAGAGTTTCAAGCACTATGGCATAAAATCAATCGGCAAACTTATTACACGGTGAGTTTTGAAACTGAAGAACTGGTCAAAAAATCTATCGAAAGAATAGACAAGGAACTGGTCGTCTCACATGTGCGTATTGAGGTTGGTACCGGAACATTGGGAACTATTCGTGATAGACAGCAACTGGAGTTAGGAGACGCTTTTATCAGAGGAGAAACATATGATGCCAATCGCAATATAGCAACTACGAATAATAAAGTAGTCTATGACCTTATTGGAAAATTGGTAGAAACTACTAATCTTACTCGTCGTGCAGTTGTGGATATATTGAAAGGAATCAAGCCGGCGTCTTTTGACAAGTTTAAGGTCAATCCTGAAGAGTTTATCCAACGAGTTGGCGCAATCATCAATAGTCAAAAGGCTATTTCTGTAGTTGAAAGTATCACATATCACCGCCTTGACAAGTATCATGAAAGCAATATCTTTACAGCCAATGCCGTTCGTGGAATCTTGGGTGAGAATGCTATCGAATCGACTAAGTCTCTTTACGATTTAGTAGTGGTGGATAGTAAGACTGTCGAACTACCTATCGCCGAAGAATTGGAGAAACGCCAACAAGTTGCCGTTTACACGAAACTTCCACACGGTTTCTACATCAACACGCCGATGGGACACTATAATCCCGATTGGGCAATTGTCTTTGAAGAGTCCGACGAACTCAAACACATCTATTTCGTTGCTGAATCAAAAGGTACTTTGTCAAGCGTTGGTCGTCGCGATTGGGAGAACAAGAAGATAGACTGTGCACGCAAGCATTTCCAGGCGATTGCCGGAAGCGATGTGGTTTACGATGTTATCACCAACTATTCCGAACTTCTTGATAAGGTAATGAGATAAGATAAATGATAAAAATGTTACATTATGGCAACGCTTAAAGAGTTATACAACGCACTTGACACGCTTCGCAAGATGAATCTCCCCGTGGATGATAAGTTGCTTGCGGCGGCGGATGAGTTGGAGGAGAAAATCATCAAAGAGGATATTCTGCCTGCCCTTAGTCAGATTATTGAGCCTCAACTCAAAGAGATTCAACGAGACTTGGTCTTGGTGGTAGAGCATCACCCGGGTGAACCGTTGCGGGTGGCACTGTCGCGCACAGCAAACCACAGCGAGATTATCCGTGAGATGCTCAATGCTAAACCGCTCACATCCACTACCGATACGCCTGTCCCGACATCGCACACCCCGATAGAAGACTCAACTCCAGACACCCTAAGTGCTATCAGTCCGAACGACGAAGGTACGCAGGAGAGGTACAAAAATCCTTCAAAAGGCTTGCGGGTTACTTTCCCGGATGGTACGATTATTTGCAAGAAAAAGGCTATAGATACCTATATTGATACACTGCAAAAGATAGGATTTGAAAAAGTTGCATCATTAGACTTGGAGTGCGGAGGCTACAATATAGTCAGTCGCACTCAGCGTCCGCCTACGCCTAAGTGTACCTGGCAACATAAAATAGGCGATTGGTATATCTATTCCAATCTAAGCAACCAAGCCAAGGCGTCGTTTCTTCAGCAGATTTCAGACTCCCTCCGCCTATCGCTCAAGATAGAATTGCTAACCGAAGAAAAATAATAACAAACTAAAAACTAATACGGATATGAATTTTGAAGTAGGACAAACTTATGAAATGAAGGTGCGTGGTATTGACCGCGACACCAACGGGAATGACTATATCTCAGTCGTCAGCGATGACAAGGGCGATGAGAAAAAAGACTACCGAGTATATAACTTCACGAAAGGCTATTATGACGAACTCCCGCAGACCATCTATGTGTATGTAAAGTACATCGATGCCTTTGGAAAGGTCAGATTATACCAAAACCAAGCCCGCACCCTGCAGGAGCATTACGACCGGGGCAAGATGTATCCTTTCCACATCACCGGTATTGAAGATGATAGCAAAGGGCATTCGTATTATCGCATAGAGGATGACTTTGCCGAGCAGCGATACTATTTCTCCGGAGAACCCAAACACGGTATGGGAGATGATCTAGTGTTGGAGGTCAGTGGCATTGTCGAGAGCAATGGCTACTTGCTTTTCAAGGAGGTCAAACCCGCAAACAGAGTAGCCCCGACTCCCGCCGACAATGTGCAGCGGATTGACGGAGATGGCAAATACTATGCCAACTACGGCCCCGAAAGCAAGACGGTAGAGTACAAGACATCTATCGTCTTTCCGCCTAACGGAGATGGTGAGGCTGATATCGACAAGCAAATCCTCAATATCGTGAAAGCCCTGACGGCGATGATGAATGCAGAAGGCGGAAAACTGATTATCGGTGTACACGACAGGACACAGGAGATATTAGGCGTGGAGAAAGACTATCCTTACCTTGATAGTGGGGATATAGATAAATATGCAGGTTCGTATTCAGATAAGAATCATGAAGATAGTTACAAACGCAAGATTCTCAATGCCGTGCGCGCGCAGAGCGGCACTTATGCGGGATCTCTGCTAAAGATAGACCGCAAAGAAAAGGGCGGCAAAGATTACTATGTAATCGAAGTCACCAAGGCGGATAAGCCGATATGGATGCGAGGAAACAAGTTATACCAACGCCAAGACGGATCCAGCGAGCCTTTGTGGGGAGAAGAACTGACCCAATTCATTTTCACTCGTATGCAATCTTCGGTTCAGGCTCTGAGCGGCGGGCAAATGCCAACTGGAGAAACTATAGATAAACTCCTTCGCGAACTGATCAACAAACGGCACTCCTCCGATGTGGTGCTGCCTCCTGCTCCTACCCGCGAAGTGGACTATTGGGTGGTATGGGACGACAAAGGCGCGTGGCACCGGCAGCGGGACAAAGCCGCAAGTTGCTATCTGCAACTGCCTGTTTACAAGAATATGAGCAACCCGGTATTGTTGCTTTGCTACAAGAACGCCAAACGAGTGGCAGCCATGAATTGGACGGATGTACGCAAAGGGACAAGGATGAATGCGTTGCAACCCTCATTGTGGAACACGGATGCGCAGGAGATTCCCGAGATGTTCATCGCCGAATCACGCGACTATTTGGCCATTCATAGCATTGACCACAACGGCACGGAATGTATGAAACTGCTGGCCATTGGCGATTTTAATACGGTGCAAACCAGGGGCGCTTCCGGTGTGTCCATATTGCCGGACAATGCCAAGGTTATATCATTCAAGGTGATCGATGTGCAATACTATCCGTCTGTGAAGGACTTGCTCGTTACCAAGACGAGGCGTGCCAGAGAACTGGGTACTCCCATCAACACTGCGTCAAAGCAATTAGCAGAGCAAATCAATTATCTGAGGTCTATTCCCTAAACGCAGGTTCCACAACCCGGTAGCAGCATCTTGCTTGCCGGCGGTGAGCAAGAGCATTTATCGGTGAACCAATAGCAATAACATCTGCGGGCAGGCACATTGATTGGCCTGCCCGCAGTGTGTTTGGAGTCTAATGGTGGACATGGTCTATGAAAAAAAGATTGACTCGAAGTATGACAAAGCGTCTCTATGGCAGGGGGGCGAGCAAAAATACAAAAGCATTTGCATATTCGGTGAAAAAGTAGTACCTTTGCATCGTAATAATCTATCATATAATATATACAAACACTAATTATCGATATTATATGATACTTTATGAGGTACGGCATAGATACTTATGTGATGCTTTGCGTGGTGCGAATAAGGTGTGTTTATGTGGTGCTTAAATGCAGTTTATAAACAGATTAAATGCTACTATCTTCTTATGGGCAAATCAACAATAGGAACCGTTCTTCCTCGTCGTGCAGCGAACAACCTGCGTATCGTAGGTGAGCAGATTCGTTTGGCTCGTTTGCGTCGCAATCTCAGCATTGCGCAGATTGCCGAGCGTGCCTCCTGTTCTCCACTGACCGTGATGCGTGTGGAGAAAGGTACCGCCACCGTGGCAATAGGTATCTACTTGCGTGTCTTGTTCGCTTTGGGGCTCGACCAAGACATCCTCTTTCTCGCCAAAGACGATACTCTGGGGCGCGACCTGCAAGATACTCAACTCAAACAACGCGCCAGAGCGCACAAATTCCGCTAATTGGTACATAGAGTTATTCCTTGCAATCAGAGGGCAAGGCGGGGAGGTTTGAGAGGTAGTGGGTGAGGGTTTTGCGGTTGACTTTGCAGCGGCGGGCGATCTCGGTCTTGGAGACGCCTTGCGAAAGCAGTGCCTCGATCTTGTGGCGTCGGGTGTAGAGCGGGTGTTTCTCGGGAGCCGTCTTGCGCCCGCGTGGGCGACCCAACACTACACCTTCGGCTTTCTTGCGGGCAAGTGCCTCCTTGGTGCGCTGCGAGATGAGGTTGCGCTCTATCTCCGCCGACAAACCGAAGGAAAAAGCCAGCACTTTGCTTTGGATGTCGTCGCCGAGGCGATAGTCGCCCTTGATAGCCCATACACGGCACTCTTTGCGCATGCAGATATTGAGTATCTCCATGATCATCAGCATATTACGCCCAAGGCGGGACAACTCGGCGCAGATAATCAAATCGCCTTTCTCTACACGCTCGAGCAGACGACCCAAGGCGCGTTTGTTGTAGTTCTTGGTGCCGCTGATAGTCTCTTCTATCCAACCGTCAATCTGCAAGGGCTGAGGCTGTTGCGCACAAAAGTGCATAATCTCAAAGCGTTGATTTTCAACTGTTTGTCGGTCTGTACTGACCCTAAATATATCCGTAAATCATATTGTGTTTAATTATATGTTTTCTGTTCCTGCTATATTCTTCAATGCATAATGCTTAGTTTAATGCATAATGCATAATGATAGTGCGGAATAGAGAGAATAATTACATGTCTAATTACATAGTAATTATATGTTTCTTTTTGTTTCGCTGTACACATCCCCTCCCCATGGAGGGGCTTGGAGAGGTCTGCATCCTCAATAAACCGTTCGTTAACAGAGAACCATACCTTGTATTTTCGGGAAGGTATTGCGTAATCCAAAAAAAAAGTGTACCTTTGCAGGCTGTTCCTATCGGCAGTCTATGCTTGCCGTATAGGTGGAACAGTACGAAAAATAGCAAACGCAGATAAACACTATGCTTTCAAACGCAGAACAACAAGAGATACTACGCCGGCGAACCTTCGCTATCATCAGTCACCCCGATGCGGGTAAAACCACTCTGACAGAGAAACTGCTTCTCTACGGAGGAGCAATCCATGTGGCAGGGGCGGTAAAATCGAACAAGATACGCAAGACTGCCACCTCCGACTGGATGGAGATAGAGAAACAGCGTGGTATATCGGTGGCTACTTCGGTGATGGGGTTTGACTACAAACCCACATCGGAAGGGGCTGCAGACACCACTTACCATATCAACATCCTCGATACCCCGGGACACCAAGACTTTGCTGAGGACACTTTCCGTACACTGACGGCGGTGGACTCGGTGATTATCGTTATCGACGCGGCAAAGGGTGTAGAGACGCAGACGCGCCGACTGATGCAGGTATGTCGTATGCGCAAGACGCCCGTGATGGTGTTTATCAACAAGATGGACCGTGAGTGTAAGGATCCGTTTGACCTGCTCGACGAGATAGAGCGCGAGTTGGGCATACATGTGCGCCCGCTGTCGTGGCCTATCAACAGCGGTCAGCGATTCAAAGGGGTGTACAACCTGTTCCAAAGCACGCTCGACCTCTATCAGCCCGATAAGACGCATGTTACCGAGTCGCTACGCTTCGACGATGTGAACGACCCGCAGATAGTGGAGTTGATAGGAGAACAAGACGCCGAGAAACTGCAAGAAGACATCGAGATGATTTCGGGCGTGTACAATCCCTTCTCGCGCGATGAGTATCTTGCGGGCGAGTTGGCTCCCGTGTTCTTCGGCTCGGCACTCAATACTTTCGGCGTAAAAGAACTGCTGGAGTGCTTTGTGCGTATTGCGCCGTCACCACGCCCCGTGCAAGCCGAAGAGCGGGTGGTGGATCCGATGGAGGATAAGTTTACGGGCTTCTGCTTTAAGATACATGCCAATATGGACCCGAACCACCGCTCGTGTATTGCGTTCTTCAAAATTTGCTCGGGTAAGTTTGAGCGCAACACCTACTATAAGCATGTGCGCAAGGGGCAGCAGATGCGTTTCTCGTCGCCTACCTGCTTTATGGCGCAGCGCAAGGAGACTGTGGACGAGGCGTATGCAGGCGATATTGTGGGTCTGCCTGATACCGGTAACTTCAAGATAGGCGACACGCTCACGGCGGGGGAGAACCTGCACTTCAAAGGACTGCCCTCGTTCTCGCCGGAGATGTTTAAGTATATCGAGAACGCCGACCCGATGAAACAAAAGCAGTTGGATAAGGGTATCAACCAGTTGATGGACGAAGGTGTGGCGCAGTTGTTTGTCAGTCAGATGAACGGGCGCAAGATTATCGGTACGGTGGGGCAGTTGCAGTTTGAGGTGATACAATACCGCCTGGAGCATGAGTATCAAGCTAAGTGCCGCTGGGAGAGCCTGCAGATGTACAAAGCGTGCTGGATAGAGAGCGATGACGAGGCTGAGTTGGAGACCTTCAAGAAACGCAAGGCACAGTATATGGCTACCGACAAAGACGGGCGCGATGTGTTTATGGCAGACTCGGCGTATGTGCTGCAGATGGCGCAGAACGACTACAAACACATACAGTTCCATTTTACGAGCGAGTTCTAATCACTCACCCATAAATCATCGATACATCATTCAGAATTATTTGATACTATGAAACGGAAGACTTTATCTTTTATCAATCGTTGTTTAGCCGCTGTATTGGCGGTGCTGGGGTTTCAGACTACCGGCTGCGCAAAGAAATATGGTGTGATGGAAGTGGAATATGGGACACCATGGGCAAAATATGAAGTACAAGGAAAGGTAACCGACCCAGAGCAGGCTCCGTTGAAAGGTGTACAAGTGGTGTTGGAAGACACTAAGCATCAGGGTCTTAGCGACACGCTATACACCGATGAGAATGGGGAGTACAAGTTCCAAAGCGATTACTTTCCTATTGATAGTGTGTCGGTTACGGCGAATGATACGGCGGGCGTATATGCCTCGGAGAGCAAGAAAGAGGCTCTCTCCTATGACCGCAAAGATGCTGATACATGGTACCGTGGTGTAGGCTCGGCAGAAGTGAATTTTGAGTTGAAGGAGAAATAAAAATTTTTGCTATGAAAGGCATACGGTTTCGTTTGGCGAAGCACTTCACAGGACGAATTGTGGGGGGAGCAGTGGTGCTGTGTATGTGTGTGTTGTGCGGTTGCTCGAGTGTGCGGTTTGCAACGCAGGAGCAATGGCAGTGGGACGCACAAAGCGGATATGCTTTTTCGGTCGGCAACTCGCAGTCTATTCGCATTGGGAGCGACGGAGAGAATATGCAAAACTGCTCCGCTGAACCGCTACACCTCATCTCCTCTGCCAATAGCCACGGTGCGACTGCCACAATGCCATATATACAGCATGTTATCAACGACTTACCCTTTCGGGTAGATTCCGTGCTGTGCGTGTTGGGAGAGAATGTGATTGTCTTTGAGCAGCAGACGGCACCGGCGTTGGTGCCCGACTATGAGATACAATCCGATAGCGTGGTGATGCTGATGACGGGCGAAGTCTATCGCCCCTCTGCTTACCAACGGGCGGATGTGATTTGGCGAAATATCTTGGTGAACCAACACGAAAAGCGTGTAGTTTGCCTCGACCGTTTCTACAAAAACCGCCGTTATATCTGCGTGGCGTACATACTGCAAAGTCGTACCCGCGCCCTTAGCAGATACTACGCCGCCGATTGGTGCGGGCTGTTTTCGTGGGATGTGAGCGACCCGCGCAATATGATGATGGTCGCCACTTGCTTAGAAGAGATGAAGTACAACTCTTTGGAGTTGCTGAATGATACGAATACACATTAAAATAATATAGCATTATGAAAAACATGAAATTGAAACTGATGCTCCTCAACTTCTTGGAGTTTGCAGTTTGGGGTGCTTATCTGACCTCGATGGGAACCTATCTTGCCCAGCACGGACTGGCAACGCATATCGGTTGGTTTTATTCGATACAAGGTATCGTGAGTCTGTTTATGCCTGCGCTGATGGGTATTGTGGCGGACCGTTGGATACCTGCACAAAAATTGCTGAGTATGTGCCATGGCACGGCGGGCTTGTTTATGATTGCTGCCGGGGTATATGGTATCTTGCTCGGAAACGACATTCAGTTCGGCATCCTCTTTGCCCTCTATACGGTTTCGGTGGCATTCTATATGCCTACGCTTGCGCTGAATAACTCAGTGGCTTTCACGGCATTAGGCAAGGCGGGATTGGATACGGTGAAGGACTTTCCGCCGATTCGCGTGTTTGGTACGGTGGGTTTTATTGCCACGATGTGGATTGTGGATTTGTGCGGCTTCCAAGATAAGAGTTTGCAGTTTGTGGTGAGTGGCGGTTTGAGCATATTGTTGGCTCTGTATGCACTTTGTATGCCTGATTGCCCAATCAAAGGCAATGTAAAAAGCACCTCTTTTGTGGAGGCCATGGGACTGCAAGCCTTTGCGCTTTTCAAACAGAAGAAGATGGCGATATTCTTTGTTTTCTCGATGTTGCTAGGTATGTGTTTGCAAATAACCAACAGTTACGCCAATCCGTTCATCACGAGTTTTGGTAATATCGCAGAGTTTTCCGATACCTTCGGGGTGCAGCACGCTAATATGCTGATTTCTATTTCGCAAATCTGCGAGGCACTGTGTATCCTGGCTATTCCGTTCTTCCTCAAACGCTATGGCATTAAGAATGTGATGCTTATGGCGATGTTTGCATGGGTATTGCGTTTTGGGTTGTTTGGTGTCGGTAACCCCGGTATGCCGGGTGTACTGCTTTTTGTGCTGAGTTGTATCGTGTATGGTTTTGCGTTCGATTTCTTCAATATCTCGGGCGGAATGTATGTGGATCAGGAAGTAGATGTGGCAGAGCGTTCGAGTGCACAAGGGTTGTTTATGATGATGACCAACGGTTTGGGTGCCACTATCGGAACGCTGTCGGCACAGGCTATTGTGAACCACTTTGTGTATGCCGAGAGTGTACAAGAGGCGGGTGCAATGACCGTTTGGCAAGGTTGGCAGACCTGCTGGTATATCTTCGCCGCTTTTGCGCTGGTGGTAGCCGTGGCTTTCTGGATTGTATTTCCAAAGACATCGGTGAAAGAAGTGGTAAAAAAGTAACCAAGCGTTCGCCTCAAAATAGGAGGCAGTGGAAAAAGAAAATAGTTATCTCTTTGCTGGGATAACTATTTTTTTGTAGTTTTGGGCGGGTAGAGCGGGGTAGGGGATTGTTTATGTGCGGCAAAATAAAAGGCGCAGCGGAGTAATCGGTAATCGATTGTAAATATGTGCGATACGAGGAAGAATACGCAAAACGAAAGGCGCATCACAGTTGAATCTACTTGCATTCTACCTTACTTTTAGGGAGACAGATACTCCCATCATGTGTCGGTTGCGCTTTAGAACAGCGTTTGTTGGTTGTCGCGTTGATAGGGGGTCTTATGCAGGTGCTTGTATGCCAACTCGGTTACTTCTCGTCCGCGGGGAGTGCGCTTGATAAAACCTTCCTTGATGAGGTATGGTTCGTACACATCTTCTATCGTACCGGCGTCTTCGCCCATCGCTGTAGCGATGGTGTTCAAGCCTACAGGTCCGCCTTGGAACTTATCGATGATGGTGCAGAGCAGTTTGTTGTCTATCTGATCCAGACCGAAAGTATCGATATTGAGTGCTTCGAGGGCGTATTGTGCGATGTCGAGGTCGATAGTGCCGTTGCCTTTCACCTGCGCAAAATCACGCACACGCCTTAGCAGCGCATTGGCGATACGAGGCGTACCACGGCTTCGTCGTGCAATCTCGCCTGCGGCATGGCTATCGATCTGCACGCCCAGCAAACCGGCACTGCGCGATACGATACCTGCCAGGATGTCGGCATCGTAGTATTCCAAGTGGCAGTTGATACCGAAACGCGCCCGCAGTGGCGAGGTCAGCAAGCCCGAGCGGGTAGTGGCGCCGATAAGCGTAAACCGATTGAGATCGATCTGTATCGTGCGAGCCGATGGGCCTTTATCTATCATAATATCAATACGATAGTCCTCCATCGCCGAGTAGAGATACTCTTCTACCACAGGCGAAAGGCGGTGTATCTCGTCGATGAAAAGCACATCATTCGGTTCGAGGCTGGTCAGCAGTCCTGCCAGGTCGCCCGGCTTATCCAACACCGGTCCGGAGGTAATTTTAAAGCCCACGCCCAACTCGTTGGCGATGATATTGCTCAGTGTGGTCTTTCCTAATCCCGGGGGGCCGAAGAGCAGTACATGGTCGAGGCTTTCGCCACGCATCTTAGCGGCTTCTACAAAGATACGCAGGTTGCTCACCACCTTGCTTTGCCCCGCAAAATCGGCAAAGCGCAACGGGCGCAAGGCGTTGTCTTGCTCCTTCTCGGTCATCTGTTGGCGTATATCGAACTCACTCATTTGGTTTTGTCTCTGAATAGTTGTTCCAAGTCGTTTATCTCGCCGATGGGCATGTCGGCTTTTATCTGTCCGTGGTCGAGTATCACCACGCGGTCGCACATCTCTCTGACTTCCTGCATGATATGGGTAGAGAGTATCACGGTGCGGTCCTTGCCCAACTCGCGTATCAAGTTGCGTATATCCACCAACTGATTGGGGTCAAGCCCTGTGGTCGGTTCGTCTAAGATCAGCAACTCCGGGTCGCCGAGCAGAGCCTGTGCCAGCCCTACACGCTGCTTGTAGCCTTTGCTCAACTGACCTATTTTCTTATGCCGCTCGGGCGTCAGCCCTACACGCTCTATGAGCATCTCTACACGCTCATCTACCTGTCGCCTGCTCGCAGAAGGCATAGTGAGTTTGCCCATAAACTGCAGATACTCTGCTACATACATTTCTTCATACAGCGGGTTCTGCTCCGGCAGGTAGCCTATCTCTTTTGGCACTTCCACACGGGTCTGCGTATTGGCTTTTAGGGTCGGTTCCCACAGCCCCACCAGTATCTTCATCAGTGTGGACTTGCCAGCACCGTTAGGGCCGAGCAAGCCTACCACCTCGCCATCGTCTATCGACAGCGACACCTCGCTAAGCACTTGTTGCTTACCGATAGTCTTATTCAGATGTTCTATTCGTACCGACATTTGGGCGTCTTCATAATGAGCCCGCAAAGTTACAAAAAAAAATCCATTCTGCCAAATGGTGTGCGTACTTCCCCGAGTCCGCAGGCTCAACAAAATAGCACATCGCGGTTCCGTGTATGCCATAGTTCTCCGTTAATGCTCTATGTTCTCCGTTAAATTCCATATAAAAGCCATTAAAATGATTTCTCAAATACCTCTTGTTGTCCTCCGTTAACGGTTAATTGACCATTAAAACATTAATTGACATGTGATTATCCAGAAATTTCTTTCTCTGCGATGATTTTTTGTTCTCCATTAAAAGCCATTAAAACGCCATTAAAGACCTCACCAAACCACTCTATGTGCATAGCAGGCACACTATTCTCCGTTGCGGTTAATTGATAGTTAATTGCTCTGATGGTTCTTCCGTAAAGACCTTACAAAAGTATTACAAAGTTAGCATTATCTACCGTATATGTACCGTATATGTACCGTATATGTACCGTATATGTACCGTATATCTACCGTATATCTACCGTGTATGTACCGTATATAGTCCGTCAGATGCAGTACATAGACAGGGCGATTGACGGTGATTTTGGATTGATTTAGTACCGCTTTTTGGGGCGCTTTTGCATTGCTTTTTGGGCAAATTGCGGTTGCGGTTTGCGTAATTCAAAAGAAATGTGTAATTTTGTAGCGAATTTTGCGTGGGGACTATCTGATAATGAGCAAGGAATAAGGAGGAAGGATATTGCTCGCTGAGGATAGGTCTCGGGATAGTACGCAAACGGACAGATGAAATACAAACAAACAAAACAATATAAGTATGCTTAATTTGATTATGTTGCAGGCAGAGGCTGCTGCTACTAACGGAGCAAGCCAGTGGAGTTTCTGGGTTATGATGATCTTGATCTTCGTGGTGTTCTATTTCTTTATGATTCGCCCTCAGACGAAGAAACAAAAGGAATTGCAGAAACAACGCGAGGCTATAAAGCGTGGCGACAAAGTGGTTACCGCCGGCGGTATCTATGGTGAAATCAAGGAAGTGCAAGAGAACGCTTTTTTGATTACCGTATCGAAAGATGTAACGATTAAGGTGTCGAAAGACAGCGTCTTTGCCGACGCAGCCGATGCGCAAGCAGCACCGAAAGACGCTCCGAAAGAGGAGAAGAAATAAGGCACGCCAAGACAGGCGTTGCCGCATGAGTATCGTATGAGAGAAGTATGGCAACGGATAAAACATTGGTGTATCACCCTGATGAACGAGACACATTGGGGTGATATACTCACTTTTTTATTCTTTGTGCTGCTTGCTACCGTCTTGTGGTACGGACATGCCATGCACTCGGTGCGCAACGCAACGATACCGGTGCTGGTTACCTATACGGGTATTCCGGCTAATGTGGGGGTGGATAAGAAGCACTTGCCCGATACGCTGTTGGTGGAGGTGCGCGATGCCGGTAAACGCCTGCGTACTTATCATAGCGAACGGCCGCAACTGACGATAGACCTAAGCAGCCAAGTGCACGGCAGTCAAGGTACGATACGCATATCGGCGGATGTACTGAGGCGCAGCATATCGGATATGCTACAGGGAACGAGCAAGTTGCAATCGGTTACACCTGAGCAGATAGTGTGCGACTACCACAGGCAAGAGGAACGGTTGCTTCCCATTGAATGGGACGGAACGGTGGTACCGGCAGACGAGTATCAGTTGGTGGGCGAGCCACAGTTGTCGGCGCAGCAAGTGCGGATATATGGGCGCAAGGCGGCGTTAGACACGATAAAGGCGATACATACCGAGTTGCTCGGGCTGACTGACCTAAAAGATACCACGACAGTACGCTTGGCACTGATAGTTCCTCGGGGTGTGCGATTGGGTGCGGACAGTGTGGCGCTGACGATTGTAACCGAGCGATACACGGAGAAGGCGTTTGTGGTACCGATAACGGTGCAAGATGTGCCGGAGGGCGAGTTTGTGCGCCTCTTTCCGCAAACCACGGAGGTTACGGTGCGCGTAGGAATGAGCCACTTTGGTGAGGTAGAGGCAAACGATGTGATGGCGCAATGCCATTATCCGGAGAATGGTGCGGAGACACTCGGCGTGGAAGTACGGTACACCAACCCCTATATATTGAGCGCACGCGCGTACCCGAACGAAGTGGAGTTTATAGTAGAACGATAGAAAGGACTGATTATGAGAAATATACAGATGGTAGATTTGCAGACGCAGTACCAACGCATCAAGGCGGATATCGATCGCGGTATCCAGGATGTGATAGATAGTGCGGCGTTTGTAAAAGGGCAGAAAGTAACTGATTTTCAGCAACATTTGGAGACCTATACGGGGGCAAAACATATCATCACGGTAGGCAACGGAACAGACGCATTGCAGATTGCGCTGATGGGGCTGGGCTTACAGAAAGGCGATGAGGTGATTACCCCTACTTTCACTTTTATTGCCACCGCCGAGGTAGTGGCATTGCTCGGGCTGACACCTGTGGTGGTGGATGTAGATTGGGAAACGATGAATATGTCGGCAGAGGCAGTTCGCCGTGCCATCACGCCTAAGACCAAAGCCATTGCGCCTGTACATCTCTTCGGGCAGTGTGCTAACATGCAAGAAATCATGGAGATAGCCCGCGAGCACCACCTCTATGTGGTAGAGGACGCTTGCCAGGCCATCGGCGCGGAATATACCTTTGCTGATGGTACAACCAAGCAGGCAGGTACGATAGGCGACATCGGCTGCACGAGTTTCTTCCCCTCGAAGAACCTGGGTTGCTACGGCGACGGCGGGGCAATCTTTACCAACAATGATGAGTTGGCCGCGCGTATGCGGGCTATTGCCAACCACGGAATGGTGGTGCGTTATCACCACGACATGATAGGTGTCAATTCGCGTTTGGATAGTATTCAAGCAGCGGTGCTCGATGCTAAACTGCCGCACCTAAACGAGTATATCGCCGCCCGCCGACGCGCCGCAGCATACTACGACCGTGCCTTGGACGGTAATGAGCATATCCTGCTCCCCGGACACGAAACCCATTCGACGCATGTCTATCATCAATATACGGTGCGCTTGCAGGGCGTAGATAGAGATGCGGTGCGCGAGGGGCTGCAAGCCAAAGGCATACCCGCCATGATTTACTACCCCGTGCCGCTACACCTGCAAAAAGCCTACCAAGACCCGCGCTACCAAGCGGGCGATTTCCCTGTGGCAGAGCGACTGGCAGACTGCGTGCTGTCGCTACCGATTCACACCGAACTGGACGAAGAACAACTGGAATATATAACCTCCAACCTGCTTGCGTTGGTTAAATAACTATTTGCTATGCAATCCGCCTCTCTTGTTCAAACACAGAAACTCCAAACCAAACTATCGCCTACACAGATACAGGTGATTCGTATGCTGGAATTGCCCTCGACAGAGTTGCCGCAACGCATCAACGAAGAGTTGCAGGAGAACCCTGCATTAGAGGAGGGCAGCGACAATGTCAACTACACGGATGATTACGGCAGCGACGAGAACTACAACACGCAAAACGATGATTATCAGTGCGGTAACGATGACGATGGAGGCGATCCGCTACAGAACGAGGACTTCAACTACGACCAGTATGTAAACGACGACGAGACGCCGGAGTATATGCTCCATACCAACAATGGTACGGCGGAGAACGAACAGCGTGACATACCTTTCTCGGGAGGAACGAGTTTTACCGACGAACTGAAATCACAGATCTACTTGACCAAGATGACCAAGCCACAGCGCCATATTGCGAAGTGGGTATTAGGCAACATCGATGATGACGGCTACCTGCGGCGCACGATAGAGCAATTGGTGGACGACTTAAGTTTTCAGGAGAACTTGACGGTCAGCGACGAGGAGATGGCCGATATCGTCAATCAGATTAAACAGTTCGACCCACCCGGAGTGGCAGCTGCCAACCTGCAAGAGTGTTTGCTGACACAACTGCACCGCAAAGCGCAGACACCGGCTATCGAACTGGCTACCAAGATATTGGAGAACTACTTTGAGCCGTTCTCTAAACACCATTACGACAAGATAATGCAGCGTTTGGGCGTGAGCGAGGAGCAGTTTAGGAACGCAGTGGGAGAGATACTGCACCTCAATCAGAAACCGTCGAATGCATTTTCGGGTACGGCTTACGATACGCAGCGCACAACGATTATTCCCGATTTCTATGTAGAGAATCGAGATGGCGAGTTGATACTGACGCTCAACACAGGCGATATACCCGAACTGCATGTCAGCCGTGAGTATAGCGCGATGCTCGATTCGTACTCCAAGAGCAAGCAGACGAACGAGACCAAAGAGGCTATGCGTTTTATCCGTGAGAAGATAGAGTCTGCCAAGTGGTTTATCGATGCTATTCGCCAGCGCAACGAAACGCTGACCAATACAATGACGGCAATAATGCAGAAGCAGCACGACTTCTTTATTGAGGGCGACGAGAGTTACCTAAAGCCGATGATACTACAAGACATAGCCGACAAGACGGGCTACGATGTGAGCACTATCTCGCGCGTGAGCAACAGCAAGTATGTGCAGACGCAGTTTGGTATATTTCCGCTCAAGTACTTCTTCTCCGAATCGATGACCAATGCTGCCGGTAAAGAGGTATCCACCCGCGAGATAAAACATACATTGCAGGAAATCATCGACAAAGAAGATAAACGCGAACCACTCAACGACGACCGCCTGGTAGAGATATTAGCCGAGCACGGCTACAAGATAGCACGCCGTACCATAGCCAAGTATCGCGACCAACTCGGGATACCCGTAGCGCGTCTGCGTCGCGCCGTAATACGATGAGAAAATTGCTCAATATAGTAGCCAAAGGACTGAGCATATTGCTCTATCCGTTGTTCGTTCCTACCTACGGAATGCTGCTGTTTTGTACCACTTACTCAGTCTATTTCCATGCGTTGCCGAGCGCATATTGGTGGGTGAGTATAGTGGGAACGCTGTTGCTCACTTGTATCATCCCTATCACCGCTATCCTACTGCTTATTCGGCGAGGAAGCGTGAGCGATTTGTACATCGAGCGGGCCGAAGAACGCACCACACCCTATATATATACGGTGTTTTGCTTTGCTTTTTGGTGCTATTTTATGTATAGTGCGCTCCATGTACCTACTTGTATCTTGCTGACGGGGATAGGTGCTACAGTAGCACTGATCATCGTTGCATTAGTCAATCGGCGTTGGAAGATCTCGGCGCACCTAAGCAGTCTTGGCGGATTGGTGGGCGGAGTGATGAGTTTCTGTATGTGTACGGGCATTATGCCGCATATGTGGCTTGTAATCAGCATGTTAGCCTTATCGTTGCTGCTGATGTATGCCCGCCTTTATCTGAATGCACACACACCGATGCAGGTGGTTGGCGGGTTCTTGCTCGGGCTCGTGATGACTTTTATTCCTAATTTGATTTACTGTTATGCGCAATAGGTTTCTTGCTATTTTTGCCGCTCTATGGGTGGTGCTGTCGGCTTATGCGGGGCAGTATCTGAGCGAGCAATCGAGTATCTCGCTCCTCACCTGCGCCCCGGGCAGCGAGTTGTATACACGCTATGGACATACGGCTCTGCGCGTAAAAGACCCTGTCAATCAGTTGGATGTGGTATTCAACTATGGTATCTTCGATTTCAATACTGACCATTTCTATTGGAAGTTTATGCGCGGAGAGACCTACTATCAGTTGGGTATCGAGTCGGCGGAAGGGTTCTTTTTCGGCTATGCCTATTCGCACCGTCCTGTCTATACGCAGGTGCTCAATCTGACACTCGAACAACGCCAATCGCTTTTCGAGGCATTGGTGGTCAATTACCAACCCGAGAACCGATACTACCTATACAACTTCGTTTTCGACAACTGCGCCACACGCCCGTATCAACTTATCAAACAGGCAGTTGGCGCCACAATCCTATCTGCCTATACCGGTGCTGAAGGCGAGACCTACCGCGATTTCTTGCGCCATTACACACGCTCTGCCTCGTGGGCTAACTTCGGTATCAACTTGCTTTTCGGCAGGCGTGCCGACCAACAGATGCACGGCGAGCAACGCCTCTTCCTGCCGGAGGAACTGATGCTGTTTATGGCTCAGGCATACCTCCCGGACGGCACTCCGCTGGTGCGCGATGCACAGATAGAACCCTTTGAGATAGAGCCGGTTCCGTGGTACGCCACTTGGTATTTGGGTATTGCGTTGTTGGCATTGTTCTTGTTTGCCATCAGTCTATTCGACAGATTGCGCGGCAAATGGTCGTGGTGGGTAGAGGTGCTGATGGGTATTGTCTATCTCGCATTGCTGCTGATTGTCGCTTTTCTTACTTTTTTCTCTATTCATCCGCTGGTCGGTTTCGGTTGGCGACTACTCATTATCCCTGCTATTCATCTATGCGCACGACTCGTTTATATTATCCGCTGATACTCTGTCTGTTCATTGCTTCCGTTTCGTTTGCTTCGCCGCATCTGACCGTGGTGGCTGTAGTGGACGGTATGACGGAGCAGGACCTATCCAAACTGCGCCCTTATTGGCCTAAAGGAGGCCTGCGGACACTTAGCGAGGAGGCGTTCCAGACCGTTATCTCGTTTCCGCACACCGTCTATGGTGGCAATGAGACAGTTGCTACATTGCTCACCGGCACTACGCCTATGGAGCATGGTGTGGCTATGGATTGGTACTACTCACGCCGTGATCGGCTGCCCCATCCGTTGCTGGAGGATACGCAGGTGCAAGGCATCGGCACCACGCAACAGATTTCTCCGCGTGCGCTTCTATCGCCCGCCATCACCGATGAGGTGCGTATGTTATACGGTTCTAAATCAAAAATTTACGCTATCGGCATTCACCCCGAGACAACCATTTTGCTTGCGGGACATGCTGCCAATGCCTGTTGCTGGATTGACCCTGTTGAGCAACACTGGGCAAGCACCTCTTTCTACCTGGAAGGGTTGCCCGCAGAGGCTGATAAGCAGAATGTAAACGGGCGTTTTGCGGAATTGGCAGCACGCCAATGGACTCCGCGGATGGACATACCAATGTATATGTATCCTACTGATAATGAGCGCAAAAAGTCGTTCTCTTATCTCTCGAAGGATGTGCTTCGCCAATCGCCTGTAGCCAATACGCTGGTAATCGAATTGGCATTGGCTATGCAAAAAGCAGAGCAGATGGGTACCGACCAAACGCCCGATCTGCTGATGCTCGAACTGACCACTATCACGCCAACGGCGCAGTCTGACTATATTCGGTCGGCGGAACAAGAGGATATGTACTTGTGCCTCAACCAAGATTTAGGTTTCTTGATGGAGCAACTTGATAAGCGTATCGGGCATGACAACTACGAGATACTGTTGGTCGGCAGACCTGTTCTCGGCACAAGCAAAGAGGTAATGCAATCGGCGCAACTGCCTGTGCGTCAGTTTAATGTTGATCAGGCGGCAGCACTCACAAGCACTTATCTGATGGCTATCTATGGGCATGAGCGTTGGGTGGACGGCGGTTTCGGACACTCTATCTATCTCAACCGTACACTCATCGAGCAGAAACGCCTTTCGCTCGAAACTATCCAACGGCAGGTGGCTAATTTCCTAATGGACTTCGAGGGAGTACAATTGGCATTTCCGCAAGCCGAGGTGCTGACCAATCCGCTATTTATGCAGTCGCTCAACAAACGCTCGGTCGGTGATGTCTATTTTACACTCCAACCCGGATGGCAACTGATGGCAAACGACAAGACGACTATCGATTATATCATTGATAATCAACCTACTGCACCGCTATTGCTTTGGTCGGGCAGTCTGCGTGCTATGCCTGCGGGACATCTGTCTGCCACTCAGGTAAAAGCCCTATTGGATTATTGATAGAGTGAAAGACATAGATTTGGAATATATTTTGTCGGCGTATTCCGTATGTTTACACCGCAGTTTGCATAAATAGCCGGGCAATGGTGGGCAAACGCAAGGCAAAACAGTCTATACAACAAGGCATATTATCAATTTAATTATATAAAACAATGCTTTTTTACGAAGTAAAAGTAAGTTATCAACGCCAAACGGGCGAAGATAATCCGAAGAATGTGAAGGAGACCTACCTTGTGGAAGGCCTCAACTGCGCAGATGTGGAGAACCGACTGATGGAGGACATCAAACCGCTTATTTTTGGCGATTGCGAGACACCGAGTTGCAAGAAAGTGCAACTCTACGATATGGTGGAGGATGCGGAGGGCGACCGCTGGTTCAAAGCCCGCGTGGAGATGATTACCGTGGAGGACGACGGCAAAGAGAAACGCAAAGCCGTGAGTATCTTGGTGCACGCTACCACAATCGAGGTAGCAATGAAGAACCTGCAGAAGTATCTCGAATCGCTTGATTGTGAGATAGTTTCGATTACTCGTTCGCCTATCTTGGAGGTCTATCGCGCAGTTAATTGATTGCTATCGGCTATGTCTGTCGCTACCAACATTACGGCTGTCTGCGCGCATATCCCCGCCGGCGTTACGCTGGTGTGTGTCAGCAAGTTCCACCCCGCCTCGATGATAGAGGAGGCGTATGCGGTAGGCGAACGCGATTTTGGCGAGAGCCATGTGCAGGAACTGCTACGCAAACAGCAGATTTTGCCTTCCGACATCCGTTGGCACATGATCGGGCACCTGCAAACCAACAAAGTGCGGGCAATCGTACCCTTTGTCTATCTCATCCATAGTGTGGACAGCCTTCGCTTGCTGCAGGTCATCCAGCGTGAGGCAGCAATGCAAGATAAGGTGGTGAATATCCTGCTCGAAGTACATGTGGCTCGCGAGGAAACCAAGAGCGGTTTTGCGCCCAACGAACTACAAGACCTGTTGGATAGCGGTGCGCTACACCAAATGCCCAATATCTGCGTCAAAGGCATTATGGGTATGGCTACCAATACCGATGATATTACCGAGATCCGGCGTTGTTTCGATACCCTTGCGGCGATTTATCATGCACATCCCGAGTGGGATACGCTCAGTATGGGTATGAGCGAAGACTATCCGCAAGCCATCGCTGCGGGGAGCAACATGGTGCGTATCGGCAGTGCTATCTTTGGCGAAAGACAATATTAATTGAAACTACAAAACATGAAGCAAGGATTCTTTTTTGATATGGATGGTGTTCTCTTCGACAGCATGCCCAACCATGCCGCCGCCTGGGAGGAGGTGATGTCGCAGCACGGACTGCCATTCACTGCCGAGGACTGCTACATCAACGAAGGGCGCACCGGACAGGATGTGATCCACGAGGCCATCCTCAAATATGCCCATCGTGATGCCTCCGACGAGGAGATTTGGTCTATCTACCACGAGAAAACGGCTGCTTTCCAACGCCGTGGCGGTGCGCAACCGATGCATGGTGTGAAACAAGTGCTCGATTTTCTCAAAGCCAGAGGCGCACAGATTTGGATTGTTACCGGCTCGGGGCAAAAGAGCCTTTTCGATAATATCGACTCTCATTTCCCCGGTATCTTCACCCGTGAACGGATGATTACGGCGTTCGATGTATCGCATGGCAAACCCAATCCGGAGCCTTATCTGAAGGCATGGGAGCGCAGCGGCCTGCCCAAAGAGGAGTGTTGCGTCATCGAGAATGCTCCCCTCGGTATCCGTGCCGGTAAGGCTGCAGGGCTCTATTCGATAGCCGTCAATACAGGTCCGCTTGCCGATGACCTCTTGCGCCGCGAAGGGGCAGACCAAGTGTTCCCCGATATGGCAGCGTTGCTCACATTCTTACAAACAGAAACTTTCTAATTACTCTTTACCCGATGAAACGATCTCTTTTTCTTTTGACCCTTATGGTGGCATGCGCCTCGCTTTTTGCCGAGGAGTTTCGAGGCGCCTTCGTCGTTTTTCCCGATGCCAAGCCGCAGGGCGCACAATATAAGCCGCAGATGGCTATTGCCCAAGAGAATGTAGGGGCCGAGGCGGTGTCGTTCCTTGTGCTCAAACTGACGGGTACCACCGATTACAACACTTTCGACAACACCTCGCGTATCCTCGTTCGCTTTGCCGATGATATCAAGATGACGCTCCACCGCGTTGCCGACGACCAAGTGCAACACGAGAAAAGCAACAATGTAGTCAATGGTGCTACCTTATTCTACTATCGTACCTATACGCGTTACCAACTGCCCGCCGAGTTTATCAGCAAGGTGCAGCAGGGTGTAGGTATCGTTAAGATTCGCATCGTCCTCTCCGAGGGCAATGCACGCGACTACGAGATTCTGCCTGCCTATATGCCTAAGATGACCGAGCGTTTGCAGAAATCGTGCGCCGAGGCAATTGCGGGTTCGTCTAAGGCACAGACCGTGCTTTCCGATGATGACTTCTGATAGCGCTGTTATTTACTGTTAAAACTGCACATCTATAGTTCATTTATGGGCTTTGGGTGTGCAGTTTTCAGTTTTTATTTGGTGGTTTGCTTTTTTTTTTGTAACTTTGCCCTCGCTTTGCGCGAGAACAGACTGCAACATGTGGTCGGCACATAGCAAAGCACACATTTGTAGTGTTAGGAATTATTATCAACCCGAAGTCCGGCAAACGAGCCTTTCGTGCGCAGCGAATCTATCTTTGGAAACTCTTGCGCAGGCGTCATGAGCCTTTTTCGTACCGTGTAACCAAATATGCGGGGCATGCTATCGAATTAGGTCGTGAGTTGGTGGAGAAAGGATATGATGAGATACTTGTCCTCGGTGGCGACGGCACACTCTCTGAGACTATCAATGGTGTTATGCGTGCCAATATCTCCGAGGAGCAACGCCGCAAAGTTTGTTTCGGACTGATCCCGCGTGGTACGGGCAACGATTGGGGGCGTTTCTGGGGGCTCAACAAAGACTACAAAAAATCGATCGACCGTTTTTTCAACGGCAAATGCCAACCTTTGGATGTAGGGTGCGTTACCTATTGGCGCAACGGCATTGAGCATCATCGCTATTTTATCAACTCTGTCGGCTTTGGTGTCGATTCGCTCTGCTGCTCGTGGGCGGCTACGCTCAAGTACTATATCGGCAGCCACCATGTCAACTATTTCTTTGCGCTCTTAGCGGCTATCTGTGCGCAGAAGCCGCAGCGTATCCAGTTGGTAGTCGATGGGCAGACTATTGTCAACGACCTGCTCTTTACGATGAACATCGGCAATGGTCCGTATTCCGGTGGGGGCATTCGTCAGAACCCCGATGCCGACCCGCGCGATGGTGTATTCCATTCCATATTCGTCAAACAGCCTACTTTCAAACAGGTAATGACAGCCATCCCTAAGTTGTTCAATGGTCGTCTTACCGAGTTGCCTTTTATCCATACTTTTATCGGCAAAGATATTCAGATCAATACCCCAAAGCACTTGATGTTTGAGGCAGATGGTATCCTTGAGAATATCATTGGTCCTTGTGAAATACATTGCCTCCACAATGCCCTCCAAATGCGTATCTGATTTTATCCTAAAATGCTATTCTATTTTATCGAATAAAAAAAGTTAAACAAACTAACTATATTTTATTTATAAAACTTCAGTATTTGAAAACAAAGGGTGTACAAGGCAGTATTCATAGATTGGGATGATACCATAGGCGATTGGATTCATGTGGCGCGAAAGTCGCAGCGTGAATTGTATGATAAGTATCGCTTGCACGAGTGGTTCGACACTTTCGACGAGTGGTTCGAACGCTACAACACACACAACACCGAGTTGTGGGTGCGCTATGGCAAGAGCGAGATTACCAAAGATTATCTCTATCTCGACCATTTTCTCTATCCGCTATGCCAACAAATGGGTATCACCACCGATATGGCTCCCCGCCGCTTGCGCGAGATGGCAAAACGGATGGCAGATGAGTATGTGGTGCTGACCAATACCTATTGCCGCTTGCTGACCGATGCCGATGAGGTGGTGCGCTATTTAGCGAGCAAGTATACACTTACGGTGGTGAGTAATGGTTTTGCGGAATGCCAAAACTATAAACTGGCGCAGTCGGGTTTGTTGCCTTATTTTAAGCATATTGTGCTGAGCGAAGAGGTGGGCATACAGAAACCTAACCCGCTGATTTTCCAAGACGCCATCGCCATGAACCGCGTCGAGATACCCGACTTGCAACCCTCCGAGGTGATTATGATAGGCGATAGTTACACCAGCGACATCGCCGGGGCTAAAGCGGCGGGTATCGACTCGCTATGGGTACTGAGTGGCGATGCTACCGATGAGCAGCGACAAGATGCTACCTACATAGTGCCACATCTGCGGGATGTAATGACTATACTATGACAATTTGGCAGTTGTGCGCCATTTGGCACACCTATTGCGTACTATGAAACGGCGATAATGCCACAAAAAGGAGATTTAGTATGAGTAAGAAACATAAACACGAGCAACCAAAAATGGAAGAGAATAAGACTACACAGCCTCAGGCAGAGGAGCAAGTTCAGAGCGAACAACAGGCTCAGATGGAGAAAAACGAGCAGAAAGAACAGACGGAGCAAGCCGAACAGGCACAACCCGAAGCGGCTACGGAGCCCCAACAAGAGCAACCCCAAGAGGATGTGGCTGCCCTCAAGGCACGTATCGTAGAACTCGAGGATAAGAACCTGCGTATGATGGCGGAGTTTGATAACTATCGCCGTCGCACCAACAAGGAGAAACTCGACTTAATGCAGACTGCCGGTGAGAAAATCTTTACCGAGATGCTCTCGCTTATCGACGATTTTGAGCGTGCCAATTCGGCTATGCAAAAGACCGAAGATGTAAAGAGCCTGCGCGAGGGACTGAACCTCATCTATCAGAAGTTCATCACCTTCCTCGGTAAGCATGATGTACACGCTATCGAGACCAAGGACGCTGATTTCAACACCGATGAACACGAGGCAATTACTACTTTCGCTGCCGGCGAGGACAAAAAAGGTAAAGTGGTTGATTGTACACAAAAAGGCTACAAACTCGGCGACAAAGTGATTCGCTTTGCCAAAGTGGTGGTAGGTGAATAATCGGCGACCATACCATATTTATATAAGGAGATTGTGTTATGGCAGAAAAAAGAGACTACTATGAAGTGCTGGGCGTGGATAAGACCGCGTCGGCAGAAGAGATAAAAAAAGCGTACCGCAAGAAAGCGATACAATACCACCCCGATAAGAACCCCGGGGACAAAGAGGCTGAAGAGAAATTCAAAGAGGCCGCTGAGGCCTATGAGGTGCTCTCCGACCCGCAGAAGCGTCAGCGTTACGACCAGTTCGGGCACGCAGGTGTAGATGGTGCAGGCGGCTTTGGCGGCGGACACGGGATGTCTATGGAGGATATATTTTCGCAGTTCGGTGACATCTTCGGCGGCGCAGGCGGGTTCGATTTTAGCGATTTGTTTGGCGGCGGACGCAGTACAAGCAATCGTGGCGGACAGCGTGTACGCCGTGGTTCGGACTTGCGCGTGAAGGTCAAACTCACGCTCGAAGAGATTGCCAAAGGTACGGAGAAGAAAATCAAAGTGCGTAAGTTGGTTCCCTGTCAAGCGTGCGGCGGCACGGGTAGTGCTGATGGCCGCCAAGGCGATGTGTGCCCCACTTGTCATGGTACGGGACGCACCGTGCGTTCGCAGCGAGGCATCTTCGGTATGATGCAAGTGCAGGAAGAGTGTCCTACTTGCCATGGTGAAGGGCGTATCATCAAGAATAAATGTCCGAAGTGCAACGGCGAAGGCGTGGTGCGCGATGAGGAGATTATCTCAATCAATATACCCGCAGGCGTACAGGGCGGTATGCAACTCACCGTACCGGGCAAGGGTAATGCCGCACCCCACGGAGGTGTACCCGGAGACTTGCTCGTGCTGATTGAGGAGGAGGAACATAAGGACTTTGTGCGTGATGGCAACGACTTGGTGTACAACCTCTTGCTCGATATGCCTACCGCTACCTTAGGCGGACAAGTACAGATACCTACGCTCTCGGGCGATGTCAAGATTACTATCACCCCAGGTACGCAGCCCGGCAAGGTGCTTCGTATGCGAGGCAAAGGCCTGCCGGCTATCGACCAATACGGGCGACAAATGGGGACGGGCGACCTGCTGATTAATGTGGGCGTTTATATCCCCGAGAAACTCTCGCGAGACGAGAAAAAACTGATAGAACAACTGCAATCAAGCCCCAATATAGTTCCGGGTTCGGCGGACAAAAAGAACTTCTTTAAGAACTTATTCGGATGACTAAAAGGCTTCTTTTGCTGACCTTTTCGGTATGCCTCAGTGCGATGCTTCGCGCCGAGGCATTTCCCGTTTTTGGAATGGACTCCGTCAGCAGCACTTTCTTTCGCGAGTGGTATCAATGGGGAGAACTGCCGCATTACTTGGATAATTTCTCTGATTATTGCATCTACGAGGCAGAAACAACGGGTGAATGGTCGTTGCCGGAGCAGATGGTATTCTCCGTCAATGGCAATTCTTTCAAATGGAATCGATACTATTTGGATGGTTTCCGCATAGATAGCAGAATGTTTGCCGGAAGTACCTTGTTCCATTTGGATATGATGGAGCATTCGTTGGCGTTAGATTATCATCGTGGTACGCTCTATTTTACGGCAGATAGTGTGCGAGTGAGCCATCTCTCGCTCAGTGGTAATGCCGGTGGGTTGGGCGGAATCGCCCCCGGAACCAAAGAAGCACTGAATATCCAGCATAAGTCGGGTGCCGAGCGTGTGTATCTGCAAGATGCCGTTACCACGCGTATGCACTTGTTGGGCGGCGGCCAGTTGGATGTCGTGTATGGTATTCATGCTTTCGGACAGACTTTTTATCAACATGCGTATGCCAACTATGGCGTGCGTCGGCAGTTGAAACTGAATTATCAAGGGCTGTCCAGCACTTTTGATTCGCCCTACTACAAAGCGCAGGTGGATGGTTTGTTGCCTTTGCCTAAAAATAGAGTGGTAGATAGGCTCGGCTATATCTTTGCCGCACAAGGGCGTGGGGATATGTATGCCGAGTTTATGTACAACGACAACGAGTTGGCGCAGCAGCAATCGTACTCTTTGTCTGTGTATGGCTCTAAAAACTATGGGCGCACCGGTCAACTGACTACTGGATTGACTTGGGCTTTCCATGACATCCGCCATCAAGAGTTAGAGTTTACACGCAACATAATCGACCAAGACGGTGAGGCTTTTGAACCATGGTATGCTGATGGCAAAACCAACGAACTCAACTGGGCAGTCAACTATCAATATGCTATCTTGCCGTGGCTTCAACTCAAGATTGATGCATACAACTCGTTGATTCATTTCCGCCCTACTACCACTACTTGGAGCAATGAGATTACCTACCAAACATTGGGTATGGATAGTCCGCTTTCGCTCTATCGCTACGAGTGGCAATCCGCCGCTTTTACCTCTGGACTGTTAGAGAATAGTGTCGTATTGGCAGCCGACAAACAGGTGCTGCCGTGGCTGGGGCTGACGGGAACACTTGGTGCCTCGTTAGATGGAATACTATTGCGCAACAAGTCGGTGGTTACGCCTTCGTGGGAGGCAATGTTTGGTATGCATTTTACACCTGCTAAGTGGTTCTCTGCCGACATCATTATTGCCAACTATCGCACACGCTATACCTACGATGATGTGCGGTTTTTGAGCGACGATTATATGAATGGCTCGGCTCGGTATGCGGATGGTACACTGCTCACTACCACTGGCGGAAAGTATCATCATACCGATAGGCACTTGCGTCAACCGCAGTACTTCGCCTTGGATATTCCGTTCCGATTCACTATCGGTAGGCACGAGATTTCTGTGCTGACAAGTATGAAAAAATACTACAATACTTGGACTACCACTTATATGGGCGATGTCGAAGTCGACTATACAAGCGTAGGCGTCAATCAAGACGGATACAACAATATCGATTATGATGTGTATGCCAAGAATGCCGGTGAACGCAATTACCTCGTTACCACGGCACCCGCTGTCGGACCGAAATTCATATTCAACACACCGTTGTTTGCTTCAAATGAGATTAAGTATGCCTACAATGGCAAGAAAGTCTTTGTCGCTGTCAGTTGGCAGAGTTATTGCGTGAGCGGTACTTCTGCTTTGGGCAATGGCGTGCTGAGTAACAACATCGGCGTCTTGAGCGAATCTACCGCCTCACCCAATATCACGCTCAACAACGCTAATATGGCGCAAACCGATGGCGAGATACGCTCCTTAGGGCGCTTAGACCAAGACCGTGCCTTCATTGCACGCTTGCAGTTAGGGGTGAATATCACCGAGAATTGGCAGTTATCGCTGTCTGGCAAGTTCAAAGACGGTACGCCTATTACCAATTTCCGCTCGTTGCTCTATACCGATGCCATGGGGCATCGACAGGCGGTCATCTGGAATGCGGATACACGAGGGGATAACACGGTGGATGCCCACTTTGGCAAACGCGAAGACTCCTTTTTCAATTTCGATTTGCGCTTGCGCTACCGCGGCTTAATCAAAGGATTGCCCTTCTCTGCGGAGGCTACTTGCTACAATTTCTGGGATTTTGGCACCGCCTTAGGCGAATATACATTCGACTATTGGCCGGAAACGGGCAAAGATGTGCCGGGGCATCGTTATGCTTTGCAACTCTGTGTGCCGCGAGGGCTGATAGTTAAAGTCAGTGTAGGTTTAGAAAAACAGAAGTGATATGGAACACAGATTATTGAAAAATATAGGATTTGTTGTCGCTCTCCACTTGCTGTGCCTCGTTGCTTTGGGGCTATGCCGTGTGCTTCTGTTGCTGACCAATATCCCTGATGGCGGTATAGATGCGGCTTTGGCTTGCCGTGCATTGCTCATCGGTGTGAAGTTCGACAATCTGATAGCCTGTTATGTATCGGCATTGCCCCTGCTTTTCCTGTCAATATTCTCCCTGTCTATAGTCCACAAACCGCAATATACACAATGGATCAACAAGGCTCGGCGAGCAGTGGGTTGCTACTATGGGGTGATATATGCGTTCGGGTTGTTTATCGAGGTGGCAAATGCCCGCTATTTCCATTTCTTTGATAACCACTTGAATATATCGGTTACAGAGTGGTTCGGCTTTGTCGGAGATACGGCTGGTATGCTCTTCGGAGACAAGGTGAATATTCTCTTTATTCTCGTTGCACTTGTGCTTATCGCCCTGTTTGAATGGGCACTAGTGGGCATCGTGCGAATGTTCGCAAAACATATCGATGAGACGGGTACAGTATCTCTTTCTACCCGTCATTATGGGGTATCCGTACTATTGAGCGTGTTGGCGTATGCCTTGTGTTTTTGTGGTATCCGTGGTAGTTTTCAACGCTACCCGTTGGGCGTCAGTTTCGCCTATTTTTGTGACAACGCATTTTACAACCGATTGGGGATAAACCCTATCTTCAATATCATCAAAAGTGCCGAATATACCTCCTCTACGCTGCCCGAAGTACTCTCTATTAACGAGGAAGAGGCATTGGCTGCCGTGCAGGACGAGTTATCGGTGCTACACCCCGATTCCCTATTCCCTCTCAATCGCTATGTCGAAGCAACACCCGGATTGGGTAAGCGCAATGTGGTGGTAATCTTGATGGAGTCGATGAGCGCAGCCCATCTGGACGAGTTATACAATGGTCGGCATATCACCCCTTATCTATCCTCTTTGCGAGATAACTCGCTCTATTTCAGCAATTTCTATTCGGCGGGTGTGCATACCAACAATGGCATAACGGCTACGCTCTATGGCTTCGGTCCCGATTTCGCCAAAACCACAATGACGGTGCCGTCTAATCGATATACGGGGTTGCCTTATGCGCTTCGGCAGAATGGTTATCATACTTATGTCTTTGTTACGGGCAATCCCCAATACGACAATATGAATTCCTTTTTCTACGATAATAGTATCGAGCGTATTTTCTCTCTTTACGATTATCCCAAAGAGAAAGTTGTGAACAACTTTGGTGTCCCCGACGACTATATGTTCTCCTACGGTCTTAACTACCTGCAGCAGCGTGCCGACACCTCCGATCGTCCGTTTTTTGCGCTTTTCCTGACGGTGAGCAACCATACGCCTTTCATTATCCCCGAGGCGTATCGCACATCGGGAGCCGATGAGCAACAACAGATTATCGTCTATGCCGACGATGCATTGCGCCAGTTTATGTCGCAAGCACGGAAGACCGATTGGGGAAAGAATACCCTCTTCGTCTTGGTAGGAGATCATGGTAACCCCGTATCTACTCCCTACGACTACAATTTGCAATATAATACCATCCCATGTTTCTTTGTGGGTAATGATGTTCCCGACAGTGTCATCACATCGCCCGCGCAGCAGCAAGATATTGCGCCTACGCTACTCGGTATGCTCGGCCTGCCGTACACCAATAACACTATGGGAATCAATCGCTTACGCCAGTATAGGCGGTATGCCTATTTCGTTAATAACGACCATCTCGGCTGCTGCGATGGCGAGTGGTTGTATTGCTATAGTATCAATACCAAGCAAGAGTATCTTTACCGATTGGGAAGTGCGGAAGATATGCAAAATGCTGAACCGCAACGCTTCCTTTCCATGAAACAATATGCTGTGCAACACCAACTCATCAACCTGCGGGCGGTTCAAAAAGGTTGGACGGCCGACAGATGATGGCTGCGGCCTTATAGGTGTTTGTGCAACGCAATTCTCTACAAAATGCAAATGAAAAATATAGATATACGAGCCGTCTTGTCCTCCCTCATTGCGTATATTCCAGTCTTGGGGATTGTGATGTTAGCCGTAGCATTACCTTTCCGATATGGTTGGGTACAGCGTACCGCATTATATATGGCAGGTATAGGCTATCTGATTGATTTTGTGTATAATAGACGCTTCGTCGGATGGCATTGGACGCGCGACAAGTGGGTTTATGTCCTGATGATGTTGTTCTTCTTGATTACCCCTGTTCGCCAACTCTTCGACCCCTGTCCGCCTACCTGCTATTTCCGTGGGCAGTTGGAGGTGCGAACCGCCTTCTTCGCTATCGGCTTAATCGGTCTGTTGGGGTGGAATAATCATACCAATATCTGCCGTTATGTAGGCTATACAATGCTGCTGGTGTCGCTTGGTATCGTGGTGTACATTGGCGCACTTCATCTTTCTTTGGGTGATGTCCCGGGTTGGGAGCATGGGCATCGCTCTGTTTTCAATGCGATTGCTCATCAATATGTCGGCGCACACATGCGCTTAGATTTCTATTTCAATTTGGCGATTATCTTTAGTTTCTACCTGCTGCATAAGACGCACTCTAAGTGGCAGATAGTGGCGATTGTTGCCGCCGATATGGTGTTGATAGCCCGCCTTCTGTGCTCTGACGGACGCTCGGGTATGCTCGCTATGCTCTTTGTTGTTGTATCCGGCCTACTGTTCTATCTGTGTAAGTTCGCTTCCAAGCGAATGATTGTCCTGTCTGTCTTATTTCTTGTCCTGTTGGGAGGCGTGGCAATATCTCAAAACGAACGCTTGGATCACGACCGCTTGGAGTCTGAACCGCGTCTGGCCATTTGGGATTATGCGTTGCGACAGATCGACCGACATCCGCTTGTCGGCTACGGGCTTTCCTCCGCCAGCGTACAGTTTGTGGAAAATGCCTATCAAGATGAGAGTATGCAGACATATATCCGCTTTATCACGAATACGCCCGCTTTGAGTAAAGAGCAGTGCCATAGTATGGCGGTGGTCAATCCGCACAACCTCTATCTGCAACTTACTCTCGAAAATGGTATCTTTTTTCCTTTGCTTTTTGTCTTGATATGTGCCTTGAGCATAGCCCACTGCCCCAAAAGCAAGCGTCTGTGTATGGCACTCACGGCATTCCTCATACTTTGGCAAGCCGTCTTCGACTCTTTTAGTCCGCATTTCCCGCCCATGCTCCTCTGTCTATGCCTGTGGTTGATGATGTTGCCCGATACCACTACACATCAATCTGCTGAAATGCACTGCTTGGGTCTATCGAATCCATTTCGGAAAAAACGCGGAGAAAGCATAGCAAAAGACCGAGACCATATCGAGAGTGTATCGAGTGAATTACGGCAACGACACGGCAACGAGACGATAACGAGAGCCGACTCTGTCGATAGATGATGTTGCCACCAACCTATCCGAATCACTCATAATCCTATCTGAATCGTCCTAAAATATAGTATATGAAGATTGCTTTTGATGCCAAACGCGCTTATGCTAACCAACGGGGATTGGGTAATTACAGTCGTGATACTATCCGTCTAATCACCTCCTATGCACCCGAAAACGACTATCTGCTGTGTGGCAAGCCGTCGGCGTTGTATTGGTTAGAGGGGGCTACAGTCCTCAGCCCGAATGGTCTATGGAAAGGTATGCCTTCGTTGTGGCGAAGTGCAGGTTGCGTATCCGAACTGCTATGCAATCATGTCGATGTTTATCACGGATTGTCGGGCGAAATCCCCTTTGGCATCCACCGAACCCCTATCAAAACCATTGTTACTATGCACGATGCCATATTCGTGCGCTACCCTCATCTCTATAGCCCTACATATCGGTGGCTATTCACCCAAAAGGTGCAGTATGCTTGCAATCATGCGGACCTAATCATCGCTATATCCGAGCAGACCAAGCGTGATATGATTACTTTCTTCCATGCGGATGAACGCAAAATCCGTGTTGTCTATCAGGGGTGTCATCGGCAGTTCAGAGAACCAGTGTCAGATGAGGCGGTTCTGTCGATAAGGTCAAAATACCGCTTACCCGAGCAATATCTCCTGTATGTAGGTGCACTCGAACCACGCAAGAACTTGCTCCGTTTGGTGCAGGCGATGGCTCTCAATCATATAGACATTCCGTTGGTGATGATGGGCGCACACTCAGCGTATGCCGAGCAGGTCGCCTCGCTGGCACACGACAGCAATGTGCCTGTTCGATTCTTACACAATATACCTTTTGAAGATTTCCCCGCTATCTATCGTGGGGCGGAGGTCTTTGTCTATCCTTCTGTGTTTGAGGGCTTTGGTATCCCTATCGTGGAGGCGATGTGTGTTGGTGTGCCGGTGGTTACTTCCTTAGGCAGTTGCTTCGAAGAAACGGCGGGTGAAGCAGCGTTGTATGCCGACCCGAATAATTGTCAAGAGATAGCCGACCGACTATCCTGCGTGTTGTCCGACCCCGCATTGCGCACTCGTATGGTGCAGGCAGGGCATCTGCAAGCCGAGAAGTTTACCGACCGACAGGTGGCGCATAACCTGCTTGCCGTCTATGCCGAATTGGCATAATCGATTCATCGAGAGAAAATGCGCTCAATGTCTGCATCGCTTTTGATGTGCCAGAACTGCTCCCAGTAGCGGGTAATGAGCGTATGCACCTGCCTTTCGTCCCAGCCTCTCGCGTGTGCATATTCCTTACTGAGCAAGTCTATGAAATCGCGATGACCCCACAAGCGGCAGAAATTCTTACAAGCGGTGTTCATATCTATCTTGCACCCGAAATCCATACGATTGATATCCACCAAGCAGAACCATGCCTTTCCGCTCGCATCAGTCTCAAATAGGATATTCCCCGGTGAGTAATCTTTGTGGAGAACGCCTTTCTTGTGCATATCGGCCGTGAAATAAGCAAATTGCCGAATCACCGCCTCATATCCCGCTACAGAGTGGTATCGAAACTCATAGAAGTTGTGCGACAATGGCGATTGCAGCGTGATTAGGTAACTCTCCGACAGCAGATGTTCTCCGCACAAGATATAGGCTATTGGTGTGGGCGTTTCTATTCCCAGTTGCAACAGCCGTCCTGCATTCTGATAGGCTCTCACCGCCTTCGGCAACCTAAATAGCGTGTATATCAGTCGATTGGGTAAAGCGGGAGTATGAAACCGTTTTACATTGATATTCAGTCCATTATGCTCTATGGCTCGTATCTGATTACGCGCATCGTATAGCACCTTTCCGCTCTGCTCAAAGGTAGTGGGGATACGCTCTATCCATGGGCGTAGCGATTCATATTTGGGCGAAATCTCTATTTGCATATTTGCTCAGTGGTAGGGTAGGGGTTCAGACCGTCGTGCCATCCGTGCAGGTATCGGCTCAGTTTCTGACACTTGTTGTGCCAATCGTACAAGCACAAGCGTTTCAACTCTTTGTAGGCGTGTTTCCTGTAGTATTGGCTATGCTCGGGGTAGAGTTGTATCATCCGCTGCAGGTTGCGTCCGATGTAGTAGTAGCGCCATACGGGATGGGGCGTGTAGGGATGTTTCGTGATGGGCAACCGGTGTACGCCTTCACCCAAATGGTGCGTCAGATTGATTCGATTCAGACGCACTACCTGATACCCCATTTGCCAAAGATGACAGCAGATTTCATCGTCCACCAAATCTATGAAAAAGTCATCCCTAAACCCTCCTGCTGCTTCCCAAGCGGATAGGCGTAGCAGGTTGCCCGAACACATCTGTACCATCCGTTGCTCGAAACGCCCTGTGCGATGGTGTTTCTCCGGTGTGCCGTCGCAATCGTGATATGGTGAGAAAATACCTACTTTACCAATCTCCGGATAAGCCTCTGCTTCGGCAATGTATTGGCTGACGCTCTGCTGGTTCCAAAGCGAGTCTTGGTCCATGGTCAATACCCACTTTGCTCCGCTTTCTATGGCTTTTCTGCAACCTATATTGAGTGCCGTGGCTATGCCCATGTTTTTCATACAGGCGATATAGGTAGTGTTCGGAAGCGTATCGGCTAACGCTGTATGGTCGGTTTCGCTGTTATCTACAATGATAACCTGCTCCACTTCTTCGGCATACAATCGCACGGCCTCTGCTTCGCTTTGCTCGGGGTGATACCATACCACCAAGCCGGCTACATGCTCAATCTTTTCGTATTCCATTCTTGCAAACGATTTGGTTGGCGGCTTGTATAGTGCGGAAATACGCCATATTCACGCTGTCATCTACCCAGTTCTCCTGGTGGTACAAGTGGTATTGTACGGCTAAGTTGCGTAGCGATACTATCTCGCACCCGTTGGCAGGCAACCGCCATTCGATGTCATAGTCCTCGCCTATGGCAGGCAGTGTATAGTTCTCATCAAAGCCGTTGATGGCCAGTAGGTCTTTGCGTGACATCGACATATTGCTCCCCGTCAAGTGCCGCACATGGCGTCTGAATAGGTGTAGCAACCTGCTATAGAAACCTTCTTCCACGCAATGACATCCTCTGTGCCAAAATAGATAAGTCCATAGGTGCAGTCGATTGCCTTGTAGCAGTCGCTCGGATAAGTCTTTGTTCAGTTTTATGCGCTTTCCTGCCAACACTTTGCCTTCGCCGCTATAGCGCAAATGCATCTCTACAAAGCGAGGGTGCAGCACACAATCACCGTCTATGAATATCAGCCAATCGCTATGTGCTGCCATAATCGACAAGTTGAGCACTCTGTTCTTGCGCCAACCTAAGTCCTCTTGTGTGATGTGTTGCAGCGGCCAAGGCGACCGATAGTCGGCTATGCATTGTGCCATTGCGGGGTCTTCCCCGTCCTCCGAGATAATCACCTCAAAGTCCTGCTCCGTCTGCTGCTCCAAACTGCGCAAGATAGCCTGCAATGCCGCTACATTCTTATATACGGAAATGATTACTGTGGCTTTCATAGTGCTTGCTGTATGCGTTCTACAATCTCTGTCGGTGCAATGTCCATACAGCGATAATCGCCGTATTTGCATGGTTTATTGCCATAGATAGAGCATGGGCGACAGGGCAGTTCTCTCTGAATGCAATCACCTATGCTCTGCCCATATCCCAAGAAACCGGCAGCCGGGTGGGTGGCCCCCCATACCGATAGCACGCGCGTTCCCGCTATCGATGCAAGGTGCATATTGGCGGAGTCCATCGTTACCATCAGGCGCAACTTGCCCATCCGAGTAATCTCCTCATCCATAGCGTAGCGTCCTGCCAACGATTCCACTCCCTTGTAGCGTTCCGCCCAATCCTGTAGGATGTTTTTTTCCTTTTCGCCCGCACCGAATAGGTAGATTTTTTCTCCCTGTTCCGACAGCAGTCGCACCACCTCTTCCATTCGTTTTATCGGGTAAACTTTACCCGTATGGGCTGCAAAGGGCGCAATCCCAATGCCCTCTCGGGGGACATCAGAAGGTGCTGTGGGCTGCAACGATAGAGCGAACCCCAATTGTCGCAGTACGCTACAGTAGCGTTCTATTGTGGTAGGCAACATCTTATCGACACAGTGCGTGCGAACGAGCCGCCGTTTGCTTAGGCGACCTTTCCGTATCACGCTAACGCGCTTACCGGCGAGCATAAAACGCATATCGAGGTACTTGGTTCGCAGTACATCGTGCATATCGGCTACCATATCAAACTGCCGATAATCAATATCGTGCAGCAGTCTGTTTAGCCCGCCGATACCTTTGTGCCTGCCTTTTAGGTCGGCACCTGCATACCGCACATTGTCTGCTGCTCCCTCAAAAAGAGCCGCCGTCTGCTTGCGGGATAGTACCGTAATCTGCCATTCGGGATACGCTTTTGCCAGTGCCTTTACCACCGGCACCAACATCGCTACATCACCCAAAGCGGAGAACCGTATGATGAGTAATCGCTTCACTATTATTTCTTGCCGTAGAGTACGGGGTTGAGGGTCGGGTCGTTGTACATTTTCATCTGGCGATATACTTTCATTATGCGTTCTCCCGACGCATAGTCTGCAAGCAACTGACCAATCGAAGTCGTCATATCTTGCAGTTGCTCATTGAGTACCGCCAGTTTTTGTGCGCACTTCTCGTGTTGCTCTGCGCTCACATCCGTGCGGTTCACTTGCTCTTGCATGTGGTAGATTTTTACATGCAGAATGCTCAGTCGGTCTATCGCCCATGCGGGACTTTCGGTGTTGATTTTAGCGCCTTCCTGCGGCTTTACATCGTGATATTTCTCCCAGAAATACGAGTCAATACGCTCTACCAGGTCGGTGCGCTCTTGGTTGCTTCGGTCTATGCGACGCTTCAGCGCAAGGGCTTCCACCGGGTCTATCTGAGGATCGCGGATGATGTCCTCTAAGTGCCATTGCACGGTATCAATCCAGTTCTTTAGATACAGATCGCGTTCGATAGTCCCCGCATTATATGGATTATGAATAGGGGCGTCCACATTATCCGTCTTGTGATAGTCCCGCACTGCCGTGCTGAAGATGTGATTACTTAGTTCTACAAAGTTCATATCTGTTTTGTTTTTTAGGTTACTATATTTCTATTTGCGCCGGTTTATCTCAATTGCGTGATCAGTCCTTGTTTGCTGATGCGTATCATCGCACCGAATTGGTTGCCAAACTGTGTGCCAAAGTCGGCTGCGAGGCTCAGTCCGAAGTCCAATCCCCACGCTTTCTCTACATGTCTCTCCACTTCGAGCAATACGCCTGTATTGGTCGAGAGTAGCGTCTTGCTGCGGTTGTCGTTCCCATAGTTCTTTGCGTAGGAGCATACTGCCCGATACTTGTATCCGCAGATGTCGCCCTTGAGACCGATATAGTGTGCCTGCACTCGGCTGTTGCGCGTATCTATGGTGCCGTCAGCGTTGTATATCGGCGAGGTGATAAATGGTGTGCCGATCGTTCGATAGCCGTAGTTCCAGCCATTGCGGTAGATACCGTTGCGGAAATAGGAGTCCGCCCCGCCGTAGATATAGCCGTCTTTGTCGTGATACGGACCCGATTGATCGGTTGTGTTGATAAACTCGTAGGTCAATCCGCTGATATACGGCCACTTATTCTGACTGATATGCAGTCCCCATATCCCGTCTGCCGCATTCATTCCCGCGCCGATAAAGCGTATCGGTCCGTCTTCAAAGATATTCTGCCAATAGGCACTCATTTCCCACCCGTCGCCCTTAGCGTCCACCGTAAGTATCTGACTGCCGATATGGTTGCCTTGTGCATTGATTTGGTCGTTCGCCATCGTGCCGCCCGAGCGCACCAACACCGCATTCATAAACGCCTGCCAACTGTTGCCGAGGTCGCCATACACGGGCGAGTAGCCGCCCCATTGCGCCACATGGTGAAATTCGTAACTCACATTCACCGGCAGCCTGCCGCCTATACATCCGCCGACCCATTTATGATGTACCATACCTTGCGTAACATACACATTATCCGTCTGCCACATGTGTGCTATCCCGCCTCGTACCTCCACATAGCCGAACAGTCCGGGAAAAGCAGTCCATTGGTCGATACCTATCTTCACACCCGGCATTGGTCGTGCGTTGTACGAGTAGAGCAGTCCGCCGCTTGTCAGCAGGTTGTCCGTCGGGCCGTATTGCTCGGGCTGAATGCCCGCAGTGATGTCGATGATGTATAGTCGCAAGTGGGCATAAGCCAGTGTGCTGTATAGGTTGCCCAATCGATTCTGCGACGGCTGTATTGCCTCACTGCCGCTCTGCAAACGCCCTGTGAGAGTGAGTGCAAAGTCGTAGTCGAACCAACGGTTCGGGCGAGTGGCAGGTTTGATGATCCCCGCCGTGATGTTTCCGCTCAGCGGGGCTGCGGAGACATCGCCGTGTCGGTTGGTCTGCAGCCAATAAGGTGCGGTCTGCCCGTAGGATGCCGCTCCCTGCAGCCCTACCGTGTAAAGCAGGGTGTCCTGCCTGTTGTCCGCCCCGTCCATCGGCAACGGCCACCATTCCCACGCCGAGGCGTTCGCTACGCATAGCAAGCATAGTAAGGCTGATATGACGCACTTATTCCTCAATACGATACAAGCAGTTTAAGGGTTTCTCCTCTTCGTTTTCGCCCAATCCGATATAGGCTACTCCGTTGATACTGAAGCCAATACGGTTGATAGCCGCCTCGTTGGTGTGTCCTGCTATTGTCCATCGGTCGTCCTCGGGCGAATAGCGCAACACATCGTCAAACACCTTGCCATCGGTGAGCGTACCGCCGAAGTACTGCCCTCCGGCAAGGTAGATAAATCGCTCCGTTGCGACACACACACTGTTTTCTCGTCGGCTCGGCACGCTCTTGCGCGCTGTCCAATTGCCTTGAAAATCAATCTCGTACCATTCGTTCAGACTACGAGTGTTGTAGCCGGTGCCGAAGTAATGCCGTCCGCCTACGGTGCCTCCCGCCCCTGCCATCGAGGCGTGTTCGGGGTGCTTGTCCCGCTCTATGGTAGTCCATCGGTCGGCAGAGATGTCGTAGCACACAACATCGGTGGTAAACCCCCAACCGAAACCGTGTACGCAGTAGATATGTTCGCCGTCGGTGTAGGCAATCGCCCCCACGGTGTTCTCGTTCGGATAGTCGCTCAGTCGTCGCCAACTATTGGTCACAGGCGTGTACTCCCACCAGTCGTTCAAGTATGCGTCATCGCCGTAGGCTTTGCCGCAGAACCCCAAACCGATATAGGCTTTCTCGCCTACGGCACAAGCGCACGCATTCACTCTCGGACTGAGTGGTGTCGCCTGTTTGTCGCTCCAACTGTCGTTCGCTGCCTCATATATATATAAGGTGCTGTCGATACGATTGCCTTCGCCTCTTCCGCCCAACACATACCCTTTGCCGCCTATGCTCCATGCCGTAGCACTCGTTCGCGCCCCGGGCATATCCGCACAACGCACGATACGCGCGGGTTGCTCCTCTATCTGCGTGCAGGCGGTCAGTGCCGTAAGCAGCAGAAACGCTATGTAGGTTTGTGCTTTCAACAAGTCAAATCGATAGGTCTTTTTTTGTGTGGTGCAAGCGATGACTACCCCTGTTTTTGCTATGTGTATCGGTTCGCTATTCCTTGCTCATCCCTTGCGTATCCTTTGCTGTTTTCAACTATTCTGTTCTGCCTTTGTCGGCACCCCTTGCGGGGCATCGTCCGCGCGGGTCTTTTTCTTCAATTCAAAGTCGCGCCCTAAGTAGTTCTGCCGTACTATCGGGTTGGCGGCAAGTTCTTCGGGCGTGCCGTGGAAGAGTATCTTGCCCTCAAAGAGCAGGTAAGCACGGTCGGTGATCATCAGTGTCTCGTCCACATTGTGGTCGGTGATAAGGATACCTATGTTCTTGTCTTTCAGTCGCCATACCACATCTTGTATCTCCTGCACGGCTATCGGGTCCACGCCCGCAAACGGCTCATCGAGCATGACGAACTTCGGCTCGATAGCCAAGCAACGCGCTATCTCCGTGCGGCGCCTCTCGCCGCCAGACAAGCGGTCGCCGAGGTTCTTGCGCACATGCGCAAGGTTAAACTCCGAGATGAGTTGCTCTAATTTTTGTTTTTGATAGTCCTTGCTGAACTTGGTCATCTCCAGCACCGCGCGGATATTGTCCTCCACGGTCATCTTACGGAAAACCGACGCCTCCTGCGGCAGATAACCGATACCCAACTGTGCCCGCTTGTACATCGGGTACGAGGTAATATCCTTGTCGTTGAGAAAGATCTTTCCTTCGTTAGCGGTAACAAGCCCGGTAGTCATATAGAATGTGGTAGTCTTGCCCGCACCGTTTGGCCCCAATAGTCCCACTATCTCGCCTTGCTCAAGGTGGATACTCACATCGTTCACCACGGTGCGCTTGCCGTATTTCTTTACCAGATGTTCTGTCCTCAGTTTGTCCATATTCTCTGTTGCGTAATTATCCTCGCACATCCCCCTCTTTGAGGGGGCTTGGGGGAGTCGTTATCACCACCTCCACTGGGCAGTGGTCCGAGTGAATGGCGTCGCTTAGTATCCGAGCAGCGGTCAGTCGTCCGCGCAGCGGTTCGCTTATCCAGTGGTAGTCGATACGCCAACCCGCATTCCGCTCTCTCGCACCAAAGCGATAACTCCACCAACTATAGCGGTTCGCACTCTGGTCAAACACACGGAAGGTGTCCACCATACCGCTCGCCTCCCATCGATCCATCCATTCGCGTTCTTCGGGCAAAAATCCGCTCACGCCCACTTGCCGCTCGGGGTGGTTGATGTCTATCGGCTTATGGCAGATGTTGTAGTCGCCGCATACCACGATGTTCGGGCGGGTCTTGCGCAACTCCAAGGTCCATACCAGGAAATCCTCCAAAAACTCCATCTTAAACTCCTGCCGTGCGCCGCCGGTTGTCCCGCTCGGGATATACACGCACACCACGGTGATGTCGCCGAAGTCCGCACGCAGTACGCGTCCCTCTTGGTCGTAGCGAGGTATGCCCATACCTGCCACTACGCAGTCCGGCTCTTGCTTGCTGAATATCGCTACGCCGGAATACCCTCTTTTCTCCGCCGAGTGAATGTAACTGTGGTACCCCAACGCCTGCATGGCTGCGGTGTCTATCTGTTCGGGTTGCGCCTTGCTCTCTTGTATGCAAAACACATCGGGGTTCTCCGCCTGCAACCAGTCGAGCAGACCTTTGCCCACTGCCGCACGGATACCGTTGAGGTTGTATGAGATGATTTTCATCAGCGTGCTATCTTGTACGAGTTCTTATTGGTGCGGATGATATATACTCCGTGTTCCAATGGTGTTTCGATGGGCAGTGATTGCCCTGTCAGAGTGTATATCCCTATTATCTGTTCCTCGTCCGCGTCGGTGTGGTCAATTGATGTCTCGCGCGGGGTCTTACCACCGTTGAGCGAGAAATAAACCACTCCGTTCTCCTCTTTGATGTCTGTCAGTGCATAGCCGCTTATTCCCGTGTACGCATTGCCCCCGGCGGGGAATAGGTCGCTGGCACGGTTGCCGGTCGAGGTATTGGTGGTCGCCTCGATAATATCTACGCCCATACTGCTCGCCGAGTTGTTCACTGTGTTATTGTACCATGTCGTGTACGAGTATTGTATCTTTGTCAGCATCAGTCCGTGCCCTACCAAGTGTTCGTCCCAACCGGTCTGCTGGCGGTTCTCAAGCAGGTAGAATGTGGTAGGGTTAGGGTCGTTGCCCACTAAGTTATGCGCTCCGCTCGGCGAGATAAGAAGCACCGTGTTGCTGCTGTTCAGTTCGTTCAGACTGTAGTATGCCGAGTCGGTCAGCACTTGTGGAGTAACCCAGCCGCAGAAGAAACGCTCATAGCCTGAGAAGGCGCACGGCGTGTTGCCGTCGTTGTTGTAGCAACCATAGGCCAAGATGTCCCAATCGCCTAAGGTACGACTGCTGCTACCGTCGGTGCGATATAGGTCGGGCAATCCGAGTACATGCGTAAACTCGTGGCAGAAAGTGCCGATACCGTCGTGATACCCCGATAGACTGCTCATCTCGTTGCTGCAAGCGTACTTGTCTATCTTTTTGCCGCCTACGCTCAGGCTCGTCCCGAGTTCTGTCAGCGACGATGAGTGTGGCCAAACCGTGTTCGATGCACCGCTGTCCGACTCACCTGCACCGGCGTAGTAGATATATACAAAGTCCACTTTCCCATCGTTGTCGTTATCGTAGAGTGAGTAGTCCACCCCATATTCCGAGTAGGCTAATTGGCAGGCCTCTTTCACCATCTCTTCCGGGTGTTGGTCATTGCCCCAACGGTCATTCTTGCCATAGTACGAATACGATTTGCTTACCATTACCGGCCCCACTACATCAAACTGCGGGTTGTATTGCCCCGCCGACACATCATGGAAGTACTGTCGTGCCGACCCCTCCGACTCTACATTCACCGTATATTTCTTAAAATAGGAGGTGTACGAGTACGAGTATTGGCGGGTGTAGTGTGTACCATTGATCATCGAATCTATCTCGCTTTTGGGGGTGATGAACGAGGTATCGGCAAAGTTAACAAGGATAATCAGTCCTCGTGGTGCAATGTTCGTTGGGGTGGCTTGTGTGGTTTGGGTCGGCTTTCTGAAGCGGGGTGAAGCACTGCGTCTTGCCGCTATCTCCTGCTCGCTCATCGCTGCTACTTCTTGGTACATTCCGTCTTTTGTCAACTCAATCCAACGCCCGTCTTGGTCGGTCTGCCAATGGAAATACTCATCGCCGTGGTTAAATACCATCAGTTCCGTTCCGTCGGCTTGCTTCACGATATGCCCCTCCCGGCGGGCAGGCGCAGCCGATACATACAATGCTGATACACAGCATAATAGTACAAACAATATCTTTTTCATAAGGGTCAGTTATGTCTTAATTCTTAATTGCTCAATAGAGCACCACTTCTTTCTTTACGCCGTGTTTCTCAAGCCATTGTACCTCACAAGCGGTGCGTTGCTCCGGGTTGTGCGCTTTCTTGCAACCGGCTACCACACGCCCGTTCTTGCGTTGTTTGGCATAGCAGAGGTAGCCGCATTTGTTTTCCACCACTTGCCACCCGTCCAAGGTCATTGTCCAGTGTTTGTGTTCGTCGCCACGCAGATAGGTCTGCAGCGTGTCGCCGTTGGGTTGTACGCGTTCTATCACTCCGGGGTAAGCCGGTACACCGCGTCTTGCCGGCACTTTCGCATTGCCCGCTATGCATAAGGTACTGAGTACCAATATAAAAAGTATCTTTTTCATCTTTTCGTATCCATTATAGGTTCTTTCTCCTCCGCTTGTTTTACCTTCTTAAATAGGTTGCTGGCAAATACAAAGTCGTCCAATGCCTCATTGCCTGTATGGAAGATTTCAAAGCGCGACCCTTGCCATTCTTTCTTGCCGTTCTTTAGAAACAAGATGTTGTCGCCTATCTCCATGATCGAGTTCATATCGTGCGAGTTAATCACGGTGCACATATTGTATTCCTCGGTCAGTTCGTGTATCAGTTGGTCTATCACGATGCTCGTCTTCGGGTCAAGACCCGAGTTAGGCTCATCGCAGAATAGGTACTTCGGGTTCATCGATATGGCGCGGGCTATCGCTACACGCTTCTGCATACCCCCGCTGATCTCGCTCGGCATCAATGTGAATGCCCGCTCTGCTATGTTCACGCGCTCCAAGCAAAAACGAGCCCGCTCTTCCATCTCCGCTTCTGTCTGGTCAGAGAACATCTCCAGCGGGTACATCACATTCTCTAGCACGCTCATTGAGTCAAACAGCGCAGCCCCCTGAAACAGCATACCTACCTCTCGGTGCAGCAAGCGGATTTCTTTCTCTTTCATCTTCGCCAAGTCCTGCTCTTTCCCGTATGCAACAGCCTCCCCCGCTGCGTGGGGTAGGGGAGTCTTATAGACAATCCGCCCCGAGTCCACAGGGTGCAGACCTATCAACGACTTCATCAGCACCGTCTTGCCCGACCCCGACTGACCGATGATCATATTCACCTTTCCGTCAAGCATCTCCGTACTGATATGGTCAAGCACCACCGTGCTGTCAAAACTCTTTACTATGTTATCTACCTCAATCATTTCACCAAAAGATAAAATTATGCATTATGCATTCATCATTATGCATTGAATTACAGCAGCAGTTTTGTCAGCAGTAGGTCGGCAAATAGGATGGTTATGCTCGAGTTTACCACTGCGCTCGTACTGGCTTTACCTACCTCCAGCGCACCACCGCGCACATTGTAGCCGTAGTAACTGCTCATACTCGTGATGATGAATGCAAACACCAAGGCTTTGATGATTCCGTACCATACAAAGTACGGGTTGAATGCGTATTGTACGCCTACCAGATAGTCTTTCACCGTGATGATGTCCGTGAACGCACCTACGCCCCAACCGCCTATCAAACCAATGGTCGTCGAGATAATCACCAAGAACGGCATCATCGATACAAACGCCAATATCTTGGGCAAAATCAAGTAGTTAGCCGAGTTTACACCCATAATCTCCATGGCGTCTATCTGCTCCGTGATACGCATTGTGCCTATCTCCGAGGCGATGTTCGACCCTACTTTTCCCGCCAAAATCAAGCACAGAATAGTCGATGAAAACTCAAGCAGCAAGGTCTCTCGGGTGAGCAAACCGGTCGTATAGGTCGGCAGCAACGGATTTTCCGTGTTCGTCTTGGCTTGTATCGTCAAGATAGCACCGATAAACACCGAAATAATCGTCACAATAGGTAGCGATTGCAGCCCCTGTTTCTCCAATTCACGCGAGTACTGACGCCAGAACATACGCTGCCGGTCGGGCATACGAAACACCTTGCCCATTAGGAGAAAGTACTCCCCGATATGTCGAAAAAATGTACTAAACATATAATTATGCATTGTGCATTCTACATTATGCATTGCAAAGATACTGCTTTTTTTTGATATACGCAATATCTGTGCCATTTTGCCGCCCAAATACGAGCAACCATTCCCCCAAATGGTAGCCTCTGCACCCCAAAAAAACAAGAAAATCCCATCTCCTACATCCTTCATCCTACATTCTACATTATGCATTGTGTAACAGTGTAACGGCTGTTTCTAAAACTTTATACCCGCCTGTGCGCACACACATAATGATAAAAATCAACTGTTACACTGTTACACTGTTACACTGGTTATTCCCCAATTCCGTACTGTTACGCCCTATTTTTTTGTGCTGTTTTCTCCATTATTCGTCCGTTCAATTTGTTACCGTTTCGCCAAAATATCTGTCAAAATGTTATATTGTCTAAGTAAGGATTTTATCGAAACCTCGTCGAGACCTTATCGAAACCTAATGGTTAATTTGTATTTTTTCAAAATGATACATATTCTTGCAAAACGCAGTCATTATGTCAAAATGACTAACAGGACATTCCTGTACCGAGTCTGTTCCCTGTCGATATCGGGTCGTTATTGGGTGATTATCGGGTGATTATGCGGTGATTAAGGGGTGATTATGCGGTGATTAAGCAAATCCGACCATAGTCCGACCGTACTTCGTGTATAGTCCGTCAGAGAGTGGTACTTTGTTAATGCATAACGAACGAATGCATAATGCGGCGTTCTGAAAAAAGTTCCTTTTGTTAAGATAAATCTTCCGATTATTGCTCAATGTGGCTCTTGGGTTGCATAATTCAAAATAAAACAGTACCTTTGTCGCGAGTTTTAGATAAAACCTATCGGCTATATGAAACGACTATGCTTTCTGATTGTGTGTGCGGTGTCGGCTCTGGCAGTGTCGGCACAAGACATCATCGTAACCACCGATGCGGAGCGTATCAACGCTAAGATAATAGAGGTGTCGTCCTACGACATCCTCTATCGGCAGGCAGACGAGATCGACGGTCCCACTTTCCGTTTGCCGCTCTCGAATATCGTGTCTATCCTGTTTGAAGACGGGCGTGTATCGGTGTTTAATAACGACCTGACCGACCCTGCGCTCTACGATAAAGTGGTGCGCCAGCCTCTGCTGCCGGGTATGATTACCAAGCAGAAGCATATCTATTTCTTGAATGAGGATACCCAAGTAACGCAGATGACGGAGGAGGCGTATCTTAAGTTTATCGAGAATAACTGTCCCGAGGCATGGCAGAGTTACCAACGCGGGCAGAAACTATGGTCGCTCGGTTGGCGTTTCTTCGGTTCGGGGCTGTGCCTTGAGGCAGTGGGTATTCCGGTGTATATCGTTGGTCTGAAGATGCAACGCCATCACGATGCCTCTGACCCCAATTCGTACTATGGTGTAGGAATGTCAACGGCCGGAATTATTATGATGGCGGGCGGTGCTGTATGCACGGTGGCTTCTATCCCGTTGCTCTCGGTGGGCAGCAAGAAGTGCAATCATACCCACGAGGTGTACAACAACTGCTACCTCTTGCAGCACCCGGCTAAAGAGAGTACGGCAGACGACAGCAAACCGCTTTCACTTCATCTGCAAGCCAACACCAACGGATTGGGATTGGCACTGCATTTCTAATCAAGACCACATATTTCCTTACATAGCAACCGCCTCGGATGGGTGGTTGCTTATTTTTTGTGCTGATTTCTACCCTGTAAAACGCCTATTTTTGCGCATAGCCTTAACAATCGTCTATTTTTTCCTAATATAAGGGCTTGCGGGGTTGTACGATTTGCAGTAATTTTGCACCCGATAAGAAAACGCACTTTTTGTGCGGTAAAATACGGACATATTTAATGATTATCTTAATTAATATGAGGAAACTTTTTACAGAGACATCCCGATTGCAGACTTGGGTTCGTTCACTGACCAAAGCGGCAATGTGTTTGGGTGTATGTTCCCTATTAGCGGTTCCCGCGCGTGCGCAGCAACTGCCCAATCCCGGTTTTGAGGATTGGAGCGGTGCGGCTTTCAATGGCAGTATTCAGCCTGCAAGTTGGAACGCAAGCAATGTAACGCAGTTCGGTTTTAAGTTCAACTTCGCCCACAAAGAGGCGGGGCATACAGGATCGGCATCGATGATGGTGCAAGACCAAGAGGTAGGTGCTGCCGGTATCACGGAGGTATCGCCGGGCTATTTCTCGCTCGGGCAGCCGTGGGTGTATGTGAAGAGCATTACGGCGGTGAGCGAAGCCACTGCCGGTACGGAGGGAGGTATCAGTTTCACCTACCGCCCGGACAGCATGTCGGTATGGATACGCCGTGTGGGGGCGAATGTGGATAAGGAGGACTTCTACTTGCTCTACTATGCATGGTCGGGTACTTCCAAAGGAAATAAATACAAGGGCAAGAACGGCAACTGTACTTCGCTCAGCAAGACCAACGAGGAGAGCGATATTCGTCAGGCTCTTGACGGCAACGAGTGCGGTACCGACCAAAAAGCCAATCAGATAGCCGAGGGCTTGTGGTACGAGAAAAAAGAGTACAACAACTGGACGAATATCCGCGTGCCGATTTACTATTTTAGCAGCGATGCGCCCACGATGATGAATATCATCTTCTCCGCGAGCAACTACCCGAACTTCCGCGCTACGAGCGGTTTGTATGCGGGCAACTCGCTCTATGTGGACGATGTGGAACTCATCTATTCGGCTACTATTCAGAAACTCTTTATCGATGATAAGGAGTGGAAGGGCTTCAACCCCAACACCTCCGAGGAGCAGACCTATTCGCTCGGTCGCGACGCTACCGCTTTGCCTAAGATAGAGGCACGCCGTGGTGCAGGTTCGCTGACCAATGCCCATGGTACCACCGCCACTTTTGCGGGGCGTGTATTGTCGGGCAAGGAAATTACGATAGAAGATGGCGTCATCGATGGGGCACCTACCGTCATCACCGTGAAGTCGGAAGACGGCACCAAACAACAGGTATATAAAATCAAATTCGTGCGCGAGGCGAGCAAGAATGCTAAGTTGGCGGACATCCGAGTGAACGGTGCGAGCCTGCGCAATTTTAGTGCTACCACCTATTCCTATACGGTGGATTTGCCTTATGGTACTACCGCCACGCCCGTGGTTACGGCAGAGGGGCAGGAGGACGCGCAGACTATTGGCATCACGCAACCTACAAGCACAACCGGTACGGCTACTATCAAGGTTACGGCGGCCGATAAGCAGACCACTGCTACCTATACGCTCAATTTTCGTGTCGCAGCCTTGGCTGACAACACGCTCAAAGACATCCTCGTGAATGGCAAATCGCTGACGGGCTTTGTGCCGACACAGACTATCTATCGTGTCTCGCTGCCTGTCGGAACAACGGTGATGCCTACCATAGAGGCGGTATCGGCTTATCCCGCAGGTGCGCAAACTATCAAATACACCGCCCCCGCCGTGATAGACGGAGGTACTTATCAGATTGCCGTTACCACACCCGGCAATGCAGTACCCAAGACCTACAAACTCAATTTTCGTTTGGAGGCTTCGTCGTATTCGTACCTGAAGAACCTGCAAGTGGAAGGCGGTTATATCCGCGATTTTGCGGTTGATAACTTCACCTACTATGTTACGCTGCCGATGGGTACGACTGCTTTGCCTAAGATAATCTACGAGCCGGGCGATGAGTATCAGCAAGTGAGTATCACCGAGGGCGGGTTAGATGGTACCACGCGCGTTACCGTAACTGCCGGCAACGGCGATCAGAGCGTCTATAAGATTGTATTCACTACGCTCAAATCGGAGATTTCTACACTCGCAGGCATACGAATAGGCGGGGTGGAACTGCCCGATTTCTCGGCAGACAAGACCGAATATACCTATACCCTGCCTATCGGAACAACCGAGATGCCGCAGATAGAGGCGATCAAAGGCGATGAGTATGAGACGGTTACCATTATGTCGGGCGGACTGAACGGTACCACTCGTATCGTAGTGGCAGCAGGCAATGGGAATACCACGGTTTATCAGATTACTTTCTCTGTACAACAAGCCACCGATGCTACGCTCAAGATGATTTATTTGGACGGCGTAGCACTGGCAGACTACGATAAGAACCAACTGGAATATACGGTTACTCTACCGCAAGGCACAACCAAGCAGCCGACGGTAACCTACACGCCCAACGATGAGTATCAGACGATTACGGTGCGTTCGGGCAGCAATGTAACCGACGACTATAAGATTACCGTGCGTCCGCAGAGTGGGGCAGGGCAGACCTATATCATCCATTTCACGGTTACCACATCGAGTAATACGGCTCTGGGGATGATCTATGTGGACGGTGCGCCGCTGGCTAACTTCCACGCAGACATGCTCAACTATACCTACACCCTACCTGTGGGCGTAAGTACCATTCCGGCAGTGGCTTACGATAAGGCTGAGGCTTCGCAGAAAGTCCTGAGTATGTGTGAGAACGCTACGCAGACTATCACGGTTACCGCTGAGAACGGCGACAAACGCACCTATACGATTCGGTTTATCATTCAGAAATCGGAGAATGCTTTTCTCAAGATGATTTACCTGGACGGGCAGCCGTTGGCAGGCTTCGATAAGAATACGCTTGCCTACACCGTGTCGCTCGGCTCGACTACTTGCCCGCGGATCACCGTGGATAAAGAGGAGGGACAGCAGGTAACTATCACCGCTCCGTATGCTGCTGGCGTGGCACATATCTGCGTTACCCCGGAGAGCGGTGCCGCCAATGTCTATACTATCACCTTCACCGCCTCGCCCCTCTCGTCGGTTACGCTGGAGAGTATCCTGCTCGATGGTACTCCGTTGGCAGGTTTTGCTCCGCAGACGACTGAATATACGGTGGCATACACCGACGGACTGCCCGCTGTTACTTACCAAGCCGCTGCGGGCCGCACGGTGGATGTGCTGCGCAAGGGCAACGATGTGATGCTCTATGTGCAGGCAGAGGAAGGACATGTAGTCTATACGCTCCATTTCCAAAAGACCGTTTCTGCCGACTGCACACTGCGTGCTATCTTGATTGACGGCACTCCCCTGCCGCAGTTCAACCCCGCTACCACCGCTTATACGATAGACCTGCCTGCGGGCAGTACCTTGCCTGTGGTATCGTTCCTCCAAAATAGCGATACACAAGTTACCTATTTTGGTCAGTCCGCACCCGCCACTACCGCTATCACCGTGGTAGCACCATCGGGTGCTGAGGCTACTTATACCGTGGCTTTCCGTATTGCCAAATACAACGATGCCCGCTTGCAGAACCTGCAGGTAGAGGGGCATACCTTGGCTTTCGACCCCGACCAAACCGACTATACGCTTTCGTTGGACAATGGTGCTGCATTGCCACACTTTATATATAGCGTGCGTGAGGGACAAACTGTTCTGGTGGCTAACACCACTGCTGACCAACAGCAACTGATTGTTCGTGCCGAGGGTGGGGCTACTATGACTTATACTATCCGCTACACCCGCGTGATGTCGGATAATGCTTTGCTGAGCGATATCCGTATCGATGGTGTTTCGTTGTCCGATTTCGAGCCGACCCGCTTTGCGTACGCCGATACGCTGGCATGGCGTACACGCGTAGTGCCGAATGTGTTTGCCGTAGGACAGTTGCCCAACCAGACGATTACCACCTATTTCAGTGCCGTCAATGGTACCACGCGTATCCATGTAGTGGCTGCCGATGGTACGACGAGCAACGATTATACGATTGCTTTCCCCGTGCGCAAGTCGGGCAATGTGGCGTTGGCAGATATGTACCTCAATTCGGATATTGCCGAGTTGGCATTTGCTGCCGAGACTACCGACTATACCGTTTGGCTGCCCTATCAGACTCAATCTGCACCCGATATAGTCTATACCAAAGCCGAACCCGAGCAGACTCTCGACTTTATCTCGCGGCCGTTGGGGCAGACTTCGCAGGTTATCGTTACTGCCGAGAATGGCGACCAACGCACCTACAACATTTTGTTCCGCGACAGCCTTTCGCAGAAAACCAATCGATTGGATACGCTGCGTATAGTTGAGACGGGCGAGTTGCTCAATGTGGCAACCACAGACCAAACGGTGAACCTGCCCTACGGCACACGCACGCTGACCGTGGAATATACCAAGGCTTTCGATGAGCAGACCGTCTGGGTACAACCCGGCGGAATCTATCACCCGACGATTATCACCGTCCGTTCCAACCGCCCCAACGAGGCCGACCAAGTCTATACGCTCACACCGCAACTCACCACGCAGAACCCTGCGGTGTTGGAATCAATCACTATCAACGGCACGCCGCTGGCAGAGTTCGATAAGAATCGATTTAGTTATGTGGTGAACTGTGCATCATCGGCAACCTTGCCCGTTGTGGAGTATTCAGCAGCCGCAGGAGTACAGGTGCAGCGTTTGGTGAACGACCAATGGAGTTGGCAGGCTGAGGTGTCGAAAGATGGCTTTATCAATACCTACACACTCTATCTGCACTATCCTAACGAGATTATTCCTAATTCAGACTTTACGGAATGGACAAAAGCCAAATACAACAACGGCGATAAACCGGTAAGTTGGCAAGTCCCTGCGGATTTTTTTGAGAGTGTTTGTGTAGTTAGTTGTTCAACAACAGGTAGTGAAATCGTAAAATCATCAGATACTCAAGTCGGATTCAAAACAAAGTATTGGTCTGCTGCTGGTGGTGCATTACCTGCAGTAATTACATTGGGTAAGTTGTCCGGTGCAATATCTGTAAAAAATGAGACGCATTATGCTTTTGCAGATTATATCAATTTCCACAATACGCCCGATGCTATCGCCGTCAACTATCAATACAAGAGAAAGGCAGGCAACGGTGCACTCTTTGCCTACCGCTTCCAAGACTACGACGACACCGAGTATAATTTCGACTATACGCAGACCGCTACATCGGGGCAGTACTCCACCTATACGCAACCGCTTGATTTGAGCGGCAAGCGTATCAAAGGTATGAACATTGCCATTGATGCTACCAACGAATCGAAAGGTGCATCGAGCGGGGCTGAACTCTATGTCGATTGGTTCCGTTTCTCCTACAACAGCACCCTCTCTGCCTTGAAGGTGAATGGCATCGATGCTACCTTGTCCGATACGGCTTTCTCGGTTACGCTTACCGACCCGGAGGCAACGCAAACACCCGCTTTGGCATTTACGGGGCAGGTGGTTGACCAAGCCCAATCTGTAGTTTGGCAGGCAGAGACGCAAGATGGCGGATATGGCGTTCGCCGTGCAAATATCACCAACTATGCCGAGGACGGTACTTCTACGCTTTACACCCTGGAGGTCCTTCGTCCGCTCGATACACGCAATACACTCCGTTCTATCTATGTAGATGGGGCAGAGATAGTTGGCTTTGCTCCCGAGACCACCGAATACACGCTTCATCTCTCTTCATCTACTCGCCATCTGCCATCGGTTTACCCTGCCCCTATGAGCAGCCTGCAAACCGTGGCTACTGCGTATGCCGACTCGGTGCTGACTATCACCGTTACTCCTGAGGCGGGCGAGAGCCGTGTCTATACGGTGCGTTTCGTTACCGACCTCTCAGATGATACCACCTTGGCAAGCCTTTCCGGCGTCTGCGATTTTGCTCCCGATACACGCAACTACACTATCACCGCTTCTACAATGCCCGATATCGCTTTTGCTAAGAAACAAGATGGTCAGACTGTTCGGGCGCACTTCGGGGCTGACCAAGCCACTCTGTCGGTTACCGCCGAGAACGGCAGTGTCGGAACCTACACCATTCGCCGTATTCAACCTGCTGTTACCACCTCCGGACAACTCGCAGAGATTACCCTCAATGGTAATATCCCGAGTGATTTTGCTGAAGATAAGTACGACTATTCGTATGAGCGTCCCGATGTGGCGATGTTCGTTAGCAAGTACGAGCAAGACTCCGTTGTCTTTATCCAAACGCCCGCCGATATGCAGTGGCAAGTGTTTGGTAGTGAGCAACATACCTATACGCTCACTTATCCTACTACGCCTTCTGCCAATACCCGCCTGGCTGCTATCCTTATCGATGGTGAGTCCTACGCTGATTTCGACCCTGCCGTATCGTCCTACACGCTCTACACCGATACAATGGTGCATATCGATGTCCGCAAAGCCGAAACCGAGCAGCAACTGCAGATTGCTTTGGATAGCGACAACTACACCTACACCATTCGTGTCATCGCCGAAGACGGCACCGTGGGGACGCCATACACCATCGCTATCAAACCCGTTCTATCTGCTGATAGTCGCTTGGCTTCTATCCTGCTCAATGGCACTGAGATAGACGATTTCGACCCTGCAACACTTACTTATACCGTTACCCTGCCTGCTCCTACTGTCAAATTGGCAGAACCGCAGATGCCATCGCTCGAATATATCGTGGGCGATAAGGCGCAGACGGTAGAACTTACAGCAGGACGATTGGGAAGAAACACCTATATCACGGTAACGGCAGAGAACGGACAAATCAGTGAATACACGGTTCTTGTACAAACAGAACCGAGCCACAATGCAGACCTCACGGGGATCATTGTGGATGGTGTTCCGGTAGCGCATTTTGAATCGGGGCGACACTTCTATTCCGTGCGCACCGAGAGCAGTCAGCCCGACATCGAGTGGACGGCGGACGATAACTTCCAAACCGTTACGCTCTTGGCTACGGCTGCCAACGATATGGGCTATGTCCTCCATGTGGTAGCACAAGACGGCACCACGGCGCAAGACTACACCGTCGAGGTGTTTACCGAGTCGCTCTCTACCGATGCCACTTTGGCAAATATCTTGCTCAATGGGCAGACATTCAGCGAGTTTGAGCATGCGCTCAATCCGCGTCTGTCATTCTCCTCAATGCAAAACACCTATCAGATTAACCTCCCCGCAGGTACTACCTACCTGCCAGAGGTGTCGGCATCGCTCCGTGTGGACGGACAGGATATAGCCACTTCTGTTTCGGGTATGACTGTCTATCTGGATATCACGGCCCCTGATGGTGCTACTACCAACCGATACACCCTCGATTTCGTTATTCCCATGTCGGCAAATGCTGACCTCGGAATGATCTATCTCGACGGCGATTCGCTGCCTGCTTTTGCGCCTACTCAGTACTACTATCCCGTTACCCTGCCCGTAGGCGTACATTCCCTCCCCGAGGTCGTGGCGCAGAAAGCCGAGACCCGCCAGCAGGTATCTGCCGAAACCAAAGACAACTATGTTACAATCAATGTACTGGCAGAAGACGGTACTACACAGGCTACCTACACCGTGGCATTTGCCTTCACACCATCGGCGGCTGATACCTTGCAGATGATTTATGCCGACGGACTGCCAATGGCTGACTTTGCGCCGCAACGGTTCTACTATGTCTTGTCGCTCCCGGTAGGTACCGCTACTTTCCCCGAACTCTCGTGGGCCAATGCCGACGATTGGCAGACCGTTCGTATCGATACCTTGCAGCATACCGCCCAAAGCCTCGTGCGACAACTGGTGGTCACCTCCGAGAGCGGACGAAGCAACTACTACACCGTCGCTTATTCCATCCTACAATCCGCTGTAGATACCCTACAAATGATTTATATTGATGAGAAACCGCTGGCTGCTTTCTTGGCGGCTACCACAGAGTATTGGTACACCGTACCGGCATCCACTACGCAGGTTCCGTCGGTTTATCCGTTGCAAGGCGATGCTTATCAGACCGTCAGCGTAACGCAAACGCGTGAAACGATGAGCGATAAATCGTTGAGCGAAAAGACAGAGATTCAGGTAGTTGCAGCCAATGGTTCGACACGCACTTACATCATCCACTATCCGCTTCAACTCTCGTCGGAGCATACCCTCGATATGATTCTCGTCGGTGGTAAGAACCTGTCTGAATTCGACTCGGAGCGTTTCTCCTACAAGGTGTCGCTGCCTATCGAGACCACCAACCTGCCGCTGGTTACCGTCATCAAGAAAGAGGATGCTCAGCAAGTAGAAATCACCACCAATGGCGATACCGTCTTTGTGCGTGTTACTGCCGAGGACCTCTCTGAGGCTACCTACACGCTCCTCTTTGAGCGCGTCAAGTCGAGCAATGCCAACTTGCAGAACATCGAATTGAGCAACGGATTGGCGCTTCCGTTCGAGTCGTCGCACTACGACTATACGATTACTATCCCTTATGGTCAGACCTCGTTGCCTGCTATCACTACCGTCAAAGCCGAGGCAGAGCAGACAGTGGAGCAATCTGCGCCCGATACACTCGCTACCGGCGAACAGATAGTTACCATCCTCGTTACCGCAGCCAATGGCATCGACCAGTGTGCCTATACGCTCACCTTTGCCTTTGCCAAGAACAACGATGCTTCGCTTACCGCTATCTTCGTGCGAGGCAACCTGATTGAGGGCTTCCGTAGCGACTCTACCGAGTACCTCATCTCTTATCCCGTAGGGGCTTCTACCGCCGATTTTGCTACCGACCGGCAGATTACTTACACGCTCTCCGATGAGCAGGCACAAGCCGAACTCTCGGTGGCTGACGATGGTACGGCTGTCATCTCCGTTACGGCGCAAGATGGTACCGTGCGCACCTACATCATCCGCCAGGGTATCCTCTCCGATACCGACAACCTGCTCAGCATGATTTATTTCGACCACGAAGAGTTTACGGCTTTCGACCCTGAGCAAACTTTCTACACCTACTATATTGTGGAGGGACTTACTGCACCGAAGGTAACGGCTGAGGCGCAGTCGCAATGGGCGGATGTCAGTGTCAAAGATGTATCAGTAGGAGACACCTGTATCATCTCTTGCACCGCCCAATCAGGAGAAACACGCAAGTACTATATCTGGTTTGCCCAGTCGTCGCTCAACGATGCACTCACGCCTACTGCCGATGATGTCCTCGTCAAACGCCTTGCGGGTTCTACGCAGATATTTGTGGCTACCTTGCGTAAGGATGTCTCGTTCGCACTCTACGATATGTACGGACACCGTATTGCTCTGGAGAAAGTGCCTGTGGCTGACCCCAACGATGTGGAGATGGTTACGGAGGCTGATGGGCGTGAGCGATTGCTCAATGTCTCAAGCCTGCGCTCGGGTATCACCCTAACGCTCGATACCAACAATATCTATTTCTATGTATTCTATCTCAGCGAGAAACAGAAGATTGCCTCGGGCAAACTCATCATCGTTCCATAGACCGACATAGCATAATAGTACAACTGATAGCAATAGCATCACTACATAAAAAAGGCTGCCCGTCATCGAGCAGCCTTTTTTATGTCTAACATCTAATATCTAACTTCCAACAGCGCAGCGGTCTATCGTCCAACTTCCGTTAGCGCAAGCGGTCTTTTTCTATCAAAATGTCAAACGGTCTTTGAACCGACTTAGTCGAATTCTTGTCGAGACCTTGTCGAGACCTAACAGAAAAACGCCGTTTGATAAAATGATATCTAATTTGAGCATTTCCTGTCAAAATGTCAAAACCGCCCGTCCATTGTCCATTAGCGCAAGCGGTCCATTGTCCATTGTCCTTGTTCCATTGTCTATTTTCCCCAAATAATATACGACTTATTATCCACTGCATTGGCTTGCGGGATGACTACCATCGAGGGTGTCTCCTTGTCCCAAGCGCAGAAAGTGGCATTGGTCGAGTCGGCTATGTAGGTATGGATATGCTCTGCCCATTGCATCCATGAGGGTGTGTCTGACGGCTCCGAATAGACAAAATCAGCATAGTGTGTACGCCTGCCAATTACATTGTTGTGCAGGTCCATATACTTATCGCACGGAGCATTCGGGTGCATTTCTTCCCAGTAAATATCCATAATCAGATAGGTCATTGGCAGTCCGCAATAGGTGCGTAGTAGTGTATTTACCAGCGTATGCCGATAGGCATCACCGAGTTTTCCGTCGGAGGTGGCCCCGGGATAGAAATACTCTGCCAGGTGGGTTGCACGCTCCTTGCTTTGCAGTACACGGTAGAACATTCGCGGTCCTTGCCAAAGCAGAATAGTAATGCCTAAGTTCTCTTCCTCCAGTGTCCCGAGCGTAAGCGAATCCATGGTGGCTCTGCCTACCCATCGTGCCTCTGCTGCCAATCGATTCAGTTCATTGTAGCGGAGCAGTTCATCGCCTGTCAGTTCCAAGAAAGCAATCTCTTGTGTCAGGCTGTCCGACGAGAAAGCGGCTGCTTGGTTGTGGCTGTAGCGTGCATTGAGTTGTGCCGGTGAAGGCAGTTCGTTGCCCATCATGTTGCTGATGGCAGCAGTCTGCGTATTGGTATAGATGAGCATCTTTGCCATCTCTTCCACCTTGCGAACATAGCCCGGGTAGGCTCGTTCGGGATACAACTCAATCAACCGTTGCTCTAAGTAGTCCTCCATACTCAGTTCGCTCATGCGAATCTGTTCCGCACGAGGCGTGAAATACTTGGCAAAAGCCGAATCGTGAATACACTCCCACTCACGCCCAATCAAGTAGAGTGCCTCTGCGGGGAACGGAGGCAGGGCTGTGGTGTCGGCTGCTACTTCCTTGCTCGTTGCCGGGGCAATAGAAGCCGTGGTGATTTTCTTTGTAGTTTGGCAACCTGCTAAGAGTAAGGTCGCACTCAAAACTCCGAGCAATACTGCCGAGGTATAAACAGACTGAATACTTTTCATATCGCAAAATGCGCTCCTCTGAGCGAAATTAATGTATCTCAAAATAATCTACATCCATATAACCCGAGTCGTTGATTTTCACAGGCTTACGCGTGCAGAATAGCCCGACTTTCGCACCTATCCATTGCCCCTCTACTGCTTGGAAACTTGCCCCCGTGTCGGCATAAGTCTTGCCGTCGCGAGAGAGGTAAAACCTACATTCTTGTGTCTTAGATACCTCTACACGAAGCCAAACCCATTGCCCGTCGGCAGGTGCGTCAAGCGTAAAACAGCGGCGTCCTGCTACAATCAGTCCTGCCCGCTCATACTTTGCAGTCTTCACATTCGGTGTAAAACGCACCTTGGCGGTCGCCGTAAAAGCACGCCCCGCAGGTATTTTTTGCAGTAGCAAATTCTGTGCTATATTCACGCTGTCGGCAGGGTAGGTAAAGAGCCGAAGGCGTGATTCTGCGGCATTGCAAAAAGCAAACTCCGAGCGTCTGTTGCCCGACCATTGCCAACTGATATCCAATCGGTTAGCATCAAACTCATCGCGCCATATCGGGCTGATACCGGACTCTCCCGCAGTAGGCTCGTTGTCGGCTGTGCCTCGCATCTCACACCGAATGACAGGTTCTCCGTTATTCCCTATTATAGGCCAATCGTCTGACCAACGCATAGGCTGCAAGTGGACAATACGCCCCGCTACACCTACATCTTGGAAATGAAAAAACCAATCGCAGACCTCGCCCATATCGGTCTTTTTCGGTTCCGAGGTAACCCACGCCCCTTGGTGTGGAGCATTGATGTCGCTCCCGCCTTGCTCCAATACGCGCTTGGCTTGGTACGGTCCGTAGGGGCTCTTGCTCCGCATGGCTAATTGCCAACCCGTGGACACTCCCCCTGCTGGGCAGAAGATGTAGTAGTAACCGTTTCGGAAATAGAACTTAGGTCCTTCGCAAGTCGGGTTATCGGGATGTCCGTCGAAGACAATTCGGCTCTCTGTGAGGGTCGTCAGTCCGTCTGCTGATAGTTCGCACACTGCCAATGCAGACTTAAACCCCGCTCTGCTGCCCGCAAAAGCATGTACCAGGTAGCAGTGTCCGTCCTCGCTCCATAGCGGACAAGGGTCAATCAGCCCTTTGCCTTTCTTTACCATTATGGCTTTCTCCCATCGGCATGGCAGCGACTTGGTCTCCTCCGAGCGCACACAGTAGATACCCCGGTCGGGGTCGCCGTAGTAGATATAGAAACGCCCCTCGTGGTAGCGAATACTCGGTGCCCATACCCCGCCGCCATATTGTGGGGTAGGTTCGTCTTCTGTCCCCGGTACATAATCGGGCAGAGCCGCATCGGTGAGTGTCCAATGCACAAGGTCGGTAGAGTGCAGTATCTGTAGTCCGGGGATACAGTTGAATGACGATGAGGTCATGTAGTAGTCATCTCCCACACGGCATACATCGGGGTCAGAGTAGTCGTAGGGCAGTATCGGATTGGTGTAGGCGCTTGCACCCGTTAGGCACAGCCATACTCCCATCGCAAGCAAAGAGAGGCGTTTCATAGTGTCCGGTTATCCGAATGTAACAATGCGTGGTGCCTCGGTGTAACTTGAGAAAGTCGCCTCGGCATCCGCCATATAGTAGATAGCCATCTTGTCGCCTGTCTCGTCGTACCCCATATCCCTCAGTTCCGGCATCTGCTCCAAGAAAGCATGTTTGGCTTCATACGACTCATCGGCTACCAATCGGCAGGCAATGCGTACCCACTTGCTCTCGTTGTCAAAGGCGCAAATCTCCACTTGCGGATGGGCGTCAATCTGATGGCTGACAGGCTTATAATGAGCCGTCTCGATATACAATCTGCCGTTGTAAATAGCATACGAACCGAATGGGCGAACGCGTGGTTGTTCTCCGTCCATAGTGGCAAGATAATAGGTGCCGCATGCCTTCAAAAATGCATAAACTTCTTCCATATTGTTTGTTGTTTGGGTTATATGTAGCCGTGTAGAGCCTGTTTGCCTTACCTATAGTCTTATTTGTTTCCTTTGATGATAATCCGAATGATGATAGGTGCGCCAAATAGTGCGCTCACTGTCGAGATGGGGAGCGGGTAGGTGAAAAGCGAGCAAATCAAGTCGCATAGCAGCAGCATATCTGCTCCGATGAGTGCCGACGCAGGCAGGGTCAGTCGGTGGTTGGAGGTATGCAAGATACCCCTTGCAATATGCGGTACTGCCACACCAATAAAAGCAATAGGTCCGCAGAAAGCCGTTATTCCGCCGGCAAGCAACCCCGTAGAAACTACTATCAGCAGGCGTGTACGCGATATATCCACTCCCAATCCGCGGGCATAGTCCTCGCCCATCAAAAGGCCGTTCAGAGGTTTCATCATCGCTACGCACAGACCCATCCCTATTATCCACACAGGTGCCAGCCACACCATCTCTGCCCAACCGACACTCCCCAAACTGCCGAAAGTCCACACAATAAATAGTTTGAGCGCATCGGGGTTGGCAAAATTCTGCAATACATTTACTATCGCCCCCGCTATCGACCCGAACATCATACCTACAATGAGCAGGCTTACATTGCTCTTCACGCGTCGTGCTACGAGCATCACTAATAGCAAAATCAGCGTGCTGCCCACAATGGCAGACAACACCGATGATAGTCCGCCTGCTGCACCAAAACCGGCCAACGAGGCACACATCGTCGCAAACGCTACTCCTAAACTTGCACCCGATGATACACCCAAGGTATAGGGCCCAGCCAGCGGGTTGCGAAACAGGGTCTGCATCGTCAATCCCGCTACCGACAAGGCTGCCCCTGCCATAATGGCTGCCAGCGACTTGGGCAAGCGGATATGAAACAAAATCTGCTGTTCAATACTCAGTCCTCCTGCCCATCCATGCAGGTGCGCAACAGGGTTGAGCCACACCGAACCGCAACACAAATCCAATACCCACAAAATCAACAGCAGGGCAGACAACACAATATATATATAGGTGTTTCTTCTCATTTTGATTGCAAAAATACATGTTTTTTTGCACATACACAAAAAAAGCAGTAATTTTGTGCTCGCAAGTGCAATGCGCAGCCCCTTGGAGCAATAGGCGTGTGCTTTGTGTTTATGCCGTCTTGTGCGGCGTTTTGTCAAATTAATGTTTCTAATCATCGGTGCTTTTTGGAGTGCCGAAAATAATTATGTCAGTACATACTCAATCTTCGCGCGTTACTACAACGCGGCTGCGTCAGATGAAAGCAGCAGGCGAGAAAATCGCTATGCTCACAAGTTATGATTTTACGCTTACCTCTCTTATCGATGAGGCGGGGATAGATATGATTTTGGTAGGCGACAGTGCCAGCAATGTGGTCTGCGGTAACCAATACACCCTGCCTATCACCGTCGATGAGATGATTTTCCTTACGCGTGGTGTGGTGCGTGGCGCGAAACATGCCATGGTGGTGATAGATATGCCTTTTGGCAGTTACCAAGTGAGTGAGGAAGAGGGTGTCCGCAATGCCATTCGTATGATGAAAGAGAGTGGGGCAGATGCCGTCAAACTGGAGGGTGGTTCAGAGATTCTCCCTACAATCAGCCATATCATTCGTTCGGGTGTACCCGTAGTGGGGCATCTCGGCCTTACCCCGCAGTCGGTCAATCAGTTTGGCGGTTATGGCTTGCGTGCCAAAGGGGAAGCCGAGGCTGAGAAACTCCTAAACGATGCTCGTCTGCTCGATCAAGCCGGCTGTTGCGCTATCGTCCTTGAGAAGATTCCCGCTGCGTTGGCTGCCGAGGTTACTAAGCAGGTGTCCTGCCCTGTTATTGGTATTGGCGCAGGCAATCAGACCGACGGACAAGTATTGGTGTTGCACGATATGCTCGGGCTCAACCAAGGGTTCCAACCTAAGTTCCTGCGCCGATTTGCCGAGTTGGGCAATGAGGTCAAAAGCGCAGTGGACAACTATATCTCCGCCGTCAAAGACGCCTCCTTCCCCTCCGTGGAAGAAAGTTATTAACAATGCACAATGCCCCTAGAAATCCTAGAATATCTGGATTTCCTAGAGCCTCTAGATGTCCTAGAATATATAGCCCCCCTAGAAATATCTATCTCCCCTAGAATATCCGGTTAATGGCACAATTTTTGTCGCTTGCGGTAGCGATAGTAGGTACAATATCAAAAATAATAGAATCTAAATCTTAATAGAGTGGAGAAGATATACAATTTCTTTCTGAAACATAAGTGGCTCCTGTGGACGCTTTTTGGTGTTACTTTTGCGCTGTTTGTGCTGCTCGGTTCGCAGTGCAGATTAGAGGAAAATATATTCAAACTCCTGCCCAAGACCGATACGCAATCCACTGAAAGTCTGGTATTTACCAACTTGCGTCTGAAAGATAAGATTATGCTTCAGGTGGTCAGTGCCGATTCGCTCTCGCCTGCCTCCCCCGAGGTGATGGCTGAGGCTATGGACCATTTTGTATCGCTCACCCTATCGCAAGACTCTGCCACGCATACTGTCCTCAATACCCTCTCCGATATCGACCCGATGTTGCTTCTTGATGCAGGCAACTACCTCATGGAGCATGGAGTGGCCTATACCTCTTTTACCGACTCCGAGATGGACAGTCTCACCTCCGTAGAGCATATCCGTGAGCAGGTGGCTACTTATAACTCTTTGTTAGACACCGAGTTAGGAGAAAACTTGTACGACCTGATGACCTACGACCCATGTGGTATCAGTATGCGTCATCTGCCTGTCTCGCTCCTCTCGCTCGATGAGAACAACCCCGCAGGCAGGTTTCAATACAATCACCTCTATGCAGGCAACGGACAGGCATGTATCGGTTTCATCACGCCTTCTTTCGGTACCGATGACTCCCAAACCGCTGCTAAATTAGTTCGCTATATGGAGCATGCGCGAGAAGAGGTGCTAAAAGAATATCCTTCTGTAGATATACTTTTCCATGGTACGATTGTCTTGGCAGGCTACAACTCTATGCGTATCCGTTACGACCTGATGCTCACCCTCGGTATTGCCCTCTCTATTATCATCTTGTTGCTTGCTATCTGCCTGCGCCAACCTCGTTACCTGCTTTTGCTGCTCGTGCCATTGGTTTATGGGGCATTCTTCTCGTTGGCTACTATCTATCTGGTGCGTGGTTGGATGTCGCTTATGGCACTCGGCTTGGGAGTGATTGTCTTGGGCGTGGCACTCTCCTATTGCCTACATGTGGTTATCCACTATATCTACACCGGTGATGTCCGTCAGACTGTCCGTGAGCAGAGCAATCCCGTCTTTTTGGGTGCGCTCACTACTATCGGTGCTTTCGCCGGACTGCTCTTTACCAAGTCCTCTCTCTTGCAGGACTTTGGTATCTTTGCCCTATTGGCTGTGGCAGGTACCACACTGATAAGTCTGCTCGTAATGCCATATTGCTTTCCCAGGCAAAATAAACCCAACCAAAAAGCCTTTCGCTTGTTGGAGAAAATCAATTCGTACAACATCGACCGCAATTATTATGTATGTGCCGTAGTGTGGATTTTTGTGGTCGTATGTATCTGTTTCTCAGGTAAATACACTTTCGATAGCAACCTTCGTCATATCGGCTATATTGCCCCCTCCACACAGCAGGCTATCGATAGTTGGAACCGCCTGCAAAACAACGGACACACTGCCCAATACTATGCTTCCGTAGCCCCTTCGTTGGAGCAGGCTTTGGAGAAACTGCCCGCCATAGAGCAAGTGGCAGACAGCCTGGCACAAGCAGGAGTGATAGATAAGCCCGCTAAGATGAGTGCACTCTTCCCCTCCTTGCACACACAATCCGAACGCATTGCGCATTGGCAAAACTATTTCTCTCCCGAAAGACAACGCTCCGTATGGCACAATATCCAAACTGCCTGCCAACTGGAAGGACTTGACCCTGAGATGTTTGCTCCTTTCCAAGCACTTATGGCTAACCCCGCAGAACCCGAGTTGGTTGCCGAAACAGGACTATTGCCCGAGCAATTCTTGGGCAACTTCTATGAGCAAACTGCCGATGAGGTCTTGGTCTATTTCCCGCTCCGATATACTACTGCCGATACACGCCATATCAATGATGTGATGACTGCCGGCGATGGTTGTATGGTGCTTGACCCGTATTACTACAGTACCAATTTGGTGGAACTCATACACGCTGACTTCGATAAGATTATGCTTATCAGTTCGCTTTTTGTGCTTATCCTGCTGCTTTTTACCTATCGCAACCTCTGGATAGCCCTCATCGCTTTCTTGCCTATGGCACTCTCCTGGTATGCCGTCTTGGGAGCAATGGCATTGTTTCATCAGCCCTTCAACCTCATCAATATCGTCGTCTCCTCCTTTGTCTTTGGTATTGGGGTCGATTATAGTATTTTTGTTATGGAAGGGCTTATCAGTGGAGAGAAAAGTAAGACAATGGTTTACCACCGCACGGCTATCACTATCTCCGCCTTTATCTTGGTGCTCTGTATGTTCTCCCTCTTCTTTGCCAAGCACCCTGCACTCTATTCCATCAGTTTCGCCTCCGTAGTGGGCATGATTACTACCCTCCTGCTTACCTATACCCTCCAACCCAACCTGTATCGACTGTATCAACACATCCGCAATAAGAAAAAACTAACTAAGCATACCTAGAATATCTAGAATCCCTAGAAAATTTAAATTAATATGAAAAATCGAATCATTTTATCTATTCTCTTGTCTGTGGCTTCCGTAGCCGCTTGGGCTGTTACGGCCAAAGATATTCTCTCTCTCCACTATACCGGTGAGACACTGCAATGTGCTTTTACCGAGGTTAAGACTATGCCTCGCGCAAAAAAAGAGATTGCCAAATCAGGCAACCTCACTTATACCAACCCTGGCAACTTGCGCCTCGACTATACCGACCCGCAAGGCGACTATACCCTCATTGCGGACCAACTCTTTGAGATTCAACGCAATGGCCGAGTGCAACGATTCAATATCTCCAACCCCGAGCAGAGAATGGCTATTTTCCGAATGTCCCTTCTCTTTGCTTTTGCCGGAGATGTGGAGGCACTCGCTGCCCTCAACAACGCCACTGTACAATACAAAGAGCAGGGCAGTACTTATGTCTGCACCGTTACCGCCGACCACTCTGGTGCCAGGGGTATAGCCTCTCTCTTGCTCACTTATAGCAAAACTACCGGTGCTCTCCAATCCCTCGTCATCACCGAGAACAACGGCAACTATACCACCTACCAAGTCAAAAAATAAACTTATAGGGCAATCCTATATTATTGCATCATAAGTTTGTCGTAAAAACAACTGTTTCTTCACCCGAAAAACTCGTTCAGTCGAGAAACTACTCTCGCCCTGCGTTATCCGATGCAGGGCATTTTTTATAGTGTCGAAAAAGAGACGCGGAGTGGTACAGTACAATGTCTATGAGTGGAAACACAAAGGACATGTGTACGAGGTTAAAATGGAGGTGAATAAACGCGGCTTTGAAAGCCTATATTGGCTGAAAAAGAGAAGATAAAAAAGAGTAATATCCCAGAATCTCCGTGAAACTTATCGGTGCGACTGTAAGACACTACTCTCTTTTCGCTCGCAAAGATACGACAAATAATTGACATAACCAAATAAAAAGCAAAAATGACCCCAAAAGAAATGGAGCAGCACCTTGCTCGCAACCAAGAATCGTTGCGCAGGCTCATCAGTAGGACGCTGCCGGTGAAGGCGGGTACGATAGCCGTTATTCATTTCCGCGACAACTTCCGCGCGGAGGGTTTTGTGGACGCGTCGTTGGAGCATTGGAAGCCCTCGAAGCGCAAGAGCACCCCCAAGCACTCCGACTACGCCTACAAGACCCTGCTCTCGCGCAGGCAGAACCTATACAAGTCGATACGCAAGCAGCCCGGCAAAGGCAAGGTAAGAGAAGTGTTCGGAAACGAATATTTCGGGCTACACTTGATCAAAACAACTTTCTGAACTTAATCAACAATGCCCAATTTTAATGCGGTTGTACAGGCAAAAAGGTGGTGGATGTACCACCTTTAGAGGAGTTTATTGTCTATTGAAGTGCTCTCGGTTGCGGAGTTGGGTGCTGGAGATGTCGAAGTAAGGGGCGGAATGGAGAAATATGATGCCTTTGGCAGCGGGGAAAGTGTTTGTGGTGATTGGTGTTAGGTTGCTTGTAGTCGTGTTTGTGTTTGTTAGTCTATCTGCTTGACTGTTGGTCTTGGGTGTGGGTATTGTGGTGTCGGTGGCTGTTTGGTGTCTGGGATAGACAAAGAGACGGAAAGTGGTGAGGATATACTGCCAATCGTACCAGCGGGTGAAGATACGGAGGTTGTCCTCGCCGATGATGAGCGTGAACTCATAGTCGGGGTAGGCGGCTTGCAAAGCACGAAGGGTAGAGGCGGTATAGTTAGGGCGGGGGAGAGAGAACTCAAAATCGGAGACGCATACATGAGGGATGCCGGCAACGGCTTGTTGCACCTGTCTGAGGCGCGTCTGCTCGTCCGCCAGTGTGCCGGCGTCCTTGAGTGGGTTGTTGGGGCTGACGAGCATCCATACCTCGTCTAAGTCGGTATGCTCCGATACCCACTTAACCAACCCTATATGCCCGAAATGCACCGGGTTGAACGAGCCTCCGTATATGCCGATTTTCTTTGTCATCTTGTGTTGCTCTCTCCATTAGTGGACATATAAGAACATTATAATTAGACACTAATTATATCCTCGATTCTACATATAAATGCCATTAAAGAGCCATTAAAAGCCCCCTCACGACTATGGTTAAGTGAGGCTGTTAGGGTAGGAAGGTGGAGACTTCGCGGTCGAGTTGTGCCTTGGCTTGGTCGAGATTGTCGTTGACGATGATACAGTCGAAGTGAGGTGCGTCCTGCATCTCGGTTGCGGCTTTGGCTACCCGTTCCTCTATCTTCTCGGGGCTGTCGGTTGCGCGACCGATAAGGCGTTTGCGCAGTTCGTCCACTGAGGGCGGAGCCACAAAGAACGACTTGGCACGGTTGCCAAAGATACGCTTGAGGTTGATACCGCCTTTGACATCGACATCGAAGACGACATGATGTCCGGCGTTCTCAATGCGTTCTATCTCGCTCTTGAGAGTGCCATAGTAGGTGCCGGAATAGACTTGCTCCCATTCGACCAGTTTGTCTTCGGCAATGAGTTGCTCGAACTCGGGGTTGGTGATGAAATAGTACTCTCTGCCGTTCTGCTCTTGTCCGCGTGGTGCGCGGGTGGTAGCAGAGATAGAGAACTCGAGGTCGTTTCGCTTTGAGAGCAGGTAGTTGACCAAAGTGGACTTACCTGCACCGCTGGGGGCACTGAAGATGAGAATCATAATAATTATGAATTAAGAATGAGACCTCCACAAGTCCCTCCAAAGGAGGGGGTGTACGGAGAGGGCAAGACAATGCATCATGTTAGTGAAGGGTTTCGAGAGCGGTGCGGACGCGGCGGAGTGTCTCGTCTTTGCCGAGGATGTCGGTGATAGCCCAGATATGCGGTCCGCGTGCAGCACCTACGAGGCAGATACGGAAAGCATTCATTACGATACCTACGCCATAGCCTTGTTGCTCAATCCACGGCATGACGAGGGCGTCGAGGGCTTCTGCCGACCAGTCGGTTTGCGGCTGGAGCAGGGCAAGCAACTCTTGCATGTGGCGGGGGCTATCTTCTTTCCAGCGTTTCTTAAGCGACTTCTCGTCGTACTCGGTGGGGGCAACAAAGAAGAAATTGGTTTGTTCCCACAGTTCGGGTACAAAGTTCACACGGTCTTTGGTAAGCCCTATCACTTTTGCCACAACGGCTTTGTCGGCATGCACGCCGTGTTGCTCGAGAACGGGCATAAAGAGGTCTGCCAACTCCTCGTTGCTCTTGAGTTGGAGGTATTGGTGGTTGAACCATTTGCCTTTCTCGTAGTCGAATTTCGCGCCCGACTTGCTGACGCGGTCGAGGGAGAACTGCTCGATGAGTTGATCCATCGTGAACATCTCTTGGTCGCCTGTGTTGTGCCAGCCGAGCAGGGCGAGGAAGTTGATTACCGCCTCGGGGAAGTAACCGCTCTCGCGATAGCCGGAAGAGACAGTGCCGTCTTTTTGATTGTGGAACTCAAGCGGGAAGACGGGGAAACCGAGTCGGTCGCCGTCGCGCTTGCTGAGTTTGCCGTTGCCATCGGGCTTGAGGAGTAGGGGCAGGTGAGCAAACTGCGGCATGGTATCTGCCCAACCGAAAGCACGATAGAGCAGCACATGGAGCGGGGCAGAAGGCAGCCATTCCTCACCGCGGATGACATGGGTAATCTCCATGAGGTGGTCATCGACGATGTTTGCCAAGTGGTAGGTAGGCAGGTCATCGGCTGACTTGTATAGCACCTTATCATCGAGGATATTGGAGTTGATAACCACCTCACCGCGAATGAGGTCGTGTACATGCACATCCTCGTTGGGTTCTACCAAGAAACGCACTACATATTTCTCACCGGCAGCGATACGCGCATCGACATCCTCTTTGCTGAGCGTGAGGGAGTTGACCATCTGCATTCGAGTGCGGGCATCGTATTGGAAATTAGGTATCTCAGCGCGTTTGGCTTCGAGTTGCTCGGGGGTGTCGAAAGCGATGTAGGCATGCCCCGAATCGAGCAGTTGGCGGACATATTGGTGGTATATCTCGCGTCGTTCGCTTTGGCGATAAGGACCATGAGGACCTTTGCCGTTGGGGGCGTCTTTGCAGATACCCTCATCAATCTTGATACCGAGCCAGTCGAGGGCTTCGATGATGTACTCTTCAGCCCCGGGAACGAAGCGTGTAGAGTCGGTATCCTCGATACGGAGGAGCATGACACCGTTGTGCTGACGGGCAAAGAGGTAGTTGTACAAAGCAGTGCGCACACCGCCGATATGCAGTGCACCCGTGGGACTGGGCGCAAAACGAACACGAATCATAGTTGTTTGATTTTTAATTAGCGCACAAAGGTACAACAATTTTCTCAGATACGCAAAAATAAAAACAATATGGGCGGGGAACCGGGAGAAATTACTATGGTGGGGGCTATTGGATGGGCTGGGGATTCTGGGCGGTCTATGTAGTCTAAGGCGTAGTGGGAGGCGTGGGCGTTGCAAAAGTGTTACAATACCCGACCATACTCTGAGCATACCCATACCATAACCACCGATACATTTTGTCTATTGTCTTTCGTCCATTAGCATAGCGGTCTTTCATCCATTGTCCATTAGCGTAGCGGTCTTTCGTCCATCGTCCATTAGCGTAGCGGTCCATGTTCCATTGTCCATTAGCATAGCGGTCCATGTTCCATTGTCCATTAGCATAGCGGTCTTTCATCCATAGTCTAACTTTCATCAGCGCGAGCGGTCTAAACAGGGCAACCGCATCAAATCTGGAATGCTTTATTTCTTATCCCCACTCTCTATCCTGTTCGTATCTTATTTTGTCTTATTTTTATCTTTCCAGTCCATAGTTTGCGCCCTGTTTGGCTAC
>UQNE01000006.1 GCA_900542355.1 uncultured Bacteroidales bacterium | reverse complement strand
ATGAATGCATAATTATATGTTTAATTATATGGCAATTATATGTTCTTTTTGTTCCCTCTTTGCAAACATCCCCTCCAAAGGAATTGACCTCCCCAAGCCCCTCTGGAGGGGCTTGGGGAGGGGTGGGCAAGGAACATATAATTTATGGCGATTATATGTTGTGTGTGTGGAGGTTGTTATTGGAGTTTTTCGTCCATGAGGGTAACGAGGTTATCCCAACGGAGGATCGCATCGTGGCCGTACTTCCAAATCTGTTGGCGTATCTTGCTTAGGGCAACCGTCTCACCGATATGTCCTTTGGAATAGAATTTATCGGCATAGCAAACTATTTTCTCTTCCAATGATACGGGGCAATAGTCCCGCACGGGAATAGGCAGTTCTTCTCGCATTACTTGCTCCATAGTAATCCCCGTACCGGTATGGCGTTCTGCTACGAGTGCATGTTTGGGGAGTCCCTCCTTGCGCAGGAGTTCTGCACCTAAATAGCCGTGTTCGATGTATTGGTGTGTGCCGTTGCAGAAAATTTTAGGTGCATTGCAGTAGATGATACCTATATCATGGAGCATAGCCGCCTCCTCGACAAAGTCTCGGTTCACCTCTCCGCCGGCCGTCCAATCGGGATGGGCATCTACAATCGAGAGTGCACGGTCGCGCACCTGCATACTATGCGCCAACAAGATATTCTTCAGTTCGGGCGCATCGGTGTAGTATTTATTTATCAGTTCTCTGTAGTCTATCATAAGAGGTGTTTTTTTAGATTCTCCGGATATTCTAGGTATTCTATTGGAGGTCTGTGCGTAATTATGCATTATGCATTATGCATTACGCAGTCCGTTGAGCAGAGCCTTGGCATCCATTCGTTTTTTGCCCGGGAGTTGGAGCGAGAGTATGCGTACATAGCCCTCTCGGCACGGCACGAGTATATCCTTGCCGCTCGGCGATGAGGTATTGTCGGTTTGCGACAAATAAGGCGCAGCCTCTTGGTCGCTGAGCGGTTGTACCTCATACACCTTCACATTCTCATATCGTTTGTCGTGTATGGTCAGGTTGCACCACGCAGCAGGGTAGGGACTCAAACCACGAACAAAATTGTGAACTTCTTGGGCGGTCTTGTCGGCGAAGTGTATCTCACAAGTCTCCTTGAATATCTTCGGCGCGGGCCGCAAGTCGCTTATCTCCGGTTGTGGAGTGGTTGGTACGGGAATACCTTGGGTATCGCAGTCGATAATCAAATCGACGGTCTTGATGACAAGGTCTTTGCCGAGAAGCATCAGTCGGTCGTGTACGCTACCTACATTCTCGTTTTCACCAATGGGCATACGCTCTTGGAGGATGATATTGCCGGTGTCAATCTCGTGCTTGAGCATGAAAGTAGTGGCACCGGTCTCTTTGTCGCCATTGATGACGGCCCAGTTGAGCGGAGCCGCCCCGCGGTATTGCGGCAGGAGAGCAGCGTGGAGATTGAAGGTGCCTAACCGTGGCATTGCCCATACAACCTCGGGTAGCATTCGGAAGGCTACCACTATCTGCAAGTCGGCTTGATAGGATTGCAGTTGCTCTAAAAAGGTCGGGTCTTTGAGTTTCTCGGGTTGGAGTAGGGGAAGTCCTGCCTGCAAGGCATACTGTTTGACGGCGGAGTACTGCACTTGGTGTCCCCGTCCTGCCGGCTTATCGGGCATAGTAACCACTGCCACTACATTGTATCCGCCTTCTACCAATGCTCGCAGACTCTCTACTGCGAACTCAGGCGTACCCATATATACTATTCTCAAATCTTTCTTTGTCATATATTTGTTTCTCCGTTAAAACATAAATAGTCATTGATGTGGAACATCTAATAGTCAGCAAAACATAATTGTCATCAATTAACCATATAATTATGCGTTGGTGGTGGGGTCTAAACGAGGAATTAATGTCTAATTATATGATAATTAATGTTCCCTTCGTCTCGAATTACGCATTGCATAATGGGTTGGTATTGTCCGATGGTGCCATTGAAATCGGTGTTGGTATCAAACAAGGCAAAGACTGCCGAACCGGATCCGCTCATCGAGGCATATATGGCACCCTCGGCGATGAGGCGTTGTTTCAGTTCGCCTATCTCCGGGTGCTTGGCAAAAACGGTCTGCTCAAAGTCGTTGGTGAGGCTATCTTTTATTTCGGATAGTGGTTTTTTAGAACGAATAGACTGTAGAATATGCCCTCTAACATATTCGCGAATGGCAATCCCCGCATAAGCCTCTTTGGTAGAGACATGGCAAGCGGGTTTATAGAGCAGCAGTTGCATACCACTGAGAGAGAAATCTACGGGGGTCAGTCGGTCGCCAATACCCTCTGCGTAGCAAGGCGTATTGTAGATAAAGTACGGACAATCAGCCCCGAGCGGCAGCACCTCTTGGGCTAATGCCTCGGTCGATAATCCTAAGCCAAATAGTTGGTTGAGTGCGATAGCAGTGTGTGCTGCATCGCTGCTCCCCCCGCCCAAACCGGCACCAAACGGGATGTTCTTGCGAAAGCGTATGCTTACATTGCCTATCTGCGGGTATCGATTGCGCATACGATGATAGCATTTTATGATGAGGTTGTCATCAGCGGGGCAATCGACAGCGATACCCTCTTGCTCGAAAGAAAAGGTATCCGCAGGGCATATCTCCAACTCATCGTGTAACGCATAGACAGGGTAGAACAGTGTTTCCAAGTTGTGGTAACCGTCCGCCCGCTTGCCTACGATATGCAACCCGATATTTATTTTGCAGTTAGGATATAAAATCATTTTTCATTCTCCATTCGATGGACTTCATTCCTATATACTAATAGGATTTCTAAGGACAATTATGCATTCTTCATTACGCATTATGCATTGTTTACACGGTGTCCATAAAGGAGCGTTGTACCTTGTTGAATACAATGATACCCACGCTGAGCAGAACCACCATAAAACCGAAACTATACCCCAACATCCACCATTCGTGGCAACCTACACCGAGCATTCCATACTTGAAGAACTCGATAATACCCGTTAGCGGGTTGAGTTGCATCAAGAGCAATAGTTTGGGATTGGTGATAGTAGAGAGCGGGTAGATGACGGGAGTAGCGTACATCCAGAGGCTGACGAAGAAACTGAGCAACAGTTGCAGGTCGCGATACTTGGTGGTCATACTGGAGAACAAGATACCGAAGCCCAAAGCCAATCCTGCCAACATCATTACGAGCAGCGGCAGCAGCAATGCATACCAGTTGGTATGGATGGGGGCATCGGTGAAGAGCATATAGTAGGCATATACGCAGAGAAACAGTCCAAACTGTATGCCGAAACGCACGAGGTTGCTGATGACATCGCTCAGAGGGGTGATAAGACGGGGAAAATATACCTTACTGAAGATACCGGCGTTGTTGACAAAGGTATTGCTTGTCTTGGTCAGACAGTCGGAGAAATACTGCCAAAAACTAATGCCCGCCAAGTAGAATAGAGGTTGGGGCAACCCATCGGTAGATATTTTGGCTATGCCGCCAAACACTACCATATACATCACGGTAGTCATCAGCGGCTGTATCAAGTACCATAGCGGACCTAAGATAGTCTGCTTATACTGGGTGATGATGTTGCGTTTTACAAAGAGCATCATCAAGTCGCGATACCGCCAAATCTCCTTAAAATCAACACTTAGGAGTTTGTCTTTGGGCTTGATGACGGTAGTCCATTCGTCTGTTCTTTCCTGTGCCATAGTTTGGTTTTGTATGCCTGTAACAGGCAATAAATCAATAGGGTATATGAGTTGGGTGTATATTATTAATATTATTAAGGGCTGTTGTCGTTGCTTAATGGGGATATAATGGGGATATCTTTCTACCCATCTAATCAAAAAGCCGGCAAAGTTACAAAAAAATAATCATATATGCAAACGCTTTTTTGAATACACAATGTATAATACAATGAAGAATGCATAATTATAATGCATAATGAAGAATGAAATGAAGAATGGGGTGTGCTGCAATCTTGTTGTTTTTATTTGGAATATGAGTGATAATTATTGTAGTGCGAGTGATATTTATTTGTGTATGTCAGATAAAAGCAGTACCTTTGTACTCCGTTTTGAAAAAGGTATATTGTTCTTCTCGTTGGAGGAGCATTTTTTCTAATAATTTATGAATTGGTTTTATAGTCTGTTTTTCGGTACGGGTATTGCGCACTCTATCTTTGTGCTTGCTTTGGCCATCGCCTGCGGCGTATTCTTGGGGAATAAACTCAAGATACGCGGGGTAACGCTGGGCATCACTTGGATACTCTTCTGCGGCATTGCCTTTTCCCATTTTGGTATGCGATTAGACCCGCAGGTAGAGTCGTTTGCCAAGGATTTTGGACTTATCCTGTTTGTCTATTCGATAGGTTTGCAGGTTGGTCCGGGTTTCTTTTCTTCGTTTGGTAAGGGAGGTTTGTCGCTCAACTTGCTGGCGGCTTCGATTGTCTTGCTGGGGTGTGTAACAGCCTTTGTTATCCACCTATTGTCGGGTGTGGACATTGCTACGATGACGGGTGTGCTGTTTGGTGCGGTTACCAATACGCCGGGTTTGGGTGCGGCGCAACAGGCGTTTGCCGATATGCGAGGTGTCTCAAACCCCGATATTGCTACGGGTTATGCCATGGCTTATCCGCTGGGTGTGGTAGGTATCTTGGTATCGATGATGCTTATCAAGTTGTTCTTCAATATCAAGATAGATAAAGAGGAGAAGCGTGTGGAGGCAGAAAAGGGTGTACAAGAGGAGATTGAGCACCTGGATATCTTGCTGACCAACCCCCAAGTGGAGGGTATTGCGGTGAAGGAACTCAGCACGCTTTGCAATGTGGATTTTGTGGTCTCACGCATTGTTCATCCCGACGGACACGATGAGATGCCCGATGCAGATGTAACCCTGCACCAAGGCGACAAAGTGCGTATTGTAGTGGACCGTTCGCACGAGAAGAGCATTCTCCTAATGGGCGAGCAGACTACAATCTCGGAGGAGAAAATAAAAGATGCACATCTGGTTTCGCGCCATATTGTGGTTACCAAACCGGAACTGAATGGAAAGCGCATTGGTGAACTGAATGTGCGTGCGGCATACCATATTACTATCACGCGTATCCGTCGTGCGGGTATCGAACTGCTTGCTACTCACGACTTGCGCCTCCAACTCGGCGACCGCTTGACTATCGTGGGTGAGGATGTCGAGGTAGAGAAAGTGGCAAAAGTGTTTGGGAACTCTACCAAACGCCTCGATTTGCCCAACCTTGCCTCTATCTTCTTTGGTATCGTCTTGGGCGTGGCACTCGGTTCGTTGCCTATTGCCTTCCCCGGATTGTCCCAACCTTTCAAACTCGGTTTGGCGGGTGGTTCGCTGATTGTGGCTATTCTGATTGGGTATTTCGGTCCGAAGATGCATGTGGTTACCTATACGACGAGTAGTGCAAACTTGATGATTCGTGAGGTAGGAATAGCCTTGTTCTTGGCGGCAGTAGGATTCGGCGCCGGTAAATCGTTTATCCCGACTCTGCTTGCCGGGGGATATGTGTGGATTGGATATGGTGTGATTATCACGATGGTGCCGCTGTTGCTGGTGGGAATCGTTGCTCGCTCGTGGCTCAAACTGGACTATTTCACCTTGATGGGCTTGATTGCAGGCAGTACGACCGACCCGCCTGCTTTGGCGTATGCCACCTCACACTCGTCGTCGAACGACCGTGCGGCAGTGGCTTATTCAACTGTCTATCCGCTAACGATGTTCCTGCGTGTGCTGACGGGACAGATGATGATATTGTTTTTCTTGTAAATTGCTCATTGATAAGATATTGCAAATAGTCTGCGGTCAGTCGGTTTCGGATATCATTTAGTTCGTTTTTTGTGATACCGTATAGCCGCAAAGCGTTTTTTGCAATGGTTATGAAGATACAAACGCTGAAAAATAAGTTGTTCAGTCCCTCCGAGATACACATCTCGGAGGGTACTGTTTATGCGGTGCTGATAACGATTGGTGTATCTCATTTTCTGAACGACACTATCCAATCGGTTATCCCTGCCATCTATCCTATCATCAAGGACAACTATGGTTTTTCGTTTGCGCAGATAGGTCTGATAACGCTCTTTTTCCAGTTGGCATCGTCTATTGTGCAGCCGGTAGTAGGTATCTTTGCGGATAAGCGTCCGCAGCCTTATTCGCTCACGATGGGCATGTGGCTCACTCTGTTCGGACTAGTATTGCTTGCTTTTGCCGGCAATTTCCTGCTGATCGTATTGTCAGTAACCGTGTTAGGATTGGGTTCTTCTATTTTTCACCCCGAGGCATCGCGTGTGGCGCAGATGGCATCGGGGGGCAAGAAGAGTTTGGCACAATCGATTTTTCAGGTAGGCGGTAATGCCGGTTCGGCTATAGGTCCGCTTTTAGCGGCTTGGTTGATAGTGCCTTACGGTCAGCGTTCGGTCTCGTGGGTGGGCGTGATAGCAGTGGTAGCAGCGGTGATACTCTTTGAGGTAGGGCGGTGGTATAGCGCAAAACTCACCTATATGGCATCGCACCCGCAAGGCACACCGACAGCAGATACGGGGTATTCTAAACGCAAGAAATATGGGGCGATGGCGATACTCGTTGTGCTGATGTTCTCCAAGTATATCTACACCTCGTGTATGACCAATTACTTCACTTTCTTCCTTATGGAAAAGTTTAGTCTGTCGGTGCAGAAGGCGCAGTATTGCCTCTTTGCCTACTTGGCGGCTATGGCAGTGGGTACGCTGGCGGGAGGTATCTTTGGTGATAAATTCGGGCGCAAATATGTGATACTCGGTTCTATCTTCGGTGCCGCACCTTTTGCTTTGGTTTTGCCGTATCTGAGCCTCGGTTGGACTATCTTTATTGCTATTATGGCAGGGCTGATTATCTCCTCGGCCTTCTCCTCTATAGTGGTCTATGCAACCGACCTTTACCCGAGCAAGATAGGGATGATTTCGGGTCTGTTCTTCGGTTTGATGTATGGCCTGGCGGGCGTAGGGTCGGCCTTCTTCGGTTGGCTTGCCGACCGCACAAGCATTGAGTTTATTTTCCATATCAGTACCTTGCTGCCTTTGCTCGGTATCGTGGCTGCCTTCTTGCCTAACCCGCAAAAACATAAGTAGAATGACGAGTGAATAACGGCAAAAAAGGTATTGTAAACTATTAAGAATCAACTGCTTAGCAATATGGATTATCTGTTGTTTGACAATATGACGCAATGCACCGCCGAGGAGGTGGAGCGAATGACGATGCTTGTGAGTGAGCAGCGAAGAGAGCAGGCGTTGTGGTATAAGCATATATTCGGACAGTTTGCCTGCCTAAAATCGTATTGTATGCTGCTGGAGTTATTGCGCAAGCATCGGTTGATAGGCGCAAACGAGTGTCCCGATTTTGTGGTGAATGCGTATGGCAAACCTCGGCTGAAATTAGATGAAATAGGCGTGGCGTTATCGGCTGAGAGCGATGAGAATAGTGGGGAAGTGGGGACGATTGGAGCGCAGTTGGACTTTTCTATTTCGCATTGTAGGAAAGGGATATTGGTGGCGATAGATACGCAGCCGATAGGGGTGGATATAGAGTCGGTGCGCCGAGTGGATGAGGCACTTGTAGAGCACACGATGAATAGCAGGGAGATAGAGGAGATACACGCCTCAGATAATCCGGATATGGCTTTTACTCGCCTATGGACGCAGAAAGAGGCGGTACTCAAACAGCGGGGTACCGGGATAAATGGTGATTTGCGCAATGTGTTGACTACTAATCCGTTCCCCAATCTGCAAACCATTGTAGATACACAAAAAGGCTACGCATACTCCCTTGCACGCAAAATCTCTCCAACCCATTGACCTCCCCAAGCCCTTCAAAGGCGACCTCCCTAAGCCCCTCCAAAGGCGACCTTCCCAAGCCCCTCCAAAGGAGGGGGTGTTCCGCAGCGGGATAAAACCTCCGCTGATTGGTCATTATAGATGGTCTATGCGTCCTAGATATTCTAGATGGTCTAGGTATTATAGGAATTCTAATTCTATGTGGTCTATATATCCGGGGTTGTTATGCGTTGTGGTTGTGGAGTTCGCGGATGATGACGGAGGGCCATTTCCAGTTTTGGTAAGCGATTTGTGCTATTCCCGGGGCGAGAATCATTCCCCATATTCCCATATTGAGCGGTTGCAAGAAAAGCCAAAGCAGCAAGACCGTGGCGGCTCCGCTGACCAAAGACGGAATGAAGAAAGGTATGCGGTTGTCGGCAGCAATGAAGCCGGCAGACACGGCGTGGTTCTTCTCTAATAGGCTGATTACCAACATTGTGCATAGCATTGCTGTAGGCACAAAAGTGGTTTCGCTATGGATGATTGTCAGTACCCAATCGCCTAAGAACACCCAACTGATTCCGCCTGCGATGTAGGTGCAGATAAGTGCGCCCGTGGCATAGATGTAGTATCGGCGTAGCGAAGACAGGTCTTTCTCGGCACGGCATTGCGCGATACGCGGGGAGAGCGATTCGTAGGTAACCGTAGCACAACGGGCGAGGACATCCATCACTTGCAGTGTGATTCCGTAGCATGCTACCTGTTCCAGGCTTAAGAAAGCAGACCCCATCAGAACAGCCGATTTATTGACCAAGAAACCACCCAATCCGGTCAGTCCCACCTTGACGGCATTGGGGTAGATAGCCCGCAGAACAGCGGATGTGTTTTGTGCTTCGGCTTGCTCGAGGTGGCGGCGTAGTTCGGGCGTAAAGAAGACACGGCGGAAGAGCATACGCCGGATAATCGTGGCGGTGAGTTGCGCTGCTACGACTGCCGACAGCCCTAAACCGGCATAGATAAGTCCGATAGCGATGGAGAGATAGACCAACTGGGCAATGATATTGATTTGCTGATTGCGGCGTACATAGCCTTTGCCGAGCATCAACGCGTCATAATAGTAGGTGTAGAGGTTGTAGCAGTTGATAGCAATGAGCAGTATCCACGCAATCATCACATCTTGCCGGTCGCCGCTGTATTTCTGCAAGATGAAATAGAAATAGGCGGTACCTACCGTGGCGAGCAAAGCAAAAACACCCAATGCCACCCAACGATAGAACCGCTGCATGGCACGGATAGTACCTTTGAGCAGCGCATAGTTGACCTGTGCATCGCCTTCTACGGCAGCAACACCATTCTTTTGTAGGTTGCTGACACCCGAAAAGATATAACTTATGTTGCGTGCAAACGATGGGCGAAAGCCAAAGTCGAGCAGCAAAACCAATGCCGTGATAGTCTGAAAGATATTCCAGATACCGATGGTTTCTGCCGACATCTTATGGAGCAGAAAGGGCAATAAGATAACGCCCGACCCCACCATTACAACGGTGGCGATGTAACTCCATGCTACATCCCGCTTACCTATATGTTCAATTTTTTCCAATTAGTCTATTCTCTGCTTTTATGCATAAAGAAATTGCATAATGCATAAAATTCCGTTGTTCTGAGCACTGCGTTAGGTCTCGATTAGGTCTCGACAAGGTCTCGACAAAAACGGCTGTCGGTTCGCTCAAGATTTATGCAGTGTATGCAGAAAAATATGCACTTTTAGTTCTTTTTGGTTTTATGCAATATATTGCCTGTTGTTTTTTTCGTTGCCTTATGTATTGCCTTTTGTTGGCTTTCTCGTAGGTTTATTATCGCCTTTTGTTGGCTTATATTGCCTTTGCGAACTTATTTTTTGAGTTTTACAATGAGGCACGAGAGGGGGGCAGCCTGCAAGTTGGTGCGGGATAAATCGACCGTTTCGCCTGTGAGGATGTCGGTGCCGACGGCATTGTATCGATTGAGAATCTCGGCATAGTGCGCAGTGGGGATAGTGCGTGCTTCCTCGCTTGCGTTGGCGAAGACAAAGACGGCTTCATCGGCGTTGTAGCGGAAGAAAGCGTAGGTGTTGTCTCGGCTGAGGAAGTGCATTGTCTTGCCTGTATGTATGACATGTTCAGACTTGCGCCATTGGAGCAAATGTTTCTGATAATCAAACATATCGCGTTGTTCCTCGGTGAGTTGCTCCTCTGAAGGCAGCGGCATACGGAGTGTGGAGTGTCCGAGCGACATATCGGCTGAGTGCATATCGTATTCGTCGCCGGCAAAGACTTGTGGGATACCACGCATGGTAGATAGCAGTGCATACGCCAACTTGGTGCGGCGAGGGTCTTTGTCTTTTACAACATCGCCGATACGGTCCATATCGTGGTTGTCGAGGAAAATGAGCAGGTTGTTGACATCACCATACAAGTAGTCTTGCGCTAAGGCATCATAGACGCGTGTCAGTCCGCCTCCCCATCCGTTATCGTCGCTGCCAAGTGCTTGACGGATAGCCTCATCGAGCGGGAAGTCCATCACCGAAGGCAGGTTACTATCGAAGCCATCGCGGTTGTTCGCACCCGATTGCCAATAGGCTACAGCCGAGGCGGGGCGAGTCCAGCACTCTCCGACAATGTTGATATTCGGGTATTCCTCTCGGATGGCTTTGAGCCACAGAGAAGCGGGGATTTTCTCGATATAGGGGTAGGTATCCACACGCAGTCCGTCGAGATTGGCGTACTCAATCCACCAGATAGCCCACTGTTGGAAATAGCGCAAGAGATCGGGGTTTTCGAGATTCATATCGGGCATAGGATGGTCGAACCAGCCACGGTTGGAGAGCAGTCGGTCGTACTCGGAAGCGTTGATGTCGTAGTTGGCAGAGAAGACATTGTTGGTGCGTGTGAACTCATCAAACCGGTTAATCCAATCGTGGTAGGGCAGGTCTTTCATCCACCAGTGTGCTCCTCCGCAATGGTTAGGCACCATATCCATCAACACCTTGATATTGTGTGCGTGGGCGGAGTCCACCATTTGGCAATAGAGTTGGTTGGAGCCGTAGCGCGGGTCGATATGGTAGTAGTCGGAGCAAGCGTATCCGTGGTATGACCAAGCCTCTTCGTTGTCGAGCAAGAGCGGGGTAGGCCAGATAGCAGTGGCTCCGAGATCGGATATGTGTCCCAGTTGGCTGATAATACCTTGAATATCACCTCCGAAGCGACCGTGTACATTAGTCTTATCGGCTTTCTCTCGGGTGTCGGGCGTGGAGTTGTTGTTGGTGTCGCCATCTACAAAACGGTCGGACATAATGAGGTAGATGACATCTGCCGAGGTGAAGGATTGGCGTTCTCTGCTTCCCTCACGGCGGGGATAGACGGTGTAGTCGTAGGTGGCGCGTCGGTTGCCTTTTTTGAGCGTGATACGATAAGTGCCCTCTTGGCGCACATCCATATCGACGAAGAGATAGTTCTTGCTCTCGGCATTGTGTTGCGCCGTGGCGACTAAGCCAAGGCATTGCCCTCGCATAATGCGCCCTGCTGCTACCTCTTGGATGCTGACAGTGGCGTCTTGCAGGTCTTCTCCGTAGAACATCAGCGTGAGCGGTTGGTGCATATCTGTCCACCAACAAAGCGGCTCTACACGGGTGATTTTAGGTGCTGCCCACATAGCGGAGCAGAGCAACAGAGATAGAAAAAGGAGTTTATTTCTCATGGTTGTATGTTGTTGATTTTCTTTAGGTATTCTAAATGTTCTAGGAATTCTAGATGCTCTAGGATTTTCTATTTTCTTTGTTTTTTATATCTCATCTATGCGTACTTGGGTGAGCGTGTTGTGCTCGCTTTTGAGTTGAATGAACCGCTGCCAAAACTGTTGCATTTCGGGCGGTGTGGATTGCAAGAACTCCTCCGTTCCTTGGCAGTCGATGCGGTCGAAGACCATACCGATGGTGATGAGATGGGTGTCGAGGGCCGGTTGGAAAGTGCGGTCTTCTTTGTTCTCGATGTATATCTCGCGCAGCAGTTGTGTCTCGACCAAACGCGAGAGCAACTGATTAACCAAGCGGAGCGGAATATGGTTGTGCGTAGCCAACTCGTGGGCAGTAAGCGGCGGTTCATCTTGCTCGAAACGCTTGATGATTGCTGCGAGCAAGTATAGTGTGATGAAGTCTTTGTATCGGCGGGACATCTTTTCAACATCGTGCTGATACTCAAAGAGTTCGTTGTTCTGAATAGCAAAAGACATCTCTGCGCCGATGAGGATAAGCAGACATGTCCACTGCAACCATGTGAGCAGGATAGGTAGTGTGGCGAACGCACCATAGACAATACTCGTGCGCGATAGGAAGACGATGATATAGACCGAGAGCATCTGCAGCAACTGAAAGAGCGTGCCGATGAGTATGCCCGGTATGAGCGCACTGAGGAACTTTACTTTGGTATTGGGGATAGCGGCGTACATCCAAGTGAATAACGCCCAACATATCACAAACTGCAAGAGGCGCACGATACCCGATCTGAACTGCGCAAAAAACGCTGCATTGGGTAACGAGGCAACGACGGTAGAATTGACGAATATACTCAGTCCGGAGGTAACTACCACCAAGATGGGAATCAGCACTACGATAGCGATATAGGTGGTAAGTTGGCGAATCACGGAGCGTGATTGTTTTACATTCCATATCTCGTTGAATGCCGATTCAGCATTGCGGAAGAAGGAATAGACTGCCCATAGCAGGATTATCAATCCGACACCTAAGAAGACGCCGCCTTGTGCGGTATCAAGGTAGCGCTCGACCATAGCCATGATAGTAGGCACAAGGTTGGTCTCGCCCAGAAATGAATCGTTGAGTTGTTGCTGGATAAGGTCGGCAACGCCGAAGCCTTTGGCTACCGCCAGAATCATAGCCAAGATAGGTATGATAGCGAATACGAGAGAGTAAGTGAGGCTATTGGCGCGTACATTGAGATTTTTGGAAGTAAATCCACGCACGACCAATACAATCGTTCGCAACACACGATAACCGAGGCGCTTGCCACGGCTCGTCAGTTCTGCATTGGTACGACGCCAAACATCGTAGCGCAAGAAATCGCGTATTTGACGATAGGAAGCCATTAGTCAGTCCATACTACCAAGTAGGGTGGTTTTTGCTTACTGAGAAAGTATGCCTATAAGCCGGGTTCTGTGCCTGCTATGGAGCAGGTGTTCATCATTAATCTCGAGCCTCGTATTACTACGGACTTCCCTCGCTTCCTACCCTCCGACTCGCGCGAGCCACGCTCAAGCATCGGTTTACATGGAATTGCAGCCCACAGTGTAGTCGTTTCACCTCTCTGCCCCGTTAGTACGATATGCATCGCCCTATTGGATGGCAGAGAACTCGTCTCTGTACCAGTGACCAAACATTGCTGCCTGACGGTCGTTAGCCGCTGTGGTTGCTCTGTGCTGCCCGGACTTTCCTCTTGGCGAGGGGTGAAGACGCACGAGGCGTATCCCTTCCTAAGCCAAGCGATGAACCGGCGTACTTATCTCAATATAGCAAAGACCTCTCTATTCAACAATAGCCCTTTTACGGGCTATTATCTGAGCGGCATAAGGGAGTCGAACCCTCCTCCTAAGCTTGGGAAGCTCATGCACTACCGATGTGCTAATGCCGCAAGTTTCAAAACGGGTGCAAAGGTACAGTTTTTTTTTGAGATGTGCAAATTTTTCGGTGTCTTTTTATTTCCAATCCTGTATATTTGCCCTTTTGGCGCAGTATGATTTGATGTTGTTTTCGGTGTATTGGGATTGTTTGTTTAGTATATTTCGACGATTTGTCGTTTTACGCGGTGGGTCATCTCGGTGCGCTTCATGGGTTGTACCTGCTCTGTTTGGAGCGATGTAACCCGCTGGGTGGCACTTACCTGCACGGGGATTTCCATTTGCTTGGTGCCTATTATTTTGGCATCGCTATGCAGGTTCTTCTCCAATATATATATATGTCCGTTACGCTGTTGATATATCGTATTCATCTGCACTTTGGCGTTCATCTTACGCAGGCGGAACTTCTCTATCTGCCGGTCATCCATATTGAAGAGGTTGAGAATCTGCAGTTGGTCTTTATTGAGGCGCATACCGAAGGGGATATTCACTTGCCCTTCTCCGTATTCGGAGAATCGGCGTACAGAGAGTGTTTCGGAATCGATGATGTAGTGGCGTGTAACGGAGTACTTGACGATACCCAAGTAGTTATGTTTCTCGATGTGTGTCAGTATGGTTTCTCCTTCGCTCTCGTTGCTGACGGTCCAGTTGCGTACATCGCCCACCCATTTCTCGAAGTCGTAGCGGATATTGCCCAATGCAAAAAGACTCCGATGTACGACCACGCCCGAATCGACAGCGTTGGCCGCTTTACGCATATCTTTATCGATACGTTCCAATCCGTCGCCTGCCAGTATGGTGTCGGCGAGCGCACGAATAGTAGGCTGGAAAAAGCGTTTGCAGTATTCGCCTGCAAATTGCAGCGAGTCGCGATTATCCTTCGCGGCTTCGGGCAAGATGACAACGGAGGCAATCATCTGCTCCATGCCCCATGCTTCTCCTTCGGAATCCATGCGCACATCGCTTACTATGTGGTAGCGTGCGGGATCGTCGGAGAAATCTTGTTCCATGCGCACATAGACGGCGTGGAGCAGGGCTGCCATCTGCTTGCGTTTGTTGCGCTGTTTGGAGACTTTGGCTGCCACGACGGTCTCTTCTAAGGCGATGGGCTGCTCATGGAGGGTAACGGTAGCGGTATCGGTGGCGTTGAGGGCAAACACTTGCAGAGGTAGGGTCTGTTTCTCGTAGCCGATAAATGAGATGATGAGCGTACTCGACTCTGGCAAATCGGTATTGATGGTGAAAGTGCCGTCGTTGTTGGTTGCTGCGCCCGCCACAGGGTCGGCCTCAGGATAGACGGTGGCGTATCCGATGCCTTGTCCTTTCTCGTCCACTACGCGCCCTGTATAGATGGCAGCGTATGCAGAGAGAACTGCTGTAATAAACAGTATTCCGCAAAAGAGTCGTTTCATTGAAATCGTGTGATGAGGTTATATGCTTGGTAGATACCGAGTTCGCCCGCGCGGCTGAGGTCTGCCAGACCTTTGTCCATTTGGTCGGTGTAGATATAGGTGAGTCCGCGATTGAAGTATGCTTCGGCGAAGTCGTTATCGATGTCGATAGCGCGGGTGTAGTTGTCGATTGCCTCTTTCCAGTTGCGCTGCGTACAAAGGATATTTGCTTTGTTGTAATAGGCGAAACTGAAATCGGGCTGCAACTTGAGTACTTGGTCGTAGTCGCGCAGCATGATGTCGAAATCCATATTGGCTTCTGCCGTCAGTTCGCCCGTAGCCCGTTGGTATTCGAGCAACTTGTAGCGCCAATTAGCGCGGCAGAAATATATGACGGCATCCATATCGTCGTCCGCCATATTAGCCGCACGGGTGCAATCATCGATAGCCGAAGAATAGTCTTGCACGAGTGCAAACTCGATGGCGCGTGCGAACAGAATGGCTGCACGGGTGTTGTCGGCAGGTGCGTTGCGCGGTGTATTGAGGAGGTCTAATTGCTCTATTTGGGCAGATAGGTTGCTTATCTGCGAGAAATGGTAGTTGACCATGTCGGCGGTAAGCGGTGTCTCCTGGGTGGTGAAGTGGAGCGGCGCAGGTAGCAGTTGCGCTTGGTTGAGTTGCTCTACCGACAGTTGATAGTAGTTGGTGCGCCTAAGCGATTGTTCCGCTGCGTAATAGGATAGGGTGATATTGGGTTCGTTGACCACATCGGTGTAGCGTTTTTGTATGCTGCCCCGTGTAGCAGAATCGTATTTGCGTTCGTCGTCGTCAGGTTCTGCCTGGTTTTGCGCCGTGCGTGAGGAGAACTCTTTGCGGCGGTCTCGCCGTTGCGGTTGGGCTTCAGCCACCTGTACATCGGTGTTGGGCGTAGCGTTCTGCCGGGCTTGGATTTGCTCTTTTTGGTTCTCCAACTCGGCGGCTTTTTGGCGATAGGTGAAGGCGGTCTTGGTGTTGCCTTGTGCGGTAGCGGCTTGCGCTGCCAGGTAATATGACGGCAAGAAGTACGGGTAGCGCGAGATGAGTGTATCGAAGTCCTGTCGGGCTTGCTTCCACTGTCGCAACTGCATCTCCACCAATCCGCGTTGGTAGCGCATCTCTATATGCTCGGGGGCGAGTTCGATAGCGTGTGAGAGGTCTTCGAGCGCACGGTTGTAGTCGCCCAGTTCTTGGCGCAAGACACCTCGGTTGTAGTAGCACTGCGGGTCGTTGGGGGCAAGGGATACGGCTTTATCATAGTCCGCCATGGCACCTCGGTAGTTGTGTTGGTGATAGAAGATAATACCTCGGTTGATATAATCGCCTGCCCACTTAGAGCCGAGGTTGATAGCGCGTGTGAGTTGCACGAGTGCATCGTCTTGGTTGTCCTGCATGAGATTGACTAAGCCGAGTGCCGACCAATTGGCGGCGTTCTGTGAGTCTAACTCCGTGGTTCGCTCAAACGATTGCAAGGCGCAGGCCGTATCTTTCATTTGCAAGCATATACTGCCTTTCTCGAAAAGGAGCGACGCCGATTGTGGTTCGCGGTGGAGCAGTGTCTGCAAGTCTTGCATAGCCAAGTTGTATTCTTTCTTGGCAGCGCGTGTGTCGGCGCGTAAAAGCAGGTAGGTTTTGTTCTCCGGGGCAAAGACTAATGCTTGGGTGAAATCGGATTCTGCCTTATCATAGTCGTGCAACTGACGATAGACGAACCCGCGTGTATAGTATGCGCCGGGCTGGAATGGGTTACGCTCGATAGAGGCATCGCAGTCGCGCAAAGCACCTTGGTAGTCCTCGAGTTGTATCTTGGCTATGGCACGAAACAAGTAGGGCTCTGCCAAGTAGGGCTTGAGTTTGATAACCTGATTGAAGTACTGAATAGACAAGACATAGTCCTCAAAGTACAAGGCGTTTCGTCCGATAGCAGTAATGCGGTCGGTATTGAGTTGCGCAAAGGCAGAGCCACAGGCAAGGCACAAGGCACAAAGGACGGTGAGTACTATTTGAGTAAGTCGTTTCAAAGAGCGGGTATTGCTTTGTAATTGCCGGCGGGGCGATGTAGTATGGTTTACTTACAGCCGGCGTTAGGGTCAAACCAATCGGGTACATCGAACTGCTCTGTTTCGGTATAACCGAGCGATGTATCTTTGTACACCTTTTGCATGTAGAGTGCGTAGATGGGCAATGCCATCGATGCGCCTTGTCCTTCGGCGAGGTTGTCGAAATGGATAGCACGGTCTTCTCCGCCGACCCACACTCCGCTGACGAGCGAAGGGGTGAAGCCCATAAACCATCCGTCGGAGTTGTTGTTGGTGGTGCCTGTTTTGCCGCCCATCGGGGCTTTGATGCCGTATTTATATCTGACACGCACACCCGTACCGTGGTCCACTACATTGCGCAACATATAGAGCATTTTGTAGGCAGTGCTCTCGCCGATGATCTCGTGTGTGGCAGGTGCAAAAGAGGCGATGACATTGCCGTTGTTGTCCTCGATGCGTGTAACATAGAGCGGCTCTGTACGAATGCCCTTGTTGGCAAAGGTGGTGTAGGCATCTACCATCTCTTGTACACTGACTTCGCAGGGGCCTAAGCAAAGACTGATGACGGGGTCGAGTTGCCCTTGGATACCGAAAGATTGCATCATGCGTACGAGTTGTTCGGGGGTGAAAAGCGACATGAGGTAGGCTGTAATCCAGTTGGATGAGTTTTGCAGTCCCCAACTGAGTGTAACCACTTCGCCTCGGTTCTTGGCGTGTGTGTCGCGGGGTGTCCATGGTCGTCCGTTGGCATCGTAGAGGGTAATCTCATCGTTGACCACCTTATCGCACGGCCACATACCTTCGTCCATAGCGAGGGTGTAGAGGTAGGGCTTTACGGTAGATCCGACTTGGCGTCTGCCCACGGTAGCCATATCGTACTGGAAGTGGGCAAAGTTAGGTCCTCCGACATAGGCTTTGACATGGCCCGTATGCGGATCCATAGACATAAAACCGCAGCGTAGGTAGGTCTTTAGCCAACGGATAGAGTCCATAGGGGACATAGTGGTATCTTTGAGGCCCGTGCTCTCGTAGGTGAATACCTGCATATCGACGGGGGTATTGAATGCCTCGATTATCTCTTTCTCGCTTGCACCGGCTTTCTTCATACCACGATAACGGTCGGTCTGCTTCATCGAGCGTGTCATAATACCGTCGATTTCGTCTTGGGAGATCGAGCGTGAGAAGGGAGCGTTTTTCTTGCGTTTACATTCGCGGAAGAAACTCTGCTGAAGCGATTGGATATGCTCTGCCACTGACTCTTCGGCGTAGCGTTGCATACGCGAATCGATAGTGGTGTATATCTTCAGTCCGTCTTGATAGATGTCGTAGTGTGAACCGTCGGGCTTGGTATTCTTGTTGCAGAAGCCGTAGAGCGGGTTGTTGTCCCATTGGTAGCGGTCGATCACATACTGCTGCTTGTTCCACTCCGAGTAGTTGCTTTCTTTGGGTTCTTTGGCGGTCAGCACGCCTCGCAGATACTCACGGAAATAGGGTGCTAAGCCTTGTTTATGGTCAACGGAACTATAGTGGAGCGTGATAGGCAGTGCTTGGAGAGAGTCGCGCTCGGCAGAGGAGATATACTCGTATTTACACATCTGGCTGAGTACGGTGTTTCGGCGGTTGAGTGCGTTTTCAGGTCGTCTGATGGGGTTGTAGAGAGAAGGGTTTTTACACATACCGACGAGCATAGCGGCCTCCTCTATTTTGAGGTCGGCGGGAGTAGTGGAGAAGTACACTTGTGTGGCGGACTTAATGCCCACGGCGTTGTATAGGAAGTCGAACTGATTGAGATACATGAGCAGAATCTCGTCTTTGGAGTAGAGGCGCTCCAACTTAGTGGCGATGACCCATTCGATAGGTTTCTGCATAGCCCGCTCGAAGATATTGCTTGCTCTAGGGGACCATATCTGCTTGGCGAGTTGCTGTGTGAGTGTACTACCTCCTCCGGCTCGTCCGAGTTTGAGAACCGCACGGAAGAAGGACTTAAAATCGACGCCTGTATGGTTGTAGAAGCGTGCGTCCTCGGTAGCGACCAATGCATCGATGAGATAGGGAGATAGGTCGGTATATTGCACTCCGACGCGGTTTTCGTTGCGGTAGTATCTGCCGAGCGTCTGCATATCGGATGATAGTATCTCGCTAGCAAATCGGTTCTTGGGGTTTTGCAGTTCTTCCAACGGCGGGAGATAGCCTAACCATCCCTCAGCAATCATCCAAATAATAAGCGTTGCAGTGAGTATGCCGGCAGCAAAGAGTCCCCAAAACCATTTGAGAAAGGTCTTGTGCCAATGGGGTGTGTCGGTTGTCTTTAAGTTGGTCTTTTTTGTTTGTTCGTTCATAGTCTGATTGCTATTTATGTAGGGAACTAAAGGTTTCATTTGCTATTGCATACAATCCGGCTCGGCGGTGTATATTTGCCCTATATGCTGTCGTTGAGCGCGATATGTATCCAAACTGCCCGCAAAGATACGAAAAAAAAAGCAGTCTGACAAACATTGTGCGAAAAACGCAAAGCAGAGAGTGCAAAATGACGGTATTGATAATGAAGAATGCGTGATTCAATGCATCATAATGCATAATGATGAATGCATAATGAACGCTATTTTCTCCGTTTTTGGGTCTTTGCTTGTTCGGAGGTGATTCGGAGGTGGTTCGAAGAATGCCTTACAATGCGTAATGCATAATGTAGAATGTGTTTTTTCAGCCGTATGTAGGCAGTAAGTTCTATACGGGTATCCATGGCAAGAAAGTGCTGGTGTTGGGTGCCAGTTTCTATTGTGCAGAAACGGATTGCCGCTTCTTTGAGGATTGTACAAGCGTGATAAAGAAGGATTCTTCTAAGTATGATACCATTTGCCCGCAATATGCACCGCATCAATCTGTCCTTCATGATGAACCTTCTAACTGTATTGAAATCCAAACAAAACTCGTCGCCTATCAGAAATTTGCGAAGTTTATGAATCGTTTTGTGTCCAGCAATGTGTGGGATTATATGGCTTTTACCAACAATGTGCAGTTTATGCTTGGATCAACACAAAAAGGTCGCCGTCGCCTAACTTACAAAAGTGATTTGTCGCAGCGTGATTTTGATGCATTCAACGAGGTTTTGAAGGTGCTCCAACCCGATATACTGGTTATTTGGGGTACTGTCATCAATAGCCGCCTCAAAGAAGAGAATGCCTATATCATTGACCCGCAAGAACTGTCACGCACCGAGTCGTATGTATGCCATATACAACCACCCGGAGTACAACGCCCCGTTGCCCTCATTAACCCCTATCACCCGTCATCGTCTGCATGGTATGGCGATATACCTTTGCTGGACAAGTATATGAACAAGTTGCTTGGGCTATAAGGGAAAAACTAAACATATAATTATCATGTAATTAACCATATAATTAGGGAATTAGGCTTAACGAGTGGCTGACACTTTAAGGGATATATGTAATTAGCTATAAATTATGCAAGACGCATTGTATGCCTTATTTTGAGATATTAATTGCGTATTGCGTATAAAAAAGCGGTTGCCCCTTGGAGACAACCGCTTTTTTGCTACTCATGATTTCCTTATGCATTATGAGTTATGCATTATGCATTTCATCATTATGCACTGTTAGAACTCATAGTCCACCGCTGCACGAGCAGAGCGACATTTGGCGATATAGCCCGCCACTTTGAGGTGCTCAGGGTGGTTCTGGTAGGTATCTACATCCTCCCAAGAACGAAACTCACAAATGAGACAGATGTCGTAGTCGGTCTTCTTGGCATTGGGGATATTGATTCCCACTTCCTCGCTGACCAACACATCCACTTTCTCGCGCAGCGACAGCAAGCCGTCTTTGATGATCTGCGCATTCTCTAACTTGGTATGCCCCTCGGCTTCATCGAACAGGCGGAAAAATACTATATGCTTGACCATACAATTAAGAATTAAAAATTAAGAATGAAGAACACTTATAAGGAACATATAATTATCATGTAATTGACCATATAATTATGTATTCTTCATTTTGCATTGTTATTTTACCAAATCGATACTCGGTTTTCGGGTGCGACATAGAGTGGGGACTCGGGAGTAACATTCCAAGCCTCGTACCAAGCGGCGATGTGGGGCAGTGCACCATTCACACGCCAACGACCCAACGAGTGGGGGTCTGACTTGGTGCGTTGGAGTATCTCTTCCGGACGGATATTACCAGCCCATACATTGGCATAAGCCAAGAAGAAACGCTGCTCGGGTGTGAAGCCGTCGCGCGTTTGCAGACGCTCTGATGCGGGTTTAGCAGCCTCGTTCTCTTTGAAGGCTTGGAAAGCAATCTGCAATCCTCCGTGGTCGGCGATGTTCTCACCTAAAGTGAACTCACCATTGCCATATACCCCCGGAGCCACCTCTATACTGCTGAAGAAATCAGCCATCACCTTGGTGCGTGCGTCGAAGTTGGCTTTGTCCTCTGCCGTCCACCAGTTGTTGAGGTTACCATCCTTGTCGAATTGGCATCCTTGGTCGTCGAAACCGTGGGTCATCTCGTGCCCGATGACAACACCGATGGCGCCATAGTTGAAGGCATCATCAGCCGACATATCGAAGAACGGATATTGGAGAATACCTGCGGGGAAGCAAATCTCGTTGCTCGACGGGTTGTAGTAAGCATTGACAGTCTGCGGAGTCATATACCATTTGGTCTTGTCCACCGGTTTGCCCAAGAAACTGAGGCTGTAGTCTTGCGCGAACTTAGCAGCGCGTTGCAGGTTCTCGTAGTAGGGTAGAGTAGCATCTATATCCAGGGCGGTGTAATCACGCCAAGTGTCAGGATAACCAATCTTGATAGTGAAAGCATTGAGTTTCTCGATTGCTTTGGCTTTGGTGGTATCGGACATCCATTCCAATGCCATGATACGCTCGCCGAGCGACTTCTGTAGGTTCTTTACCAACGCCAACATACGCTCTTTGTTCTCCTCGGGGAAGTACTTCTTGACATACATCTGTCCGACAGCCTCACCCAGCGTACCATTGACGATACCTACCGAGCGTTTCCATAGCGGACTTGGTTCCTCACGACCGGACAATACTTTGCCATAGAAGTTGAAGTTCTCGTTGTAAATCTCGGTGGTGAGGTAAGAGCCGCACCCATCGATAGCCTGCCATGTGAAGAGGGTCTTCAGGTCGTCGAGCGACTCATCTGCCAGCATCTTACCTGCCTCTTGCAAGTGGCGCACCTGACCAACACTGAGGCTGTCAGGGTCGATGTTCATAGCACTAAAGTAGGCTTTCCAATCTACCTCCGGCACGAGCGATTGCAGGTCGGCAACCGACATCTTGTTGTAGTTGGTCTGAGGGTTGCGCAGTTCTACATTGTTGAAAGCGGCTTTCGCCAAGCGGGTCTCCATACGCAGTACGGTCTCTGCTTTGGCGTCGGCATCCGCATAGCCAAAGAGGCTGAACATTCGCGCAATGTGCTTTTGGTACTCATTGCGGATACGAGTGGTAGCCTCGTCGGTATCGAAATAGTACTCTTTCTCGCCGAGCGCAAAACCAGCCTGGCACTCGTTGAGGATATTCGTGCTGGAGTTCATCGCATCGGCCTCCACATACATAGCCCAAATACCATATTCCATAGCCTTGCCGAGCATGGTGCTGAGTTGGCTGCGGTCGCTGATAGCGTTGATTTCATCGAGCGTTTTTTGGATAGGTGTGATGCCCTCTTGGTCGCGGCGTGCGGTATCCATAGCCAAGTTGTAGATGTCGCCTATCTTCTGCTCGATAGAGCCTTGGGGGTGTTGTGTTTGGGCTATCTCTTGGATAAGTCCGTTTACTTGCTCAAGGTTGTTGAGCGCGAGTTTGTCGAAACTGCCGAAGCGACTATACTCCGGTGTGAGCGGGTTGTTTTTCATCCAACCTCCGCAGGCAAATTGGTAGAAATCGTTCTGCGCAACGGCCGTTGTGTCGAGGTTCTCAGGATGAATACCCGTTGTTTGCTGTTTGGTGCATGCTGTAGTCATAAGTGTGATTGCTGCAAGCGAAAAAATGAGTTTTTTCATACCTTATATTTTTATTATATTCAAATTTGAGCGCAAAAGTACATATTTTCTTGCAAGTATGCAAATTATTTCGTACCTTTGCGCAAATTTACCCGGTATAGGGGATGTTTACTCATGACTACTAACTAATATAATCATATTATGATTCTTGACAAATTAGAAAACGCTGATTGGTATTTTGACAGCGTACCCGGCTTTGCCCAGTTTATGAAGTTTTTTAAGGAAAACGACCTTGAGGAAATTCCTGCTTGCAAGATTCACTTGGACGGCAACGACCTATATGTGAATATCCTCGATTTCAACGGAAAAGAGGAGGATAAATGCCGCATGGAGGCACACCATGATTATATCGATATTCAGATTCCGTTGAATGGAGATGAAGTGATGGGATGGAAATCGATAGAGGACTGCCAACAACTGACGCAAGAGTACGACGAGGGTAAGGATGTGGAGTTCTATGCCGATGAGGCCACTACTAAGTTTGTTGTTCCTGCCGGACACTTCGCTGTATTCTTCCCTACCGATGCCCATCAACCGGGTATCGCTCCGGGAAAACAATACCGCAAACTGATTGTAAAAACCAAAGCAAATGTCTAACCGATACAGACCGCGACCTGTTGTGCCTGCGGTCTGATTTGTCTATACGGATAATATGAAAGAGATGCTCAAATTGGTGCAGTCTGATCCTTATTTGCAGCCCTACGAGGAGGCTATCAATGCACGCTATGACTATGCTATTCGTAAAGAGGAAGAGATAACCGGCGGTACTCCGTTGGCAGATTGGGCGGACGGATACCTCTATTTTGGTTTGCATCGCACCAAGAAAGGGTGGGTATTGCGTGAATGGGCACCCAACGCCACTGCTATCTACATCAAAGGCGATATGAACGGATGGCAGAAGCAGGAGAACTATCGCTTGCAGCCTGTCGGCAATGGTGTATGGGAAGCGCAACTGCCTGCCAAAGCAATGAAACACGGGCAGTTGTACAAACTGTTGGTAGAATGGCAAGGCGGCTGGGGAGAGCGTATTCCGAGTTACGCTACACGCGTGGTGCAGGATGACGAAACCAAGATTTTCTCTGCGCAAGTGTGGAGTCCTACGCCTTATGTATGGCAGCACCGCAATACGCTTAAGCCAAACAAAGGCGGATTGTTTATCTACGAATGCCATATAGGTATGTCGTCGGAGGAAGAGAAAGTATCCTCCTACGAGGAGTTCCGTGTAAGAGTGTTGCCTCGTGTAGCCGAGTTAGGCTACAACTGCTTGCAGATAATGGCAATACAAGAGCACCCTTACTATGGCTCATTCGGTTACCATGTGTCTAATTTCTTTGCGGCTTCGAGCCGTTTTGGTACACCGGAGGAACTAAAGGCATTGATTGACGATGCACACGGACGAGGGATGGCCGTGGTAATGGATATTGTCCACTCGCATGCCGTAAAGAACGAACTGGAAGGATTGGGCAATTTCGATGGTACGCCATACCAGTATTTCCATACCGGTGCTCGCCGTGAACACCCCGCGTGGGATAGCCTTTGTTTCAACTATCAGAAGCCCGAAGTGCTCCATTTCTTGCTCTCCAACTGCAAGTTTTGGCTCGATGAATACGACTTCGACGGTTTCCGCTTCGACGGCGTAACCTCGATGATGTACCTCAGCCATGGTTTGGGCGAAGACTTCAACGGCTATGGCAGTTATTTCAACGGCAACGAGGATGGCGATGCTATCTGCTATCTTACACTTGCCAACAAACTCATCCACGAGGTGAAAACTCATGCTATCACGATTGCTGAGGATATGTCGGGTATGCCCGGTTTGGCTCGCCCGCAAGCAGAAGGCGGTATGGGTTTCGACTACCGGTTGGCAATGGGAATACCCGATTTTTGGATTAAGTATATCAAAGAGGTGCGCGACGAGGATTGGAAAGCAGGGCATATACTCTACGAGATGACCAATCGACGCGATGATGAGCGCACCATCTCGTATGCAGAGAGCCACGATCAGGCACTCGTGGGCGATAAGACGATTATCTTCCGCCTTGCCGATGCCGATATGTATTGGCATTTCGAGCACGGACACTCCACTTATATGGTGGATCGTGCCATTGCGCTCCATAAGATGATACGCCTCATCACGGCTTCTACTATCAATGGCGGATACCTCAACTTTATGGGCAACGAGTTCGGACACCCCGAGTGGATTGATTTCCCGCGCCAAGGCAACGGCTGGAGTTGCAAGTACGCGCGTCGTCAGTGGAGCCTGGTGGATAATACCAATCTCTACTATGCCGACCTCAACCGCTTCGATGAGGCTATGGTGCATCTCTTGCGCAGTAAACTGCTGATGACCCGTGATGAGAACGGTACGCACCTGCCCTATATATATAAGGTGTGGGACAACGAGGGCGACCAAGTGGTGGCTTTCCGTAGGGATAAACTAATTTTTGTTTTCAACTGGAACGGACAGAAATCGTTTGCCGACTATGGTTTCCTTGCGCCGGAGGGTAAGTATCGGGTAGTATTGGATACCGATGCCAAACAGTTCGCCGGCTTTGGGCAGAACGATGACTCGGTGGAGCATTTTACGCAATCCGACCCGCTCTATGCGGCTGAGCATAAAGGTTGGCTCAAACTCTACCTGCCCGCACGAAGTGCATTGGTGCTTGAACAATGTTAATCTACTAAAAATGTGATGATTATGAAAAAACTAATTATTCCTGTGCTGATTGGTATGGCAACGCTGGTTGCCTGCAACAAGACTACACAATCGAATTCGGAAACAACTTCTTCGGACGCAGAACAAACTACTTCCACAACGCTCGAAGTAGGAACCAAAGAGGGATGCCTCTATACCGATGTTACTGCTGTCCAAACCGACGGAACGCCTGTCGCTCTGAGTGATTTGGTGGGCAAAACCGACTATCTGTTGGTTGATTTTTGGGCAAGTTGGTGCGGACCCTGCCGACGCCTGTTGCCTGTGCTGAAGCAGATTTATTTGGAGCAACCCGAGGGCAAGTTGGCTATCGTGGGTATCAGTGTGGATGATGAGAAGGCCGATTGGCTGAAGGCTCTCGATGAGGAGCAACTCCCATGGCTGCAACTCCGTGACGAATTGCAAGTCGGTGCCGCCGATGTCTATGGCGTGCAGTATATCCCCAATACTTTCCTTATTAACAAAGAGGGAGTTATTGTGGCTGTCAATGCCGATGAGACACAACTAAAAGAGATTTTGTCGGAGTAAAAACGCCTGCATATCATTCCTAATTTTAAATTCTTAATTGAAAACTTATGCGTGTAATTATTCAACCGGATTACGACCTGCTTAGCCGTTGGGCTGCCAATTATGTAGCCGCTCGTATCAATGCTTTTGCACCTAAAGAGAGCACACCTTTTGTGCTCGGTTTGCCTACGGGGTCATCGCCGCTCGGTATGTATCGCCATCTGATAGAACTCAATAAAGCCGGAAAAGTGTCTTTCCGCAATGTGGTTACATTCAACATGGACGAGTATGTCGGGCTGCCCGAAGACCACCCCGAGAGTTACCATAGTTTTATGTGGACCAATTTCTTCTCACATATCGACATCCGCAAAGAGAATGTGAATATCCTCAATGGTAATGCGCCCGACTTGCAAGCCGAGTGTGCACGCTACGAGGCGAAGATAAAGAACTATGGCGGTATTCATTTGTTCTTAGGCGGTATCGGCCCCGACGGGCATATCGCATTCAACGAACCGGGCTCTTCGCTCACCTCGCGAACCCGCAAAAAAGAACTCACCACCGATACGATTATTGCCAACTCGCGTTTCTTCAACAACGATGTGAATCTCGTGCCGAAGACGGCACTTACTGTGGGAGTAGGTACGGTGATGGACGCACAAGAAGTGTTGATTATGGTGAATGGGCATAGCAAGGCCCGTGCATTGCAACATGCTATCGAGGAACCTATCTCTCACATGTGGACGGTGTCTGCATTGCAGATGCACCAACACGGTATCATTGTCTGCGATGATGCGGCGTGCGATGAACTCAAAGTAGGCACTTATCGCTATTTCCGCGACATCGAGCGCAACAACCTCAACCCCGATTCGCTCCTCTGATAGGGTAGTGTTTTTTCACTAAATCGACCGACAAACATCTTGTTTGCCGGTCGATTTTTCTTTGTATCTATTTGACCAACTAATTGCAAATGACAATCAATACCAACCGTCCAACACGCAGTGCCTAACACGATTCGTAATGGTCGATAGCGGCACGCATAAGCAGTCGCCCTTGTTCCATGATGGTCTCTGCTTTGTCGAAATCGAAAGTGGTGAACGCATACTGCGGCATCTCGGCGAGTATGTCGGGCGGCGTGAGTTGCAGTGCCAAGCGGGTGTTCTGCTGTATCTGCATATCGAGCATTCTATCGACCATCGTGATGTAGTTAACCGAATCCGACAGGTCGTTTTGTTTCTCTATTTCCCTTTTGCGTAGGCGTGCGCTGAGCGATTGCAGTTGTTGGGGCAACTTTATCTCGTTCTCCTGCAGCCATTCGGTGGCTTTGGCGAGATTGGATTTGGTCTTTGTTTTTTTGATGTCCATACTATCCTTGCCCGATATATTCATCGCCACCAGCAAATCGCCTTGATGGCGTTTGACGCGGTTGAGCGGGAGCGGATTGAGTATGCCCCCGTCCACAAGCAGCCTACTGCCTTTTTGTATAGGTTGGAAGAAAAGAGGAATGCTGATACTGGCGCGGATAGCGTTGAACAGACTGCCTGTATGGAACACCACCTCATCAGCGGAAATAAGGTCTGCCGATACGATAGCGCATGGGATGGGCAGGTCTTGAATCAAACAATCGGGTACTACTTTCTCCAGTTCGTTGATGATACGCTCGCCTTTCACTATCGAGTTGAACGAGAGCGATACATCCATCATACGCAGAATCAACTGTTTATCTACTTGCAGGAACCATTCTTTCGCTTCTTGCAGACGCCCTGCGGCATACATACCTGCAATCATCGACCCCATAGAGGTGCCGGCGATACTCGTAATCTCATAGCCGCGGGCTATCAGTTCCTCTATGGCTCCTATATGAGCCATTCCACGGGCACCGCCCGACCCAAGCACAAGCGCAACATGTTTTGTTTTCATAGCAGATGACTATTGTTGGTTAGTCGGTGGCCACCTACATACATTACAACAGAGATAATTAGATGGGTAGCCAATGTATATTTTCGCCTGCAAAGTTACTGAAAAATACCGATTAGTGCAACTATCTGTGCCGATTTCTTGTAGTTTTGTCGAGTAGCATGCCGATATTAGTTTGTGCATAGTCTGCTTTGTGCTAATGTGGCATTTCCTGCGATACAGCAGTCGGGCTTGATGAGTTGTGGCATAGCCTGCCTTATGCTTAGAAAACTATTGTAGCATATTTCTATTGAATAGCCTATTTGGCTATCTTTTTGTTACTCTGATTTTGCCGAGACTTCGTCGAGTTCTTGTCGAGACCTTACCGAGACCTAAGGCCGTCTATGCAAAATAGCATTTTGATAGTTATATGGCAATATATCTGACAAAATGATGAATGCATAATGCGTAATTTATGGTTAATTACATGGTAATTATATGTTTAACGGTCAATTAGCCGATATTAACGGAGCATAATGGATAGCACCTATATGGTTTTTATATGGCCTGCATATAACATAGAAAAGAATAATTAGTGTATATTCCAAATTTCTCTGATAGGCTATCTGGATAAGAATTTTGGAAAATGTAGGTATGAGAAAACAATGAGTAATCCGAAATTTGGCACAGACTTTGATACTTGATAAGTGTTTGCCGATGATAATGATTGGGTGGAAATATAGTTGTAGAACATAGAAAAATGGAAGGCAAAAGGGACAAAACTATTTTTGTGGCGGAAAGGTTTGTAGAAGCGGATTATTTTTTGTACCTTTGCACGGATTTTTTTGCAGAAAGACTGTAAATTGGTTCTTTCGCACTACAATACATCTACTACGGTGGTATGAAAAGTAGGAAAAAGTACTGCCGAAGTAACAAAATGTAAAATATAAAATACAAATACAATGAACTTATCAGAATTGACCGACAAAATCTACGCAGAAGGTGTAGAGAAAGGTAATGCCGAGGCACAACAGATTATCGACAAAGCCAATGCGCAAGCCGCAGAGATAATCGCTAATGCCGAGAAAGAGGCTCAAGCGAAAGTGGCAGCCGCAGAAACCAAAGCGCATGAGTTGGATAAGAACACACGCGCTGAGTTGAAGTTGTTTGCCGAGCAGAGTGTGAATGCGCTCAAGACAGAGGTTACCAACCTGCTCACCGACCAAGTGGCGCAAGAGAGCGTAAAAGCCGCTACCGCTGATGCGAAGTTTATGCAAGGTATTATCTTGAAACTGGCAGAGCAGATGGCTAAGAATGGTGAGGTGGAGATAGAGGCAAAAGACGCTGAGGCTCTGAAGCAGTACTTTGAAGCCAATGCCAAAGGTCTGTTAGATAAAGGTGTAGAGATAAAAGAGGTAAAGGGCATAAAGACCGACTTTGCCGTTAAGCCTGCTAAGGGCGGCTATAAATTGTCGTTTGGCGACCAAGAGTTTGTAGCGTATTTCAAGGAGTTCTTGCGTCCGCAACTGATCGAGTTGCTGTTTGGTAAGTAAATCGGCACACTCGGAGACGCAGCCGTTGCTAAGGCATATTGGTTGCTGGCTTCGGGGAAACTGAGGTGAAAATAGAATAGATATGGGATACGAATGTTTGATAGCGGGTTTGCCCGAGTTGAAAGCCGGCGGTGAGGCTCCGATGACGATGGAATCGCTGACGGCGTTGCTCGAGGAAACCTTGACGGAGAAGGACTTGCGCCTGCTCGACCTGCTCCGTATGAAAAGCGACGCTCCCGAAATCAGCGAACTGATAGAGCGATACGACGACTCTATCATCGGCCAACCGGCATGGTGGGAAGAGGCACGCAACGGACTGTCAGAAACCGACTTGCGCACACAACTATTGTACGAATACGGCTTGAAAAGCAGAAACAAATTTGTTCGTGCGTGGTTTGCCTACAACCAAGATATGAATAATGTGTTGGTAGCCACGATATGCCGCAAGCACGGATTTGATGTTCGCAAGATGATTGTGGGGCAAGGAGAGGTGGCAGAGATACTGCGCAAAAACCTGCCTCAGAAAGATTTCGGATTGGGCGGCGTAATGGACAACCTGCAAGAGGTGATGTCGCTGGTGGATATCGACAACCTAATGGAACGCGAGAAACGCATGGACGCTCTGCGCTTCGCATGGCTTGAGGAGGCAACGCTGTATGTAGATTTCTCGATAGAGAATGTATTGGCATACTATCTGCAAGCCGAGATGCTCAACCGCTGGTCGTTGCTGACGGTAGAGCAGGGCGAGAAAGTATTCCGCGCCTTGGTGGCAGATATGAAGAAAGGTGTAAACCTCGATACAGAGGCATAAAACAAACTAGAAAATAATCAACAAAGATATGACAACAGGAAAAGTAAAAGGTATCATCTCGAACCTCGTTACCGTGGCAGTGGACGGCCCTGTCGCACAAAACGAAATCTGCTATATCACATTGGGCGACACCAAGTTGATGGCAGAGGTGATCAAGGTGATAGGCGATAATGTCTATACGCAGGTATTTGAATCGACGCGTGGACTAAAAGTAGGCAACCATGTGGAGTTTACGGGACACATGCTTGAGGTTACTCTGGGACCTGGTCTGCTGAGCCGTAATTACGACGGTTTGCAGAACGACCTGAATAAACTTACGGGCGTGTTTTTGAAACGAGGCGAGTATAACTTCCCCTTGGATAAAGAGAAACTCTGGAAGTTTGAGCCTATTGCTAAGGTAGGCGACAAGGTAGAGGCAGCCGCATGGCTCGGTGAGGTGGACGAGAACCACCAACCGCACAAAATTATGGTGCCTTTTGTATTCGAGGGCGAGTACACAGTCAAGAGTATTGTGGCTGCGGGCGAGTACAAGATATTGGATACGATAGCCGTTCTGACCGATGAGGAGGGCAACGACCACGAGGTAACAATGGTACAGAAATGGCCGGTAAAGAAGGCCATATTGGCTTATAAGAGCAAACCGCGCCCATTCAAACTACTGGAAACGGGTGTGCGCACCATAGACACTGCCAACCCGATTTGCGAGGGCGGTACGGGCTTTATCCCCGGTCCTTTCGGTACGGGAAAGACGGTGCTGCAGCACGCTATCTCTAAGCAAGCCGAAGCGGACATCGTGATTATCGCAGCCTGCGGTGAGCGTGCCAACGAGGTTGTGGAGACCTTTACGGAGTTCCCCGAGTTGGAAGACCCGCATACAGGACGTAAGTTGATGGAGCGCACCATCATCATCGCCAACACATCGAACATGCCTGTGGCATCGCGTGAGGCTTCGGTTTATACATCGATGACGATAGCCGAGTACTACCGTTCGATGGGCTTGCGCGTGCTTCTTATGGCCGACTCGACGAGCCGTTGGGCACAGGCATTGCGTGAGATGTCGAACCGTCTGGAGGAGTTGCCTGGTCAGGACGCTTTCCCGATGGACTTGTCGGCTATCATCGGTGCTTTCTACGCTCGTGCCGGCTATGTATATCTAAACAACGGCAAGACCGGTTCGGTTACCTTCTTGGGTACGGTATCTCCTGCGGGTGGTAACCTTAAGGAGCCTGTTACCGAGGGTACGAAGAAAGTGGCACGCTGTTTCTATGCATTGGAGCAGGCGCGTGCTGACCGCAAACGCTATCCGGCTGTAAACCCGATTGACTCCTACTCAAAGTATATCGAGTACCCCGAGTTTGAGGAGTATATCTCGCAGCGTATCGATGGCGAATGGCTCGGCAAAGTGAACGATATGAAGACCTACTTGCAACGCGGTAAGGAGATACAGGAGCAAATCAACATCTTGGGTGATGACGGTGTGCCTGTAGATTACCACGAGGAGTTCTGGAAATCGGAAGTTATCGACTTTGTGATTTTGCAACAAGACGCTTTCGATAAGATCGATGCCGTTTGCCCGCTTGAGCGACAAGAGTATATGCTCGACCTGGTAATGGATATCTGCCGACACGACTATGATTTCCAAAACTTCTTAGATGTAAGCGAATACTTCAAGAAGGTTATCAACCTCTGCAAACAGATGAACTACAGCGAGTTCCACTCCGCAGAATTTGAAGAATATCAGAAAAAATTAAACGAATTATTGGCTGAGAAACAAATAAAAGGATAACGACTATGGCAAAAGCATTTCAAAAGATTTACACCGAGATTACGGCGATCACGAAAGCAACTTGTTCGCTGAAAGCCGAGGGTGTGGGTAACGATGAACTCGCTACCGTAAACGGCAAACTTGCCCAAGTCGTTAAGATTATGGGCGACGATGTAACACTCCAGGTGTTCCAAGGTACTGAGGGTATCCCTACCAACGCCGAAGTGGTGTTCTTGGGTAAGGCTCCTTCGCTGCGCGTTAGCGACCAGTTGGCAGGACGTTTCTTCAACGCTTATGGCGAGCCTATCGATGGCGGACCCGATGTTGAGGGCGAGGAAGTGGAGATTGGTGGTCCGAGTGTGAACCCCGTGCGTCGTAAGCAACCGTCGGAGTTGATTGCAACGGGTATCGCAGGTATCGACCTAAACAACACTTTGGTTTCCGGTCAGAAGATTCCTTTCTTTGCCGACCCCGACCAACCTTACAACCAAGTGATGGCCAATGTGGCATTGCGTGCCGAAGCCGACAAGATCATCTTAGGCGGTATGGGTCTGACCAACGATGACTACCTCTACTTCAAGAATGTGTTCTCCAACGCCGGAGTACTCGATCGTATCGTATCGTTTGTCAATACTACCGAGAACCCGCCTGTAGAGCGTCTGCTTATCCCTGATATGGCACTGACGGCAGCCGAGTATTTCGCTGTGCAGAAACACGAGAAAGTACTCGTGCTTTTGACCGATATGACGCTCTATGCTGACGCACTCGCCATCGTAAGCAACCGTATGGATCAGATTCCGAGTAAGGACTCTATGCCTGGTTCGCTCTATTCCGACTTGGCAAAAATCTACGAGAAAGCCGTGCAGTTCCCCGAGGAAGCCGGCGGTGGTTCGATTACGATTATTGCGGTAACTACCTTGTCGGGCGGCGACATCACGCACGCTATTCCGGATAACACCGGTTATATCACCGAGGGTCAGTTGTATCTGCGTCGTGATTCGGATATAGGAAAAGTAATTGTCGATCCGTTCCGTTCATTGTCGCGTCTGAAACAGTTGGTAGCAGGCAAGAAAACACGCGAAGATCATCCGCAGGTGATGAACGCTGCCGTTCGTCTTTACGCCGATGCGGCCAATGCAAAGACCAAGAAAGAGAATGGTTTCGATCTGACCAATTACGATGAGCGTTGCTTGGCTTTTGCTAAGGACTACTCGCGTGAGATCTTGGCTATTGATGTGAATATCAATACCACGCAGATGCTTGATGTGGCGTGGACGCTCTTTGCTAAGTATTTCAAACCCGAAGAGGTGAATATCAAGCAAGCCATTGTAGATAAATACTGGCCGAAAGCATAAGTAAAATTATGGCAATTCAGTTTCAATATAACAAAACATCCTTGCAAGCACTTGAGAAGAATCTCAAGATGCGGCAGCGCACTCTTCCGACGCTTCAGAGCAAAGAGTCGGCACTCCGCTTGGAGGTAAAAAAAGCCAAGAAGGAGATAGCCGAGTTAGACGAAGAGGTGAACCGCCGTATCAAAGATTATGATCAGATGTTGGCTTTATGGGGCGAGTTTGACACTAGTCTGATACATGTGGATGATGTGCGTATGTCTGTCAAGAAGATAGCCGGCGTGCGTATCCCTGTATTGGAAGAGGTGGTCTATTCGACCAAGGATTTTAGCCTGTTCTCCAGCCCCAAGTGGTTCGCCGACGGGTTTGAGCAACTCAAGGCGATAGCCGATGTAGGTATCCGCCAGGAGTTTGTTCGCCGCAAAGTGGACTTGCTGGAGTATGCACGCAAGAAAACCACTCAGAAGGTCAACCTTTTTGAGAAAGTACAGATTCCGGGCTACCAAGATGCCATTCGCAAGATTAAGCGATTTATGGAAGATGAGGAGAACCTGTCTAAGTCGAGCCAAAAAATCGTAAAGGCAAAGCGTGAGGCAGAAGCCCGCGAAGCAGAACAACAAGCAAAGGAGGCTGCACTATGATTACCCAAATGAAGAAATACACCTTCTTGGTGTTCCATCGTGATTATGAGGCGTTTCTGGAGCAACTCCGTGCGATAGGTGTTGTGCATATCACAGAGAAAGCCGCAGGCGCAGCAGAAGATACCGACTTGCAGCAGGCTATTGCGCATGCCGAGCAGTTGCGTAAGACCATCGCCAATGGTGCACCCGACCAACTCTTGCAGGAGAAAGCCGCTATAGAGCAGCGTATCGCTACTACCAAGAAAGAGGCGGAGCGTATGGCTGTATGGGGCGATTTCTCTGCTGAGCGTATTGCGCAACTCAAGCAAGCCGGCTATGAGTTGCACTACTACACCTGCTCCAAATCGAAATTCACCGACAACTTGGGCATTGTGCTAACCACTATCGGTGCTACCACCTATTTTGTACAAGTGGTGCATTCGGGTGAGGTACGCGAGGAGTTGCCCGAGTATTGCCAAGAGCAGACGCTCAATGAGAAGTCGGCTGCCGACTTGCAGAAGGATGTAAAGGGGCTCAATGGACTGCTGGTAGCGCAGAATGCGCGTATCGAACTGTGGGCAAAGGAGAATATCCCCGCTCTAAAAGCCGAACTGCAGACTACGCTGCAACAGATCGATTGGAAGCGAGTAACGCTCAATACAGATACGATAGCCGATGGCAGCCTTAAACTGTTGGAAGGTTTCTGCCCGATAGACAAAGAGCAGGAACTCAACCAACTGCTTGATAGCCAGAGTGTTTATTATCAGGAGGAAGACCCTACCGTCGAGGACAACACGCCTATCAAACTGCACAACAACCGCTTTACCAAGATGTTCGAGTGCCTTACGGGTATGTATGGTTGGCCGTCGTATGGCGAGTTCGACCCGACGCCTATCCTCGGTCCCTTCTTCTTGCTTTTCTTTGCTATCTGTATGGGCGATTGCGGCTATGGGCTACTCCTTATATTAATAGGTATTCTTATCAGCAAAGGCAAACTCAAGATTCAGATGTTCGAGGGGCTTGGTCCTATCATCACCACATTGGGTGTAGGTACGGCGGTCATTGGATTCTTCTTGGGAACCTTCTTCGGCATTGACCTCTATGCCGCATCGTGGGTGCCGGAAGCGCTCAAATCGGTGATGATCAAAGGTAATGTGGAGGTAGCAGGTTCATCGTATGATATTCAGATGGTTATGGCATTGTGTATCGGTGTCTTCCATATCTGTTTGGCTATGGTGGTTAAGGCTATCTGCTATACTAAACGCTTTGGTTTCAAGGAGAATATCTCTACATGGGGTTGGCTGTTGCTTATCGTAGGCGGACTGATTGTCTTGCTGCTCGGTATGACCCACCTCTTCCCCGAGGAGGTTACCAAGTGGACACTTATCGTAGTGGCTGCCATCTCGGCTTTGGGTATCTACATATTCAATAAACCCGGGCGTAACCCGCTGATTAACATCGGTGCCGGCTTGTGGGACACCTACAATATGGCTACGGGTATCTTGGGCGATGTGCTGTCGTATATCCGTCTGTATGCCCTCGGTTTGGCTGGCGGTATGTTGGGCGGTGCGTTCAACAACTTGGCAGGAATGGTGCTGGGCGATAACCCCACATGGCAATGGCTTCCTTTCGTCATCATCTTGCTTATTGGCCATGCGCTCAACTTGGCGATGTCGGCTCTTGGAGCGTTTGTACACCCCTTGCGTCTGAGTTTTGTGGAGTACTTCAAAAACTCCGGCTACGAAGGCAAAGGTACGCTCTACAAACCTTTTGCAAAACAATAAAGCAATAAAATAACAAATAACAAATTATACATTATGAATGAAATTTTAGGTTATCTCGGTTGGGGACTGATGTTGGGTCTCGCCGGTGTAGGTTCTTCCTATGGTACCACTATCGCAGGTAAGGCTGCTGAGGGTGCGCTCAAAAAGAACAAAGACAAATCGAGCAGTTACATGATTCTTTCCGCTCTCCCCGCCACGCAGGGTTTGTATGGTTTCGTGGCTTTCTTGATGTGGATGGGCAAAGACTTTGCCGCTCAAGGTCCGATGCTTTTCGCAGTAGGTTTGGCAGTAGGTTTGGTATGCCTTATCTCGGGTATCCGTCAAGGTCAAGTCTGCGCTAACGGTATCGCAGGTATCGCTGCCGGTCATGATGTACAAACCAACACCATGATTTATGCCGCTCTACCGGAGTTCTACGCCATCTTGTCGCTCGTTGCAGCACTGATGATTTAATCGCTGCTCCTAATGAGATAAATTGCTTAAAACGGTCTTCCCTTTGCGGAAGACCGTTTTGGTAACCGCCTTTTGGTATTGTCGCAATCGCTCAAAATGTTTGCTTTTTGGTATGCTTGGCAATGCGTTGTGCATGGTCTGCCACCTAAGCGAACAAAGCGAATTTTCTATCTAATACTTTTTTTCAAACCTGCTCCGTTGCCTCGGTGCGGAGAAACAAACAACTTACAAATTTATGTTATTTCATGTCTATGGAGCCGATGCGCTCTCTCAGTGGCTCATGCTGCTGGCTGTTTTGGTCGGACTGATTCTTTTCAACGAGTTTGCACGCCGTACCAAATGGGGCGGAATTATCACCTTTGGTGTTATTCCTGCCGCCCTTACTATCTATTTTCTTGCCATCGCTATTGGCGCACAATGCGGGGCAGAATGGGCACTCAACAACCCGACACACCTCTACATGGGCGGGTGGTTCCACTATGCCAAACTCTATGCCGCTCTTGCCGGATGTATCGGTTTTATGCTCATCAAGTATGAGATTGGTATCGGTAAGCAACACTGGTTCCGCTGCTTCCCGTTCGTGATTGTGGCTATCAACATCCTCATTGCCGTTTGCTCCGATTTCGAGTCGGCTATCACCGGTTGGGGCGTATGGCGTCTGTCTAACGAGGGCGTTTGGCTCTACGGCGGATGGCACAATGTGATGAACGGTATTGCCGGATTGCTCAACATCTTCTGTATGACGGCTTGGTGGTCGGTCTATTCATCGAAGGACAAAACCGATATGCTCTGGCCTGATATGACTTGGGTCTATATCCTCGTTTACGATGTTTGGAACTTTGCTTACACCTACAACTGCTTGCCTACTCACTCTTGGTATTGCGGTGTGGCTCTGTTGCTTGCGCCCACTATTGCCGCTATTTGCTGGAACCGTGGCGGATGGATTCAGAACCGTGCTAACACGCTGGCTATCTGGTGTATGTTTGCTCAGTGCTTCCCTCTGTTCCAAGAGGTATTTGCTACCACGGGCGAGAAAGCACATAGTTGGGTCGTTCTGCCTTCGCTCTATGCCGATGGTACACTCAATGGTATCGAGGCCGGCACCAATTTCAATGCTGACCCAACGGCGATGACCGTTGTCAGTGCTTTGGCTCTGATTGTCAATGTCATAGCATTGGCTTACATCATCTACCAAGCCAAGAAACGCCACATCAACCCGTACACCACCGATGTCTTTGTCGATCAGAAATACTACAAAGACGCCGCCGCTCGTATGGCATAATCCTGCGCTTTGTGCATAAGAAAAACGGCTGCCCAAAATCGGGTAGCCGTTTTTGTTTCGGTTTGTTCAGTAAGGTAGGGTAGGTGAGCCAAAAGGTGCAAGAACCGCGCTGACATTTTTCTCTTGTCTGATGCTTTCTACTGTCTTTTTGTCAAACGGTCTGTGAGCCGTTTTTGTCGAAACTTAGTCGAGACCTAATCGAGACCTAAGAGCGATTTGCAAAATAGCATTTTGCTATCTCTAAGCGCATATCTCTATCAGAATGCTAAATAGACTGTCGGGCAACACCTGCGCTGATTACCAAAAATGCCGCACAGCAGAACCAACGATTAGTGGTTCTTTTGAGTCTTGAACTTACGCGAGAAAACCGTAACTTTTCCCTCTTCACCGTTGCGCGAAACTTCTACGGTTACCTCATCTACAACGAAAATAGTGGTGTCGTAGTCCTCGCTGTTCTCGATGTCGTCCATTGCCTTGGCTACAGCGGCTGCCATCTTCTTATCGCATTTCTTTTGATTGCCGGAGAGTATGAAATAGGTGTTGTTGCCATCCGTTTGGATAGCACCCGTTGTCTTCACTGCATCCAGAATGGTGCTTTCTGCATAAGCCTTGTACGACATATACGAACCCGCAGAGGTGCCTTCCGATACGCTTACATCGTACAGGAAATCACCTTCTACACTTACTCCGCAGCCTGTCATTGTCAATGCGCAAACTACTGCTGCACAGCACATTAGTGCCATTCTTACTAACTTTTTCATTTGGTTTATTGTTTAGTTTTGTTTTTTATGCTTGTTGGGTACACGGAGTCTCGACCAAAAAAGTGTGTAAAATTACTGCTTTTTTATGAGGTGTGCAAATAAAAAATGCGTTTTCTCTTTGCATATTTCGCCGAAAAGCAGTAATTTTGCGCCCGTTTTTTGAAGGTATTAGTCAATAAAGGTATTAGTAAAAAGTGTTATTCTATGGAGAATAATCAGATGACATGGCGCAACTGGCTGCCCCTCATCGGGCTTACTTGTGCCACTTTCGTATTCAACACTTCGGAGTTCATTCCGATTGCTCTGCTCACCGACATTGCTGCCGATTTTCATACCACCGAGGCACATGCGGGCATGCTTATCTCGGTATATGCCTGGATGGTGATGTTGCTTTCTTTGCCATTGATGTTAGCGGTTTCTAAGATCAATCTGCGCAAACTCTTGCTTTGGGTAGTGGCGGCATTTGTACTTTTCCAAGTGCTGTCCTCGCTTTCGCAAACCTACTATATGCTGATGTTTTCGCGTATTGGTGTGGCGTGTACGCATGCTATCTTTTGGTCGATTGTCTCGCCTTTGGCGGTAAGTCTTGTACCCGATTCTAAACGCCCTTTGGCACTCAGTATGATTGTTACGGGCACATCGGTGGCGATGATTCTCGGTCTGCCTATCGGGCGTATGATTGGTCTGCAAGTAGGCTGGCGAATGACATTTATGAGTATCGCTGTTTTCTCATTCGCAACACTCGTTTATCTCTTTTTTACGCTGCCGCAAGTGCCTTCGCATGGCGGTTTCTCGGTACGCCAATTACCATCACTGCTCAAGAAACCCATTCTGATAGGTATCTATATTCTTACGCTTTTGTTCTCCACTGCCTACTATGTCGGCTATAGTTACATCGAGCCGTTCCTGTTGCAAGTAGCGCATTTGTCTGCTAATTGGGTAACCAACACGCTGATGCTTTTTGGTGTGGCAGGTATCATCGGAAGTATCTTGTTTTCTAAGTTCTACAGTCGCAACCCGATTCGCTTTATTGCCTTTGCGATAGGCGGTATCTGCGTATGTCAGTTGCTCTTGTCGCCCGTAGCGCACGCCAGAGTATGGATTATTTTCCTTTGCGCGGCGTGGGGAATGTCTGCCACGGCATACAATGTCTCTTTCCAAAATGAGATTATCAACCATACCGATGCCGATGCCACCCCGGTGGCGATGTCTATCTCGTCGGGTATTTTCAACCTTGGTATCGCTACGGGAACACTGGTTGGCGGGCAGATATGTACCCATTGGTCGATTGCCTATATTGGCTATGTAGGCGGTGCGATTGCGCTCTGTGCATTGTTCTATTGGTGTTTCTGCCTATCCAAACGCTTTCGCGCGTAATAGGCAGAATATCAGATAAATATATCAATAAAATCCCTTACACAATATAGTGCGGAAAGGGATTTTTTGTAGAGAGATTTGAGTGGGAAAACAATTAGTCTATTTCTTCTTGATTACCTTCAATAGCAGAACCCAAATTGATAATTAAATCGCACCGAATATCAATGTCCAAGCGTGTCTCTTCCGTTTGTGGAGCAGTGTAGTTTTTTCATTGCAGTATAATTCTCAATTGCTGATAAGCCCTCCCGCGACCACCAGTCCGTCTTTGTAGATGACCAACGATTGTCCGGGTGTAACACCCCAGACTGATTGCTCAAAATCGAGTGCAATACGCCCCTTGTCGCCTATCCATATACGAGCAGGTGTAGTGGGCGATTTGTAGCGAATACGCGCTTCTACATCGGGGGATTCGCGCAGCCAATCGATATCGCGAATGCGTGTATTGGTGGCTTCTACATGCGTCGAATAGAGTGCGTCGTGTGTGCCGAGGGTTACTTCGTTGGTCTCAGCGTTGATTTTCTGTACAAACTGTGGCGTGCCAAGGGCTATACCAAGCCCTTTACGCTGACCTATAGTGTAGTTACAAAAACCTTCGTGTTCGCCTACTACTTGCCCGTCTGCCGACAGGTATTTGCCTTTCTCTATATGTACACCTTGTTCTGCCAAGAAGGTGCGGTAGTCGTTGTTCGGCACAAAGCAAATCTCCTGACTTTCAGCCTTTTTGCTCAGTTTCTCAAAACCGTGGTCAAAGGCAATCTGCCTCACTTCCGGCTTGGTCAGTTCGCCCAATGGGAAGATGGTGCGTTTGAGGTTCTCCTCGGTGAGCATCCATAGAAAATAGGTCTGGTCCTTGTGGGTATCTACTGCCGTGCGCAAGTACCAATGCCCTCTATGCTCTGCTATTCGGGCATAGTGTCCCGTGGCAATCAGGTCGCAGCCGTACTCATCGGCTGCTTTGAGCATCTCGCCCCATTTGATGTGCGAGTTGCAAAGCACACACGGATTAGGTGTGCGCCCATGGGTGTATTCGTCTACAAAATTGCGGATGACATGCTCCTTAAAAGTCTCGCGAAAATCCAATATATGGTGCTCAAAACCAAGCGTTTGTGCCGTATGCTTGGCTTCCATTATGCTCTCTACCGAGCAGCAACCTTTTTCACGCACAAGGCACGACTCCTTAATAGAATCGAAGGTGCGGAAAGTTACGCCCACCAATTCATAGCCCCGCTCCAATAGGAGCATAGCCGATACGGTGGAGTCGATTCCGCCCGACATTGCCATCAATACTCGTTTTGCCATAGATGTCAAGAAAAACGATACAAAGATACTAATTTTTTCTTATCCGCACAATAGCCCCTTCTTGTTTAGCGGCTCAAAAGCGGAAAATTACAACATTTCTTGGTTGTACCACTCCTCCAATTTTTGGTTAAAATCTCGTCTGCCAAGCGTGGCTGCCCATTCGCATAGTTGTTTCGTCATCGGTTCAAAATGGATATGCACCTTACGCCGCAGACAGAGGCGTTTTGGGTGCAGTTTGCTCCAAAGGCTTTGCTCCAATCCGCGCATACGCACCATGATAATCTCCACATTCTCAGGTAGTTCCTTGCAAACCTCGTATGCCATACGCCTGTTGCCGATAACCTCTCTATCCACGGTCTTTACATGCCCGGAAGGGTAGAAAACCATCTCTTTTCCCGCCGCCAACGAGTCGATGGTCACTCGGCTCAAACTGCTCGCTATCGATGCTTCCTCCGCGCGGTGGGTTGTTTTTTCCAAGTCGGGCACCGCCACTGCGTCTGCCATTTGCAATATGTGTCGAAACAACGGATTGCGGAAAAATCGCTCGTCCGACATCGGGCATAGAGGCAAATCGCCACATTCCGCAAAGAGCAGAATAGGGTCTATGTAGGCGGTGTGATTGGGCAATACCAAATGCGTTTTGCCATCGAACATACTCTCCATCCCGGTCAATCGAACATTGTAGTGTAGGTGCAGCAAGCGACGCGCAATATGAGCAAAGGTATAGCGATTCATCTTCGTTTTTTGATTGTTTTCTTCCACAAAAGTACTGCTTATTTTTCGTTTGGGCAAATTTTGTTTGCAAGTTTCGGAATTTTGCTGTATCTTTGCACACTTAAAACATTGTCTTCTCGATTTGGGAAGACCTAACAATCAATCAAATAATGCATTTGTCTGACCAAGAAATTGAGCAACGCGCAGCACGCGCTCAAGAGTTGTTTGAGCAAGGCTTTAATTGTGCGCAGGCGGTCTTTGCCTCTTGTGCTGATGTGTATGGCGTTGATAATGAGTCGCTTGCGCTTCGCCTGTCGGCTTCGTTCGGAGGCGGAATGGGGCGTATGCGGATGACCTGCGGAGCAGCGTGCGGGATGTTTATGTTGGCGGGCTTGCACAATGGGAGTGCCATTGCAGGCGACAAAACAGGAAAGATGAACAATTATGCCTTGGTGCAAGACCTTGCCGCGCGATTCAAAGCCGAGAATGGCAGCATCGTATGTGCCGAGTTGCTCGGTATTGCGCCCAAACCGCAGTCGCCGATGCCTGCCGAGCGAACCGATGACTACTACAAAAAACGCCCTTGCGTCGAACTCGTCAAATTGGCTGTCAGAATAGCACTCTCCACAATGAGAGACAGCATTGAATAGTCGATAAAATCTGATAGACTAGGTATCGCCTTTGCCGAGACCCTACCTAGACCTTGCCGAGATTCTGTCAAGTTCTTGTCGAGACCTAAGGCGGTGCGAATGTTCTAAAAATAATATAGGAAAAGACATAATCTTATGGAAACTACCGAACCAAAAGAGAAACTATGGAATAGCAATTACATCAAAGTATGGACGGGCAATTTCTTGATGTACTTTGCCTTTATGCTCCTTACACCATTGTTGCCGTTGTATCTCACCGATACTTATGGTGCTGATAAACAGGTGATTGGCTTAGTCTTGTCCGGTTATGCCGTGGCGGCACTCCTTATTCGTCCTTTCAGCGGTTTCTTCGTGGATAGTTTTCCGCGCAAGATGATGTTGCTCATTTTCTATTTCCTTACTGCTGCTTTCTTTGGCGGTTATTTGGTAGCGGGTAGTCTTACCGCTTTTGCCATGTTTCGTATGTTGCATGGTGCCCCGTTTGGCGCAACGGGCGTCTCCCTCTCTACGGTTGCCATCGATGTCCTGCCCCCGTCGCGTCGGGCGGAAGGCATTGGTTATTACGGACTTAGCAACAATATCGCTACGGCTATCAGTCCGGGTATTGCGATGTTCCTTTTCGTGCGTTTCCATAGTTACGAGATGTTGTTTTGGCTTGCCCTCGGTTGCTCGTTGTTGGGAATAGTGGTTGTCAGCACGATACATGTGCGTGATCGTATCCTCGAGATTGATAAACAGCCTATCTCGTTGGATCGTTTCTTGATGCTCAAAGGTTGGGCACCCTTCTTGGTTGTTTTTGCGCTTGCTTTTGCATACAGTGTCGTTACCACCTATGTGGCTATCTATGGGCGTGAAGTGATGGGTATCACTAGCGGAACGGGTATGTTCTTTACGCTTTTCGCCATTGGTCTGATTGTCTCGCGCCTCACGGGCAGTCGCTCCTTGCGAAAAGGACTGATTTTGCGCAACGCCTCGTTGGGTATCTTGGTGTCTATCAGCGGTTTTATTATTTTTGCTGCTGTGCCGAATGTAGTGGGCTACTATCTTGCACCGCTTGTTATCGGCTTGGGAAATGGTCATTTATGGCCGGCTTTCCAGATGATTTTCATCAATATGGCACCGCATAGCCAGCGTGGTACCGCCAACTCGACCTTGCTTACATCTTGGGATTTAGGTATGGGAGTAGGTATGTTGATTGGTGGAGTTGTGGCGGAGCATTGCGGATATAGTGCTGCCTTCTGGACGGGAGTAGGGTTGTATGCCGCCGGTGTGATATTCTACTTCACCTATGTCCGCGCCTACTACACCCGTAACAAACTCCACGACTAACGAATGGAATGCATAATAGAGTGCATAATGAATAATGCATAATGCATAATGTATAATTTCCCCTAGAAATCCTAGACCATTTAGAATACCTAATTAATGGTCAATTAATCGCAATTAACGGAGGAATGTGCCACTATGTTTTAATGGCTTTTTAATGGAAATTAATGGAGAATATGGGAGAAACCAAAGTATTTAATGGAAAACAAAAAATACTATGAACTACTTTTTAGCAATCATCGGTGGTGGCCCTGCCGGTTACACCGCAGCCGAGAAAGCCTCAAAGGCAGGCAAAGATGTGATTCTCTTTGAGCAGAATGCACTTGGCGGTACATGCCTCAATGTAGGCTGTATCCCTACCAAGACACTGCTCTATGGTGCCAAGCAGTACTACAATGCGCAGAATGCCGCTAAGTATGGCGTGCAAGCAGAGAATGTGTCCTTCGATTATACCAAGATGGCTCAGCGCAAGACCAAGGTGGCGCGCAAGTTGGTTGCGGGTATCAAACAACGCCTCAACAATGAGCATTGTCGGGTCGTCAATGGGGCTGCGGTCGTTCTTTCTCGCACCGATGATAAAGTGGTTATCTCGTGTGGCGAAGAGACCTACGAGGCAGACAACTTGCTGATTTGTACAGGTTCAACTAATTTTGTTCCTCCCATTCCGGGCTTGAAAGACAACCCCGTTGTGTGGGATTCTACCGATGCTTTGGCGGCTACTGCTCTGCCCAAGTCTATTGTTATCGTGGGCGGTGGCGTTATCGGTATGGAGTTTGCTACTCTCTATCACGAACTTGGAGTACCGGTTACTATCATCGAGGCTATGCCCACTATCCTTCCCAACCTCGACCAAGAAGTGGTTGCTATCCTCCTTGAGAAGTACAAAAAGTCAGGTATTCAGATACTTACCGATACCAAGGTGCTTGAACTGCAAGGCAATCGTGTGCTTACTACCAATGGTGAGTACGAGGCAGAGCGTGTATTGGTTTCGGTCGGTCGTCGGGCTAATCTGCAAGGTTTGGAAACACTCAACGACCTTGAGTTGCATCGTGGCGGTATCGTAGTGGACGATTTTATGAAGACCAACCTCTCGAATGTCTATGCGGCAGGCGATGTTACGGGCAAGATTATGCTCGCCCATGTCGCAAGTCGCCAAGCCGAAGTGGCTGTAGGGCGTATGCTCAAGCAGATTCCGCTCCAGCGTATTGCCTACAACGCCATTCCGTCGGTTGTCTACACCAATCCGGAGATTGCCTCTGTGGGAATGACGGAGCATGATGTAAGTCAATTCTACCAAGATATGGAGGGCAAATCGGCTGAATATGTACAAGATATGTTTGAGGTGCATAAACTGCCGATGACCTATTCCGGGCGTTTCGTGGCTGAGAACGAGGGCGAGACCGGGCTTTGCAAGATGATTGTCGATAAGCGCAACCAAACTATTTTGGGTGTACATCTGATAGGCAATCCTTCGTCAGAGTTCATTTCCGCAGCCTCATTTGCCGTGCGTATGGGCTATACGGTCAGCGAGATGCAACAGGTGGTATTCCCGCACCCCACGGTCAGCGAGATACTCAAAGAAGTTTTATAATCTACAAATAATCAGTTGTTTGCATTCTTTTGCTGCAAGCATAGCCAACATAAATTAGTATGACAAAATCTTTCTTTCAACGCTTAGCACTGTGCCTTTGTTTGGTGCTTCCTATCTCTGCTGCTTGGGCAGAAACGCAAGACCTGCAAGCCGCTTTGCCCGATGTGGGCAATGGGCGTATCGTCGTCTGCGGGCAGAATGCATACAACTATTTCGTTGTCGATTTAGACAATGGTCGCTCTTCCTACAGCACTGTCTTCGGCTTGGAGGACCGCACCAAACGGATGGTCAATTCGTTGCGCTATATGGATGCAGATATCTATGCTTTCAACGAGTTGGAGAACAATGGCGACTCGGTGCTGTCGTATCTCACCATAGCCATGAACAACGCTGCGGGCAAGGTCATCTATGCGTATGTCAAAGACAACTGCACAAAGAATAATGATTCTGAGCAAATTAAGTCCGGTTTTGTGTATCGCCTCGATAAGGTCAAACCATACGGAACCAACACTGCCACCACTTCTCGCTCCTACTATCGCAACACAATGCGTTATCAAGCGTGGGAGGAACTCCTGTCTGGCGAGCGTTTTGTCCTGTCGGTTAACCATTTCAAAGCCAAGTCGGGCGACGACAACGGTGAGCAGATGCGTATGAACAACGCCTCCGACTTGGTCAGCGGACTGAGCAGAATCACTATCGACCCCGACATCCTTATCGTCGGCGACCTCAACTGCACCATCTCGGAAGACCCGTTGCAGTACCTGCTCAATGCCGATTATACCGAGCAGTTGCTCCGCTTCTCCTCGTCTGCCTACTCCTATATATATAGTGGGAAGCAACAACTTATCGACCATGTCTTTGCCAACGCTTCTATGGCTACTCAGATTACAGGTGCCGGCGTTTATCATGTCAATACAAGTCAGAGTTGGAGCAGTGCATCTAAGTACTCCGACCACGACCCATATCTCGTAGCCCTCAACCTCGGAAACGGCTCTGTAACTCCTGACCCCGACCCGGAACCGGGCGACTGCAACATCACTTTCACCCAAGATTTCAAAGCAGGTTTTGGTGATTTTACCGCTGCTAATATGAAGGGTAGTGCCGATTGGCTGTCCGATAGCAGGTATGGCGCTAAAATCAATGGCTATGGCAAAAACGGTGAGATGGATAATTGGCTGATTTCTCCCGCCTTCAACCTCGCCGGTGCCGAGAGAGCCACACTCTCGTTCAGCCACAACATCTTCTATGATAACTCCAACGGTAAGTATGCCGATTATCAAACTCTTTGGTACACAACCTCTTACAGCGATGGTGATAAGCCCGATGAAACCCGGTGGACGCAAATCGCTATCCCTGATTATGCAGTCAAGAGTTATATCGATTGCTCGCTCTCTATTCCTGCCGAGTTCCTCCAATCGAACTTCCGCTTTGCTTTCCGCTACACGGCCCCCGATGGCAGCAATGCCAACTATTGGGAGATAGAGAATGCGGCACTTACCTCTGTTTGCAAGGCGGATGATACCGCTATCCATCAGCCGATGGCGGACTTCTCTCTGCAAGATGAAGGCACACGCGTCTTCTCGATTATGGGGCAAGAGTTCACGCAGCAGAAAGGCAACCTCCCCGCAGGTATCTATATCCTGCTCAATGGAAACCAAGCACGCAAGATAATGATACCATAATATCTTATCGGTCAATAGGTTACAATAGCGATTGCTTATCAAAAAAAGTAATCGCTATTGTTTTTTATACTACCCAAACCACGGAAACTTATACCCCAATTACTTTTTTGTACCTTGAGGCTTGTGCGGTTCTTATTTTTCTATTATTTTTGCATCCGTTTTGGCTTGGTTTATGCGCAACCGGTGCGCAATTGAGCGACACAATCACTAAATTAATAAGGTGTAAAATGAAACGATTGATTCTATTGGTGAGTATTTCGCTTTTGTGTTCTGCTGTAGTTTCTTCTGCGGAAGTGCCCACCCGCACGGATTCCATTCCTGAAGTGGTGGTTACGGGTGTGCGTAGTGAGACCGATGTGCGTCATCTCTCGCAGACGGTCAGCGTCATCTCCCGTACGGACATCGAGCAAACCATGCAACCCTCGCTGTTGCCTATCCTTACTGAGCAGGTGCCGGGATTGTTTGCCACTGCGCGAGGCGTGATGGGATATGGTGTCTCGGGTGGTGCTTCGGGGGCTATCTCGTTGCGCGGACTGAGTGGTAGCACAGGGCAGATGATGGTGCTGATTGATGGTCATCCGCAATACATGGGTCTGATGGGGCATCCGATAGCCGACTCCTACCAATCGTTGATGGCAGAGCGCGTGGAGGTCTTGCGCGGTCCTGCATCGGTGTTGTACGGCTCGAATGCGATGGGTGGGGTAGTGAATATCGTTACGCGTCGTCCGCAAGAGGGTGTGCAGACGCGAGTGCATGCGGGTTATGGTGCTTACAACACCGTGGAAACCGAGGTGAATAATCGCCTTTATATGAAAGGTATCACTTCGGTGGTTAGTGCGTCTTATAACCGCACCGACGGGCATCGCGAGAATATGCAGTTTGAGCAATATGGCGGTTATGCCAAACTCGGGTACGACATCTCAAAGCAGTGGAATATCCACGCCGATGTGGATGTTACCCACTTCAATGCTTCTCAGCCCGGTTCGGTGGCGCAACCATTGGAGGATGCCGACCAGAACATCACACGCGGTATGACCTCGCTCTCGGTGAGCAACACCTACAAGCGCACCTCGGGTTCTATCAGTGGGTTCTACAATTTTGGGCACCACTACATCAACGACGGTTATGCCGAAGGTGCTTCGCCCAAACTCTATCGTTTTGATTCTCACGACTATATGGCGGGTGTGTCTGCCTATCAGAGCGTGCAGATGTTCACGGGCAATCGCCTTACGGTGGGGGTGGATTATTTCGCTTTTGGCGGGCGAGCACGCAATGTGTTTGTGGAAGGCAACCGCATGGGGCAAGCCGATACGCTCATCAACCGCACCGTGCATGAGGTGGCAGGCTATATCGATTTTCGTCAGCATATCACCTCGTGGGTAACGCTCAATGCCGGTGTGCGTGTGGATTATCATACTTTGACGGGCTTGGCATGGGTGCCGCAGGCGGGTGTGGCTGTTCATCTGCCGTATGCTATCGAACTCAAACTGTCTGCCAACAAGGGCTATCGCAATCCGACACTCAAGGAGATGTATCTTTTCCCGCCGCAGAACCCCGACTTGCGCCCCGAGAGCCTATGGAGTTACGAATTGGCATTCTCTGAGCAACTGTTCGGCGGACGGCTTTCGTACTCGCTCAATGCGTTCTATATCGATGGCAAAAACATCATTCTCACTTTGTCCAATCCCAACGGAGCGGGTATACTCAATCAGAACTCGGGCAAGATAGACAATGCGGGCGTGGAGGCGCAAGTGGCTTGGCGTATCAACTCGGCATGGTCGGTGGATGCCAACTATAGTTACCTCTATATGAAAGTTCCTGTCGTGGCTGCACCCGAACACAAACTGTATGTGGGTGCGCTTTATCGAGAGGGGCGTTGGTCGGTATCTACGGGCGTGCAGTACATCCACGGGTTGTACACCTCGGTGTCGCCTGTGCAGAAGCAGAATTTTGTATTGTGGAACCTGCGCGGGCAGGTGCAGGTATGCAAGTGGGTGAGCCTTTGGGTGCGTGGAGAGAACCTGCTTGCCCAACGCTACGAGATAAATGCGGGCTATCCGATGCCCCTTGCTACGGCAATGGGAGGAATAGATATTCGGTTCTGATACTTCGTGCTTTGCACTGCGTGTTGTGAACTTCGTGTTGTGAACGATGTGATGTGTTAGTTACTTTGTGTTGGTTGTTTTTTTTGTTTAGAAAATGCGATTTTGCTTGCGTATATCAGAAATTAGTTGTAACTTTGCAGGCTTTTTGTGGAATTGCACTATTCCAATGCATAATGATGAATGCATAATGCATAATTTATGTGCGTATAGGATAGGGTAGTTCTGCGGAGAAAAAGCACAACATGTTTAACCCTTAATTCGTACAAGCCTGTATGCAAGGCACAATGAAGAATGCATAATGCATGATTAATGGTCAATTGATGGCACTTAATGGAAGCATAATGTATATATATAGTGTGTGAGCAGAGGGGGCGTACAAAATTTTTTATCTACCACTATGGCAGAAAATCAATCACTCCAGAACTTCGACTGGGATGCCTATGAAGCAGAGCAAAAAGGCACAAAAAACGAAGTAGAAATCCAAAAGTACAACGACACGCTGTCTGCAATCAAGGACAATGAGGTTGTTGAAGGTACGGTTACCTCTATCAACAAACGCGAGGTAGTCGTTAATGTAGGTTATAAATCTGACGGTATCGTTCCCGCAGCAGAGTTCCGCTACAATCCGGACTTGAAAGTGGGCGACAAAGTAGAGGTTTATATCCAAAGCCAAGAGGACAAGAAAGGTCAGTTGGTACTCTCTCACAAGGAGGCTCGTGCGGCTCAGGCTTGGGATCGTGTTAACGAGGCTTACAACAATGGTGAGATTGTTACCGGCTACATCAAATGGCGTTCAAAGGGCGGTATGATTGTGGACATCTTGGGTATGGAAGCATTCTTGCCGGGCAGCCAAATCGATGTAAAACCTGTTCGCGACTACGACATTTTCGTCGGTAAGACGATGGAGTTCAAGATTGTCAAACTCAATCCGGAGTTCCGCAATGTTGTTGTAAGCCATAAGGCTCTCATCGAGGCTGAGTTGGAGGCACAACGCCAAGAAATCATCAGTAAATTGGAGAAAGGTCAGGTATTGGAAGGTACCGTCAAGAACATCACCTCCTACGGTGTATTCATCGATTTGGGTGGCGTAGATGGTCTTATCCACATTACCGATTTGAGTTGGGGTCGTGTATCCGACCCGCACGAGATTGTGTCGCTCGACCAGAAAATCAATGTCGTTATTCTCGACTTTGATGAGGAGAAGAAGCGTATCGCTCTCGGCTTGAAACAACTCACTCCGCACCCATGGGATGCCCTTGACCCGAACCTGAAAGTAGGTGATAAAGTAAAAGGTAAAGTAGTGGTGATGACCGACTACGGAGCATTCGTTGAGATTGCAGAGGGTGTAGAAGGTCTTATCCATGTCAGCGAGATGAGTTGGAGCCAACACCTGCGTAGTGCTAACGACTTCTTGAAGGTTGGCGACGAGGTAGAGGCAGTTATCTTGACTCTCGACCGTGCAGAGCGTAAGATGAGCCTTGGTCTCAAACAACTCAAGGCAGACCCATGGGCAGACATCGAGACTCGCTATGCAGTAGGCAGCCGTCATACCGCTAAGGTACGCAACTTCACCAATTTCGGTGTATTCGTTGAACTCGAAGAGGGCGTAGAAGGCTTGATTCACATCAGCGACCTGAGTTGGACCAAGAAAGTAAAACACCCGAACGAGTTTACGCACATTGGTGACAACATCGATGTAGTAGTGCTCGATATCGATAAGGAGAACCGTCGTCTGTCGCTTGGCCATAAGCAACTTGAGGAGAACCCTTGGAAGGAACTTGAGGCTAAGTACGGATTGGATAACATCGTAGAGGGTACTATCACCGAACTCAACGACAAGGGCGCAGTGGTTCGTTTGGAAGATGGCGTAGAGGGCTATTGCACCAACCGTCATCTCGCTAAGGAAGACAAGTCGCCGGTGGCTGTAGGTGATACACTCAATTTCAAGGTTATCGAGTTCAGCAGTGATGCTAAGCGTATCGGTCTGAGCCACCTCCGCACTTGGGAGGAGCGCAAAGAGACTCCTAAGGAGAACAAGAAGCGCGAGGCTGCACCTGAGATGCCGAAGGTAGAGAAGACCACTCTGGGCGACCTGGGTGTACTGGCTAACTTGAAGGCTTCGATGGACGCTGAGAAGAGCGCAGCCAAAGCAGCCAAGAAAGAGACCAAGAAAGACGAGGAGTAATCCTCTGCCATACGGTCTACGGTGAGTTTTTACCCATGAAGAGACTCTACGGAAACTTCTCCAAACAGGGAATGCTCACTTATATGAGAGAATCGGCTATCCATTGCGGGTAGCCGATTTTTTTGTACTCCGATTAGTTCTCCATTGTATAGTCGGATAAAACTTACTGCGAGTACAGGATGAGTACAGGATTGCGAGTTAGATAATAGTTACCAATAAAATTGTTTAGTTGGATAAAACTTATGCAAGCACAGGGGAACCGTGTCCCTAAAGTAAGCAGAGAAGTAAGCGAGAGAAAGAACCTTGCCATAGAATATGGCAAATTTGTTTGCGTAATTCGTTGAATTTGTGTATCTTTGCAAACTTATTTGCGAAACGGGTAGAGAGTGCGTGCGCGAATGTGTGAGCAGACGGGGGAGAATAGCAAGGTAATTGATAATATGAACGGACGAAAAATAGGCAGTTTGGTATTGGTGTTGTCGCTTGTGATAGTAGCGGCTTCTGTGCTGTTTACCAACAACTTAGCACGACAACTGGCACAAGAAGAGCAGAAGAATGTCGAGGTATGGGCAGAGGCTACACGGCAACTTATCTTGGCAGACGAGGATACTGACATCGATTTTGTAACGAGCATTATCGAGAACAATACTACCATTCCGGTGTATATGGTGGACGAGGACGGCAAGATACTTGTTTGCAGGAATGTAGAGCAGCATGTAGATGACCCTCGGACACTCTCCGGGCCTATTGAATTGAGAATATCGCCCGACAATGTACAGTATATCTACTATGATGAGTCGAACTTGCTACGCCAACTGCGCTATGTACCATACATACAGTTTGCACTAATTTTTATCTTTATCGCCATAGCCGTGGTGATGATGCTTACCGCTCAACGCAGCGAGCAGAACCGCGTGTGGGTAGGACTGAGCAAAGAGACGGCACACCAGTTGGGAACACCTATCTCCTCGCTCAATGCGTGGCAGGAGTTGCTTTCGGAACGCTATCCGAATGATGAACTGATACCGCAGATGAAGACGGACATCGACAGGCTACATACCATTGCCGACCGATTCTCAAAGATTGGTAGCGAGCCGGAGTTGCAAGAAACCGACATCGTGCAACCGTTGCGCAATACCATTAATTATATGCGTTCGCGCGTTTCGAAGAAAGTGGAGATTGTGGCGATGCTGCCTTCGGAAGAGTGTCTGCTGATGCTCAATGTACCGCTGTTTGAGTGGGTAATAGAGAACCTAATCAAGAATGCCGTGGACGCTATGAGTGGCGTGGGAAAAATCACTATTGATATGCAGCAGAAAGAGGAGGGCGAAGTGTGGATTGACATCAGCGACACCGGAAAGGGAATGGATAAGTATACCCTTCGGCGTATTTTTCAAGCCGGTTTCTCTACTAAACAGCGCGGTTGGGGACTCGGGTTGCCGCTATCGAAGCGTATCATCGAGGAATACCACGGTGGAAGACTATTTGTAAAAAACACAAAACCGGGGGGAGGCACCACCTTTCGGATTGTATTGAAATAATCGATACCTAATAGGAATAACCTACCTATCGAATTTTTGGACTTGATAACCTACAATGATACAGGTATTTACCGGATATGACGCTATTGTGCCCGGGGCATGGGACGCGTTGGTGGAACACTCGGCATGGGCAACATGGTTTCAGACGCGTGAGGCGTACTTGTTCTACAGCCGAGTGCCACAGGAGATGACGCCCTTTGCTTTCGGAGTAGAGGAGAACGGAGTCTTAACAGGTGTGATAGTGGGATACATCACTCGAACACAAAATGCTATCAAGCAGTTTGTTACGCGCCGTGCTATCATCATCGGCGGGGCCTTGCTTGATGAGCATATCTCCGATGATGCACTTGCTGCGTTGCTGTTCGCCACTCGGCATGAACTGCAACGCAAAGCCATATATATCGAACTGCGCAACTTCAATGATTACAGCCGTTGGAAAGAAGTCTTCCGTGCGCAAGGGTTTGACTATCAGCCCCATCTGAATTTTCATATCGAAACAACGAGCGTAGATGCTGTAGAGCAGCACTTAAGCAAAAGTCGCAAGCGGAATATAAAAACGGCAGTGCGCGAAGGGGTGGTTAGTGTATCGCAGCCAAGCATTGAGCAGGTGCGCGAGTATTACGGTATTTTGCAGCGACTCTATAAAATGAAAGTGAAGACACCTTTGTTCTCATGGTCGTTCTTCGAGCAGTTGTACAACACACCAAACGGACATTTCTTTCTCGCCGAGTATCAATCGCATATCATTGGCGGAACGGCATGTGTGTGTCTGCCCGGTAAGGCGGTGTATGAGTGGTTTGTATGTGGAGCGGATGATTTATATGAACATATTTTCCCTTCGTCCTACGCCACCTATTTGGGTATTCGCTATGCTGCGGAAAACGGTTTCCCTCGCTTCGATATGATGGGCGCAGGCAAGCCTGATGAGGCATACGGGGTACGAGATTTTAAGGCGCGCTTTGGCGGCGAACAGGTGGAACACGGGCGTTTCCTATGTATCTGTCATCCGCTCTTATACGCATTAGGAAAACTCGGTGTTCAACTGTTAAAAAGAAAGTAACAATGACGCTCTCACTATGGATGATTCGCATCAAGAATGCGTTGCTGTATAAGGTAGGAGTACATTTTCCGTACAACCCTGTGCGGATATGGTCGATGCGCCACTTAGGTTATCGAGTAGGCAATCAAGTGTATGTGGCAAGCGATTTGACCGTGACGCAGAACTTTGTGTACAACCGAGGTTGCTTGGAGATTGGCGACCGAGTTTCTATTGCTCCTCATGTGATAATCACGCTTGTTTCTCATGCGAACGGCTCTTGTATTCGTAAATACATTCCGATTCGTCGGATGGGGGGGGTAAAAATAGGTAATGATTGTTGGATAGGTGCAGGGGCGATAATCCTGAATGGTCTTACCATCGGTGATGGGGCAGTAGTAGGCGCAGGAGCGGTAGTCACAAAAGATGTAGAGCCATATACCATTGTCGTCGGCAACCCTGCACGCAAAATCAAAGATATACAGATAGATAAGTGATATTGACAAGGTTGAAAAGTATTGCATAAATAGACAGTAAAAACTTTGTCCAGTATAACCAACAAAAACCGCATTCGTGCAAATTTTGTTCAGTATAACTAACAAAAATGACATTCATGTGATTTCTGTTCAGTATAGACAATAAAATAACATTTGAAAGATGAACATATTGATAGACATAGCGCATCCGGCGCATGTGCATTTGTTACGCAACTTCTACAAAGAGATGACCGACAAAGGGCATCGGGTGATTGTTACCGTAAAAGATATTCCTGCAGCCATGCAGTTGCTCGATTTGTATAAGATACCTTACATTTTCTTAGGGAAAAAGTATGATAACTTAGTAATGAAAGGAGTAGAGCAACTAATCTACAACTTGAAGGTATGGCGTATTGCAGTTAGCAATCATATTCAACTAAGCATAGGTACATCTGTTACCTTGGCGCATGTAAGTAAGATGTGTCGAATGAAGAGTATTATCTTGGACGATGATGATGATGCGGTTGAGCCGTTGTTTGCTAAGTATGCGCACCCGTTTGCCGATGTGATTTTGTCGCCTATGGGAACTCCGCGCAAGTCGAAAAAGACTGTTTATTATCCTGCGTATCACGAATTGGCATACCTTTATCCTGCGCGTTTCACGCCCGATGTGTCGGTGCTTGATGATGCAGGCATACCTTACGAAAAGCAAGCCGATGGGCAAGTGCGTGTATTGCAACCTTATTTTGTATTGCGATTCAATGCTTTTAAGGCACATCACGATGTGGGTGTAGTGGGACTGACGATAGAGAATAAACGGCGTTTGGTAGAGTTGTTGAGCCGGTATGGCAAGGTGTTCATTACAACCGAGCGCAATATCGACGAGGAATTTAAGCCGTATCAGTTGCGCGTATCGCCCGACAAAGCTCATTCGCTGATGTATTTTGCCACGATGTTGGTGGGTGATAGTCAGACGATGACCAGCGAATCCGCCGTTCTCGGTACGCCTGCCATACGCTGCAACACTTTTGTGGGAAGGATTCATTATTTGGAAGAAGAGGAACATACCTATCAACTGACTTACGGTTTTCGCCCCGAGCAGTCGAAACAGATGTTTCAGAAAATAGAGGAACTATTGTCGTTGGGTGCAGACAATCTGAAACAAGAATGGGGCACACGCCGCCAACACCTCTTGCAAGATAAAATAGACTACACAGCATATCAAGTGTGGTTTGTGGAAAACTATCCGCAGTCTAAGCATATGAGCCGAGAGGCCAGGAGCGATTTTTGGCGGCAGTTTAAGTGAGGGAAAAAGAATCGGGTATTTGGTTTTGGAATTGGTAAAATGAATTTGATATTTTGATAGTATTTTAGTTAATTTTGTAGCATTTTGCTATATTGCGATTGAGGGGATAGGTTTCGATAAGGTCTCGACAAGAATTCGATGAAATCGGCTCAAAAACTAAGTAACAAAATGTAAGAAAAAGAGGATATTTTGCTACATAACATAAAGAAGTATATTGGGCTGTATAATGTAGATATTGGGTTGTATAATGTAGGACTATATATATAGATATTGGGCTATAAAGTTGATATTTGGGGCTACAAGAGCATTACAAAAAGAGGGTGTCTGACAAATTGTAGACATCCTCTTTTATTGTAATTCGCTAAGCGTTTTCAAATATCCAATTCTAAGACGAAAAATCGGTCAGTCTTATTTGGGGCGTGAATGTATTTTGCCGATTGGGTGCCGTAGCCTTACTCAATCGGCAAAATGGATTGGCTAAGGTTGGTTGGCAACAAGTAGCAAAAAAATCTGTTACGCAATAATAAATGGGATTATATAGCAGATAATAAATCCAGCAGTGAGAATGGACAATTATAAGAATAGAACTATTTGCTTTTGCACCCTTTGAAGGCGTTTTTACCGATTTGAGCCGTGGGGGGCAAGAGAGGGACGGCAAGGCTTTCGCAGTCTTTGAAAGCCGATGCACCGACCTTTTTCAAGCCTTCGGGGAATACTACTTTTCGGAGGTTCTTACAATTCATAAACGCCTCATCTCCAATGATTTGCACGCTATCGGTAAGTACTACTTCGCGCAGTTGGCGGCACTCATATAATGCGCCATCCTCGATGATGCGCAGTTTCTCATTGAACTTAACATTGCGCAGGCTGACGCATTGCGCCAATGCACCTTTGCTCAGCACCGTAAGCGAAGCGGGAAGGACAATCTCTTCTAACATCTTGCACTCTTGGAAGGCACCTTCTTCGAGCAAATGAATATGATCCACAAGATAGATATTGCGGAGTTGGAGACAGTTCTGAAACGCATATTTGCCGATACGGTAGGTTGACTTAGGAATGTTGATGTTCTCCAAAGTAACACACCCCTTAAACGCCTCATCTCCAATGGCATAAGTGCCATCGGTCAGCGTAATCTTGCGCAGGTGGGTGCAGGCAGTGAATACGCCTTTGCTCAGACTGCTCACTTGTTCGGGAATGCGAATCTCTACGAATTTCGCACAGCCGGCAAATGCCATCTCACCAATCTCTTTGAGCGAGGCGGGTAGATCGACATCCTCTAAGGACGAGCAGCCGGTGAAAGCACCATTGTCAATCTTGCGCAGGTGCTCAGGGAAGGTGAGTTTTTGAATGGAGCGGCAAAGGTAGAAACAGCCTTGCGGGATGATTGTCAGGCGGTTGGAGAGCGTTTGTTTGCGGAGGTTCTCGCAGCCATAGAAGGCACCCATGCCCAGATAATCGATGTCGGTAGGCAGGGTGGCTTCGCGGAGCAGTGTACAACCATAGAAAGCGAAATTACCTACACGCTTTACCGTGGCGGGGATTACAACATCAGTAAGGTTCTCGCACTTGTAGAAAGCGGCAGCCGGTATCTCGGTTATGCCGTTGGGGATGACTACCGACTTGATTTTCTTGTTATTAGCGAATGCACCGGCAGCGATTAGGCGGGTAGGGACTTTATTTTTGAAGATGAACTTGGCGGGGACATTATCATTGACGGCAATGAGACAACCATCGATGTACAAACCGCCTTTTTTCCACTTCTTCTCGTTGTTCCAGATACCTGAATTGGTGAAAGCATCTTCGCCTATCTCGGTGATAGTAAGCGGGATAATGGCGCGTGTCAGGTTTTTGCAATCGCGGAAAGTCTCGTGGTCGATACGCTTAACTGAGGCGGGGAACTCCACGCGAGTGAGGGTTTTGTTGCCTTGGAAAGCACCGGCTGCAATGAGGCGTGTGCCTTCGGGGATGATAAACTTGCCTTTGATAGTCTTGTCGGTAGCGATGAGGCAACTATCGATGTACAAAGCCCCATCTGTCCATTTGGTCTTGTCGAGCATGATACCCGTTCCGTCGAAAGCACTGCGATAGATACGCTCGATAGTGGGTGGAAGGACTATATCGGTGAGGTTCTTGCAGCCTTTGAAGGCTTTTTCGCCAATTGTGGTTACGCGATAGGTGTCTTGTCCGACCGTGATCTCGTCAGGGATGTAGAGTTCGCCCGAAACCTGTGGGTTGAGCGTAACCTCGGCAGTGAGATAATCGGGGTCGATGGTGTAGTTAACTTCTTGATAGACAGCGGTTTCTGCTTGCGCATATAGGGCAAAGCACAATAGTGTCAGTAGATTGAAAAAGTGTTTCATATAGGTTGTTTGTTCGTTATCGATTGTTCTGATTTTGGTTGTCGGCGGGTTGCTTATGGAGCATGATGTCTAAGATGAGGTCATCGGTTTGCGTCATTCCTTCTCGTCCGATGCGTGTCAGATTGTGGATGGTGCGGTCGATGTCGTCCTCTACGATCCCCTCTGTGGCATCGGCGTAGGAGTGCTGCATAGCCAATGAGGCGGAGAGAATCGCCGTGCTGACACCGTTGGTAACCTTGAGCGCACAACCGGGTTTGGCACCATCGCAAATCATACCTGAGATATTAGCAATCATATTCTTGATGGCGTAGGTGATCTCGGTGTATGTACCACCCATTAGGCAGGTGATACCTACTGCTGAACCGGTGGCTGCCACTACGCAACCACACAAAGCCGAGAGCCTACCGAGCGACTGCTTGATATAGATAACCGTCAGATTACTAAGCGTTAAGGCACGAATCATCTGTTCTTCGGAGCAGTTGTTTTCCTTGGCGTAGATATAGACGGGTACTGAGCAGGAAATCCCCTGATTGCCCGACCCCGAATTGGACATCACCGGCACCATTGCTCCTGACATACGCGCATCGCAGGCACCGCTTGTGTAACTTAATATCTTGGTAAACAGTGTGTTACCAAAGATAGCGGGCAAGAGATTGCGACAAGCGGGCATACACTTACGCTTACGCTGTGTTTGCAAGAGTTTGCCCAATCCGTGTCCGTAGTTGCCTTCGAACGATTGTTTGGCGGCATTGATATTTATCTCTGCACCTTCTAAGAGCCAACGCACTTCGGATAGATTGACCGTCATCGCAAAATCGTACACTTGGCGCATCGTCAGAGCATCTGTTGCCGGTACTTTCGCGGGCGCATTGGTTGGCGAAGCAGAATAATTAGCACAGACAGAGGCATCTTCGCAGAAGTGAGTATGACTGCCTTGTATGGTGGCGTGGGCGGAGTGGATGCCATCGGTTACTTCTGCGCGAATGTACAGAATATCAGGTGCTTGCGGTTCGATCTTGATATGGATAGGTGTGCGCTCCATATAGGCTTTGGCATACTCCACTGCCTTGGGGCAGACATCGCAAAGTACCTCCAATTGCTTATTGCTATGTCCGATAGTGGCACCGAGCGCAATGGCGATAGGCAGTCCTGTCATTCCTGTGTTGGGAATGCCGACCGAGAGCGCATTCTTGTAGATGTTCTTACTCAAACGCACATCGATAGATGTAGGTTCGTGTTGTAGTTGTTCGGTGGCTTTTGCCACGCATAGTGCCACGGCTATCGGTTCGGTACAACCGATGGCGGGGACAACTTCTTGGTGCAGCAGTTTCACTAGATCCATAAGGCGATAAGTAATAGTAAATCAATGATATACAAAGCGTTGATGTGCGGAGATAGCAGGCGAGATTGTCGTTACAAGCGCTGCCCCAGCACATTGTATCGCTGATTTCCTCGCAAGATAACCACACCTTGCGGAGTGAGAATTTTGTCAGTTTGAGGGACAATTTCGGTCTCCTTTAGGTAGGTATCGCGTGGCGGTGTAGACATACCCAACAGATAGTAGATTGCATTTTCGATGATTTGCAATGCATCGTCAGTTAGGTAGGCTGTGCTATATTCCGAGATACCTACCATCACGAGGCGTTGGGGTAGAGCGGTACCGTTGAGATCTGTTCCGGAGGGGAAGTCGGCTATGGTGGTGTAAGCAGACTGTGAGGCGGGCGAGCCGAGAGTAATGATACCCTGCGGACTGCCGCTCCAAGCGGAGATAGCCGTTACGGCATTGGTATTGCAAGTGTTGAATAGTTTGATTTCCTGCGAGTTAGCGAAGTTAATTCCAGTAAATAGGGCGTGTGTGGTATCGCTTACGATGACAGACAAATCCTGTGTATTGACGGCAGTTCCCCAATCCCAAACACCAGACTTAAAGAGGAAGGGTTTGAGCACGAGTATAGGTTTGTTGTATCCTTTGAGTGCAGCAAACCCTGCGGCTTTGCTAGACGGTTTGGGGCTGATGACCAGTACTTCATAGCCAGAGTAATCGGTGGCAACGGCGGAAGCATCGGTAGGGCTGACGGCGATAGAATCGCTTTGCTGCAACCAATCTAAGATTGCGTTATCCTCTTGGCTATCAGGCATGGTGATGTATGCGATACGGTGTGCGCGACTGCTCTTGACATGGATGACAGCGGTGAGCGATAGGGCTTCGTCGGTGTCGGATATGGTCTGAATGTATATGGTGTGTGTGCCCTCTTGCGTGGGTGTCCCGGAGAGTATAAGTGTGCGATTGGTATTGTTTATTTGATAATCAATACCATTCGGTAGGTTGCTACATTTGAGAGAAGTAGCCGCACCGCCCCATTGGAATATGATGGGTGTGATTGCATTGCCTGCAGCCAGCCATTGTTCGCTATTGAGCGATGTGCATACGATAGTCGGGTGGAGTACGCCATCGGTTTCGTAGCAGCCGAGGTCGGGTGCATCGCCTGTGTAGGGCAAGCCTACATCTGCGCCGGCATCGATGAGCGAAGAGCCGGAAGCGAGATGTAGCAGTGTGCCTTCCGACAGACTGCCATCGGCTTGACGAGGGCGGGTAATCTCCGTGGTATCTAAGGAGAGAAAATCGGTAGCGGAAACGGAGAAACCGCTTGACCATGAGTTGTACTTGTTGATTTTAACTATCTGATTATCAAAAGTATTGCGGTTCTTGGATTGGAAACTGATACAGTTTTGAATATCCAAGGAGCAACCATTAGGGTTGTAAAAACTATAGTCGGAATTATTAAGGTAGGCAGTGTTGTTGTAGAGGCGAACGGCACCGGCATCGCTGTTCTGGTCGAACCCTTTGACAGTGTTGGCTACGGATAAGCAATGATGAACCAGCACATTATGGTTGGTACTTCCGCCACCAAGTTTGAAACCATTTCCATTTCCCATATTGGGGTACTTAGCCAAGGTTACTCGGACGGAATTGCCATCGGCATCAGTAACATCTTTGCCATTGGCGAATTGGTCGAACCATGCTTTATCTGTCTGATAACGAGGGTGATTGCGCATATCGTAATAGGCAGGGCCATTCTTGTAGCAGACACAATGTTCGATGATGGTTTCACCTGTGGTAACGCGTTGGAAGAAGTCCCAGCCATCATCTGAGTTGTTCCAACTGCGACAACCAATGTAGTGATTCGGGGCACCGCTATGCTGTTTGTCGGCGAAACCATCGGCATTGCCACCAAAGTCGCAGGCGGTAAGATTGCCGGATTTGTCCAATTCGTAGTCGAAATTGTCGTGTGAATCGACATTCTTGATGATGTTGTTTCCGCCCACTTTCATCTGACAGCCCGTGTCGGCAGAACCATAGATGTCTAAGTTCTCAAAAAGACAATAACTTCCTTCGTTGTATAGGTTGTTTTTGCCAGAATAACGGAGCGTTAAATAGTTGATATGCAGATAGGTACACGAATTGGCAATCTGCAATCCGCGTGTGCCGTAGGCAGTGGTGCGGAAGTCGAGAATGGCTTTCTCGCCGGGATAACCGGAGATGACGATGTATTGGTTGGCAGTACCATTCTTGTCGGTAATTTTGGTATTGCCCAAGTTGTATTGTCCACCGAGCAGATAGAGCGTGTCGCCCGCTTGGCGCAGGTAGTTCAATCCTGCGGAAAAACTACAAGGTGTGGCGTAGGTTGTGCCATTGCCCAATCCGTCGGGTGAGGCGTAGTAGGTGGTAGCAGATAGGGTGGAACAAGCCAACCACAATAGAGAAACAGAGAGATATAATTTCAAATTATTCATATTATTATTGTTTACTTTGGTTAGATGATATCGTATATTGGTACAATTCGCCGCTTCCACAAAGGACGGCGATGGTATCTTGTGGAGACAGATATGGTGAGCAGATACTCAGTGTACTATCTGCAGCCGATCGAATATCTGCCAAATCTAACAAGGAATGGAAGACAATCTGTGAAGTAACAGGCGTGTGCCGATTAGCAATAAGCGACTGAATTTTGTCTGCGTGTTTTTGGGCATAAGCGTCTGAATACCAGACAAAAAACGGCACATGATATTCCGCTTCGACGGGTATGTAGGAGCCGTGCATTGAAAACTTATGTTGATCGTCCCAAAAACTCTCCCCATGGTCTGCAATGTACATCACTACGGCGGGAATATGCATAGTATCGACCCAAGCAATCAGACTATCAAGCACCCGGTCGGTATAGCGTATGGAGTTGTCATACGCATTGATAATCAGTTGTTTATGCGATTCGTTCATAAGTTGGTAACCATCGGTACGCCCGAAAGACGGAGTAAAATAATTATCGCTGACGGGGTAGCGGAGACTATATTTGTAGTGGCTACCCATAGAGTGAAACACCATAAAAGCGGCAGATGAGGTGTATGCCTCTTTTGCTTGGATGAGCATATCCATATCGTAACTATCGCAATCGTTGGCAAAGTCGATGTCGATGAGTTGCGGAAAGGCGTAGGAATAGTTGCAATCGCTCATCGCTCTACGGATGAGCGGTGTCGTTTCGTTGCGTGTGATGAAAGTCGTGTAGTAACCCGCTTCCGAAAAGGCATCGGTGATACATTTTTCGTGGTATTGTATATCGGGTGTGTCAGCCGTGGCACGAGTAAGCAAGAGAGGCACTGAATACATTGTCAGGTTGGCTTGCGAATAGACCGAAGAATAACTGACGAGGTGATTTTGCGCTGATAATGAGGGAGTTGTGTTGCGCTCGTATCCATTAAGTGCCCAATGATCGTAGCGTGATGATTCGCCGATAAACAAGATGTACAACTCGTTGGGAAGAGAATCTCTGCGCTGTATGCCAAACGAGAAATCTGTTAGTTCGCTTTGCAAGCGGGCAGATTTGCGCGAATCTTGGATGATAAATCGGATACTTCGATAGATATTGTATGGGTATATCTTGTCGAACTTTACTGAAACTGACTGCATAGCCCGAGTAGAAACTTCTGCAAAAGATAGTTGAAACAGAGTATGCTTTACACTGAACCACATAACACCATAAAGTGCGGCGAAGAATATCAATACGCCACCAAAACCTATTTTTCGCAGAGTAGAAGGCATGAGAAAGTCGTTTTTTAGGAAAGCGGTAAGAACGAAGTAGGCAATCCATACTACCACAACAATTACGCACAACCATCCGACAGAAGTCAGTACCTCAAAGGCTTCTTGCGGATTGGTGGCAAAAACAGATTGCAAAAACAAATCGGAAGTAGAGCGATGATTGAGGTGCAGACTGGCTATTTCTATCGGTGCAAAAAATATACACAAAACACCTTCTAATATAAAATAGGTGCGGGCTCTTAGGAATAGTGCGGGGAGAAACAAGCAAGCCAATGTAAGCAAAATATAGCCTGCTGTATTGACGAAAGAGGTATGCAGATACTCAGCCCACGCCAAGGCAAAGATATTGGGAATCAACAAGATACCCCACAGGACAATGCATAGAATCAGTTGCTGATATGTAGATTTTACCTTAACCATTTAAGTAATTTTTAGGTGTGTAGAAGCGAGTAATGATATAGATAATGATTCGATATACACACAATATATATATAGGAACTATGGGCAAAAAGGAACTATGAGAGCAAAGGGCAATGACCGTAGCGCATAGGGCGATGAGCAGGTAGTATGCCGCACGGAAAAGCGATTTTGATTTCTCATCGGGGATGAGATACTGCATAAAACGATATCGATACTTAGGCATAGAAAATCGCTCAATGGCATTGATACACGGAAAAGAGAGGAATAGCCATCCGACCAAATAGGCATTGGCGGTGGTTAGATAAGGGAGCAAGAACGGCAGATATCGCGAAAAAACCAAGAACGGATATAGAAAAACATTGTAGCGATTGCGTATGCGATTGTATGCAAAAAACAAAGGTGCAATACAAACAACGGCAATGCAAGCGATGCACCATTGCATGGAGAAATGCAATAGGAGAAGAATACACAAGGCGCAGAAAACCAATAAGATACGCGATGAAAAGATTAGGCGATAATGTGCATAGAAATGCTGCAGATTGTGTTCGTATAGGCGTATGGCTGGCTGCTTCTCACGCTGAGTAGCGAAGGTATCATTGGCTATGTAGCCTGTTTCGTAAAGCGTAAACACTGCAATCAATAGCAAGACATAGTTGCCAATAAACGCCGGTGTCAGCCCATTCGACGCCATTAGGCAAGAATAGAAAAATGTAGGAAAGATATAAATCAACATCCAAGATAGCCATTTTGCCATCGTACCCAAACGCACGCGGAAATAGTAGGCAAAGGGAACATAAAAGACCCATTGCGGAATGTGCTTGGCGGCAAATTTCTGATTAGTATTTGGTTCCGTTGACATAGATAAACTGTGTGTTATGCAAGTCTTTTGTCAGTTTTTGCCATCTTGGCAAGTCATCATAGACCACAATGTATGCCCGATGTGCTTTACGGATGAGCGCAATATCGGCAGTGTTGTCGGTGATGATATCGAAGTATGTGAACTTATCAAGCAGTTGGTTTTTCAGAATGCGTGATGAGTAGGTCTGAACGGGATGTAGTTGCTCTGCTACAACCTGCGCAATGACATCGATGGTGCCGGAAGCCAAAACGATTTTTCGACTTTGAATGGTATCGAAAACCTCGGTATTTTTGCGCTGTTCCAAGTAGGTATCTCTGAAGGTTCGTGCCTTTTCCAGGAGGGTTGCGTTGTCGATATGGCGGATAAAGCGCAAAGCCAAAGACCGCTGCAAATCGAAATGTAACAGTTTGAGTATCAGTAAGTTGATGTATTTCCCCATTGTAGTGGAAAATATGCGTCTAATACGACGATAATGCGGAGAAATGACTATCTGATTGAGAAAATCGAAAGTCGTATTGGAGCGATAAAGTGTCCAGCATATATCGGTAAGCAATGGGCGGTCGGTATCGGCAGAGAGCAACAGTTGCTCGAATTGCTCTGCTTGGCGCAGGCGAGAGAATTGCTCCTTGTTGACGACGGCTTGATGAGTGTAGCCGTTGCGTTGCCATTCGCGGTACTTATCGAGGATGAAGGCTTTGATTTCATCCTGGTCAGACGAAGCAAGCCCTGCATTGGTATCGCGGATAGTCTGTGCCAAACAGCCTTCATCCGACGGAATGCAGAGAATCGGCTTTTCACACCCGAGTGCTTCAAAAAACTTAGTGGTCATCATCCCTTTTGCCGCAGGATTCGTCAGTACAAGTGCCATACCACTTCGGCGCAATTCGTCTCCTACAGCCGTGATGGGAATAGTATTGTAGTACGGTGTGTGCAGGTTGAGTTGCACATCGGGAAGGTGGAGTTCTCGGATAGTACGCTCGATAGGCGATATATCTTGAAACTCGTATAACTTGCCAATGTAAGTAATTAAGAATGAATTACTTACTATATCTTCTGCATAAAATTGTGCGGGGTCAAAGCCATTGTATATGAGATGTACATTAGGATTGAACCGCTGCAAGAAATCTACATGCCAAGGCGATACGGTCGTGATACAATCGGCTCGGGGAAGAATGCGATTGCGACGACGGATATTTGCCGTCTGATACCATTTGCGAAAAGGTCGTGCCCACCATTGGCGGTGCGATTGATACTGTGCATCAGGTACTTGCTCGTCCAAATCGCGTATGTCTATAAAGAGTGGAATGTTCCTACTTCTTGCAAAGTCGGCGGCGGCACGCAACGGAAAAGTGGAGAAAGTGGTACAAAAAACGATGTCGAAATGCTGACCAATCGTCTGTTTTTGCAACCATTTAGAGAAACTTCTGTTGCGCCAATCGGTGAGCAAAGACCAAAATGTGCGGAGTGCCCAATGGAGAGGTCTTTGAGAAGTCGGTTTCTCATATATAGGGTAGGCGTGAGCGAAGTCGTGTGTTTGGAACTGCTCTGTATAAACCGCAATGTCATATCCCTTATTTGACAGGTAATCACACAGATAGCGCAAACGCGGTGCATAGGCGGGCTTGCCATAAGGATCTGTAAGTATGAGGATATGTCTATTCATTGTGGTGCGAATAATGACGCAAGCCTTTTAGTAATTTTGGGTATAGTGTAGAATGGTATGAACCATCAGAAATGCGATTATTGTGCCAAAGGAGGGTTACTTCGCCGGCGTGTTGGCGCACACGATCGAGCAGTTGCTCGGCAAAGAAGTATGCCTCATCCTCGTTGAGGTTCATATAGTCGGTGTTGCTCAGCGTGCAATCCATAATTGTGAGGGGGTGCAAGGTGAGCGGAGTAAGCGTCATAGTCTGCGGGTTGATCCAGCGAACAGGGCGGGTGGTCTGCAGGCGGAAGCCGGCACGATCGGGGAACGCCATAGTGAAATCATCGGTGAAGCTCAAATCAACGAGGCGTTGCATATTTTGGATAGAGCAACGGAGATAATGACTGCGATGGAGTGGGGCGGACGGCGCAAGAATGGTGCGGAAATAGTTGGCATTCCGCCCTTCGGCAGGCAAACCATAGTAACTTGAATGTACACCCAGGGTTGCCCCCGAGAGGCGAAGCGATTGGGCTAACCGGTTGAAATCGCGCCCTTGGGTGTTGTATTGCGGATAGTCGAACCCTTTGCCGGGCGTATGCTTGACAAAATAGATGACATCGGCAGAAGGCACTTTGGCATCTTGCTCGACGAGCCAAGGAAAAGTGTAGGCGGGGTCGCGATGAATGTCTTGTAGCGATGCGAACACATCTGTGAAATGCCCACGGCGAATGCCTCCCAATGCCCCGCGCAGATGGCGGTAGTAAGCCAGCGTATCGATGTCGTGGGTGAGGTAGATATGGGAATAGTGCGGCTGAGGAAGCGGCATATCGAGCACTTTCATCAAGATACGCGCATACTCGTCTATTATCGGGATTTCGAGATTATTCCCTTGTCCGAGAATGGAAAAACGCGCTGCAAAACGCCCATGCTCATCACGCTGCGAGTTGATGAGTTCTTCGGCACGGGATATAAAGAAAAATGTGTTGTAGATGAGGTCAGTACGAACGACGAAAGTCTTGTTGATCTTCTCAATGATAGGGTGTTCCATATCGGGCAAGACGATGTCTTTTCCGAGGTGTCCGCACGGAATAATTACCACTTTGTATTGCGCAAACAACGATTCATCGGCGGTGTAGCCAATGTGGTGGGTCATCGTGGTATCCCCATAAAGGAGAAACGACTTGATATATTCAATAATGTCGTTCATATTTTTTAAGATAGTCAAAACGGCCTTAGGTCTCGATTAGGTCTCGACAAGAACTCGACAAGAATGGTGCGATACCAATGGATAGACATTAAGAATTATTCACTTAAAATCTCCCACTCGTACATCTTTTGTTCAATTTCGCGTTTGATGCGCTCGTAGCGTTGGAAATTCTCTTGTGTTTGCTGTGCGGGGTCGGTCATGAGGTTTTCCAACTGCTTTTGTTCCTCCTCTAATTGCGCTATTCTTGCTTCGGTTTCGGCAATCTGTTTCTCTTTTTTGCGTCGTGCGGCTGCTTCTGCTTTTTGGGCAGCGTAGTCGGCTTGTCCGCTTTTGGGCAACGCATTGTCGCCGGCGGACTTGGTTGCAATCGGCGTTTTTTTCTCCAACTCTTGGAGACTGTCGATTTTCTTCGATTGCAGGAAATCGTAGATTCCGCCGAGGTGTTCGCGCACTTTTCCACCACCGAACTCATAGACTTTGCTGACCAGTCCATCGAGGAAATCACGGTCGTGACTTACGCAGATAACCGTGCCGTTGAAATCCTGCAGAGCCGCTTTGAGAACATCTTTAGACTGCATATCCAGGTGGTTGGTCGGCTCATCAAGGATAAGCAGATTGCACGGCTCGAGCAGCAGACGAATCATTGCTAATCGACTTCGCTCGCCTCCGGAAAGGACTTTCACTTTCTTTTCGGACGCCTCGCCACCGAACATAAATGCACCGAGGATGTCGCGTATCTTGGTGCGGATGTCGCCCACAGCGACACGGTCGATTGTGTCGAAAACAGTGAGTTTTCCATCTAACAAAGCCGCTTGATTCTGAGCGAAATAGCCGATTTTCACATTATGTCCGATTTTGAGCGTACCCATATAATCGAGTTGCCCCATAATGCATTTAACGAGTGTAGATTTACCCTCGCCGTTTTTGCCCACAAAGGCCACTTTTTCGCCCCGTCGGATAGTAAAAGACACATCAGAAAAGACAGTATGCTCACCAAAGTCTTTACGCAAATCCTCTACGATAAGCGGGAAATCGCCACTGCGCGGGGCAGGCGGGAAACGGAGATTGAGCCGAGAAGTGTCCTCTAAGTCCACCTCAAGACGCTCTAGTTTTTCCAACTGTTTGATGCGGGATTGTACCTGCACCGCCTTGGTGGCTTTGTATCGGAAACGCTCGATGAAATCTTCGGTTTCTTGAATCATCTTTTGCTGATTGAGATAAGCGCGTACTTGCTGGTCGTGCCGCTCTTTGCGCAACTCAAGAAAACGAGAATAGTTGACATTGTAATCGTAGATATGCCCGAGGGTTATCTCGATAGTGCGATTGGTAACATTGTCGATAAACTTACGGTCGTGGCTGACGAGCAAGATTGCACTTTGCGACGATTTGAGAAAATCTTCGAGCCATTGGATGGATTCGATGTCAAGGTGGTTGGTCGGCTCATCGAGCAGCAAGAGATCGGGATGGCGAAGCAGAATTTTTGCCAATTCGATACGCATACGCCAACCTCCGGAGAACTCGGAACACGGGCGGTCAAAATCTTTTCGCTCAAAACCGAGACCGATGATAGTACGATCCATTTCGGCTATTCGGCGTGCTTTTTCTTCATCGGGTTCACCATCGAAGACACTCATCACATCCTCACGAAGCGTTTTTCCGTCGATGTGCATCATCACCTGCGGAAGGTAACCGATAGTCATATCCGCATCGCGTGAGATACGCCCCGATGTGGGTTGATATTCTCCAGCCACAAGGCGAAGGAGTGTACTTTTTCCCGCACCGTTCTTACCAACAAGGGCAATACGATCCTTTTTGTTGATCATAAAGGATATATCCTCTAAAACGGGGTGGGATGAAAATTCTATGGATATATGTTCTACACTAAGCATTGTTTCGATATTTTTCATGCTTGGGCGTGAGCGTTAATCTGCGGTGCAACCGACTGATTATGAGCATTTTTATAGTCCACTACTCGCCACAAGATGATTGTAAGCAATGTGGCGATACCAAAATCGGTGCCGACCAATACCCACATATTCCAGTTGCGCCCAACGATAGCCAATGCCATAAAGCAGAGGCTGACAATAAGCAAGACACAGGTGGTTTGCAAATGATTGAGACCGGTACGCAGCAACAGGTGGTGGATATGATTTTTGTCCGGCAGAAAAGGCGAACGATGATGTTTGATACGCGTAAGACTGACACGGATTGTATCGAAAATAGGTACTGTCATCACGCAAACAGCAACTGCCGGTGCCGCTGAGATCTGCAGATTAGCAGGGACTTCGTGGTAGGCATTGATTTCGCAAAATTGGAATACGAAAGTGGTTAAGACATAGCCGAGAAGCAGCGAACCGGAGTCGCCCATAAATATCTTTTGTTTTTTGCCAAACACATTGTAGCAGAAAAAGACAGCCAACGAGCCGATTAGGCATATTGCCAAAATAGACCATGGAGTTTCGCCTACCAAACCAAAATAGACAGCAAAGAATAGGCAGTAGAGTATGCCGAGTCCGGATGCGAGTCCGTCAACTCCATCAATCAAATTGATAGCATTGATGACTGCTACCAGAATAAAGAATGACAGCAGGTACGATGCGACCATTCCGATTTCGTTAAAGCCCAGAAAGCCATGGAGATGGGTGATGCGCATATCGGCAAAGCCAATCAAGGCAATGCCCGACAACAGTTCTCCGCAGAGTTTGGAGAACGGCGACAAAACCAGCACATCGTCCACAAAACCGACCATCACGATGATGAACACACCGATGAGAAAGAACTGACTTTGCTGAAGAGTGTTGAACTCAAACAGAAGGTAGGTGAGCAAAAAACTGAAACAAATATCTATTCCGCCGATATTGGGGATTTCGCCTGTATGGGACATTCGTTTATTTGGGCGGACTACAAAATGTTTTACCTTGGCAATCTTGATTACCAAAGGCATAAACAGCAGTCCGAGCAAGAAAGAGATGAGCCCTGCAAGGTAACTATGTTGTATGACAAAGTCTTGTATCATTTATCCAATTTCTCGAAGATCGAGTTGTTGCTAATAAACTCAGGTACAATTGCTTTCATCTGTTGTACGGTGAGGAACGGCTTGTTTTGTGAGGTCAAGTCGATGAGAGCGTTGATACTCTTTTCTACTTGCTCAAAATCGAACTCGCGTACGCGTGCGACCATAATTTTATCGTTGGAAGTAGGCAGAGTGGTCTCCTTTTGGTTGAGCAACTCCTCATAGAGTTTCTCGCCCGGACGCAGTCCGGTGAACACAATAGGAATCTCTTCGCACGGGACATATCCGGCAAGGCGAATCATATTTTTGGCGAGGTCGAGTATCTTAACCGGATGTCCCATATCGAATACAAAAATCTCTCCGCCATTGCCTAATGTGGCCGCTTCCATAACGAGTGTGCAAGCCTCCGGGATGGTCATAAAATAGCGGATGATGTCGGGGTGGGTAACCGTAACCGGTCCGCCTTCGGCAATTTGTTTTTTGAAATAGGGGATGACAGAACCGTTGCTACCGAGCACATTGCCAAAGCGAGTGGTAATGAACTTGGTACAATTGGGATTCTCCTTGACGAGGGCTTTGAAGAGCGATTGTACATAGATTTCCGCGATACGCTTGCTGGCACCCATGATATTGGTTGGGTTGACGGCTTTGTCGGTAGAAATCATCACAAATCGTTTCACTCCGTATTTAACCGCCATATCCGCCATATTTTTGGTCCCCATCACATTTGCACGGACGGCTTCGTTGGGGTGGGATTCCATTAGCGGCACATGTTTGTAAGCGGCAGCATGGTAAACCACTGCGGGGTGGAATTCGTTGAAAACCTCTTCGATACGCTCGCGGTTGCGGATGTCGGCAATGACAGGGACAAAATGTACATCGGGGAATTGCGTCTTCAAATCGAGATACAGGTCGTGCAAAGGTGATTCTGCCTGCTCCAACAAAACAGTTAGTTGCGGCTGATATTTTTGTACTTGGCGCACCAATTCAGAGCCGATACTACCTGCAGCACCCGAAACCAAGACTATTTGATTGTGTATGATTTGCAAGACATTGTCGGTATTGATATGGATAGCAGGACGCTCTAACAGGTCTTCGATTTGTATGGATTCGATTCGCCCAATGCGCTGACTATCAATTTCTTCTGCATTTTCAAATTGAGTGAATTGAGGTGTTGTCAATACATGAATATCGTTGTCGAAGAAAATTTGCAGATCGGTAGAAGGTTTGATAGAGCGCATTTTGAGCGGGGAAATAATCACATCGCGCACATGGTGTTCACTCATCCATCGCAGTGTCTGTTGATTAAAAGGGAACACACGCAGACCAACCAAACTGTGATTTCTCTCGTCCGAATCGTTATCACCAAGAAAACCGACGGGACGGTAAGGCGACTCTTCACCGCTTGCACTACGCAACATCTTGGCGATAGCAATGCCTGCAGATTTGGTACCCCAAATCAGCACTTTCTTGGTTCCCGGTGCGTGTTGCTTGATATATTCGTATAGTGTTTTTACGCCCACACGGAGACTAAACAACAGAATAAATGCAATGGGAGTATAGATGACCAAAGCAGTGTTTAGGAATACCTTACTGCCTGTGATCTGCGTGTATATCAGATTGAAAATCAGTACAGAACCTCCGCAAGAAAGTACAGCAAGCAATGATTTGATAGTATCAATAAATGTAGAGTATCGCAAGATACCCGAATAGGAATGGAATAGCCAAAAACAGATAACTTGCACAATCATCAGAATGGCAAATTGTGTCCAAAACGGCAGTACACCGCCACACACAAAGCCATAAGAAAAGATGCCGTTACCTATTAAAATACTAATCCAATAAGCAATAGAGCATAAAAAAACATCTATCAGCAATACACACCAACGCGGAAGATAACTTGCGGAGGCAAGGTGCGAAAAAATATCGGAACTATGTAATTCTTTTAGTTTGTTGTTCATAGAATTTAACTATTAGTATGGATGAGTTTGCTTATAAACAGCCCTGTATAACTTTCCTTGCATTTTGCCAAGTCCTCGGGTGTTCCCTCAAAGACGATATGTCCGCCTTCATCGCCACCTTCCGGTCCGAGGTCGATGACATGGTCGGCTGCTAAAATCATACTCGGGTTGTGCTCAATCACGATGACGCTATGCCCTCTGCTGATGAGTTGATTGAGGGCTTTGAGCAGGACTTGTACATCTTTGTGAGACAGACCCGTGGTCGGCTCGTCGAAAACAAAGATAGTGGGTTGTGTATCTTCTTGAGCAAGGAACGACGCCAATTTGACACGCTGGCTTTCACCGCCGGACAAAGTGCTACTCGACTGACCTAAACGGATATAACCGATACCTACATCCTGCAACGGCTTGAGGCGTTTGACAATCTTCTCACAATCAGGGTCTTGAGAAAAAAAGTCGATAGCCTGATTGATCGTCATATTGAGTATATCGTAGATCGACTGACCACGATAGTGGACATCCAATACATCTTGCTTGAACCGCTTGCCATGGCATTGCTCACATTCGAGTGTAAGGTCTGCCATAAACTGCATCTCGATGGTGATGGTTCCTTCTCCTTGGCACATCTCGCACCGTCCGCCCGGGGTATTGAATGAGAAATGGGAGGCAGTAAACCCGAGTTGCTTACTGAGCGGTTGATCTGCAAATAGGCGGCGTATCTCGTCGTAGGCTTTGAGATAGGTAACCGGATTGGAGCGTGAGGAACGACTAAGCGGGTTTTGGTCTACAAACTCGATGTCGGACGCCAAATGCATACTGCCCTTGAGCAAACTGAAACTGCCCGTATGCTCAGCCACACCACCATAGTGCTTCTTTAGAGCAGGGTAGAACACTTTGCTCACCAGTGTAGATTTACCGCTTCCGCTCACGCCTGTAACAACGGTCATCACATTGAGCGGAAAACGCACCGTGAGATTTTTTAGATTGTTCTCGCAAGCCCCTTGAATCTCGATATAGTTGTTCCATTTACGACGATGTGCAGGAATATCGTAGATAAACTCATCCGTTTTGGGCTTGCCGACATATACCACTTCACCGCCGTGAATACCCGCTGCAGGACCAATCTCGATGATGTAGTCGGCTGCTTGAATAATATCCTCATCGTGCTCTACGACCACGATGGTATTGCCCAAATCACGCAGTTCTTTCAGCACATGAATGAGGCGTTGTGTATCGCGAGCATGAAGTCCGATAGACGGCTCATCTAAGACATAGAGTGAGCCTACAAGGCTGCTACCCAACGACTTAGCCAAACATATACGCTGACTTTCACCTCCCGATAGGGTGTTGCTCATTCGGCTGAGAGTGAGATACCCCAAGCCTACATCTTGCATAAATTGAATACGCGAAGTGATTTCGTGGAGCAACATCTCAGCCGTCTTTTGCTCGGTAGGTGTGAGTGTAAGTTGGGCGAACCATTCCGCCAAATCAGAGATGGACATAGCACAAAGTTCGGAGATATTTTTTCCTCCAACTTGCACATATTCTGCCTCTTTACGCAGACGCATTCCGTTGCAGTCGGGGCAGATGGTCTTGCCTTTGTAACGAGCAAGCAATACACGGTACTGAATTTTACCGTATTGTTTAGTCTCCAATTCTTTGAAAAACTCGTTCAGACCGCGGAAATACTCATTGCCTGTCCAAATCAGTTTCTTTTGTTCGGGCGTGAGTTCATAGAAAGGAGCATGAATGGGGAAGCCAAACTTAGCCGCATTGTAGATGAGTTGATCTCGCCAAACACGCATTTTTTCTCCGTGCCAACAAGCAATGGCATCATCGTAAATCGACTTTGTTTTGTCCGGTACAACTAAATCGGGGTCGATACCGATGATGTTGCCAAAGCCTTTGCATGTAGGGCAAGCACCAATAGGATTATTGAAATCGAAGAGGTGTTCGCTTGGCTCGACAAAACGAATCCCGTCCATTTCGAAACGCTCCGAGAACATCTCGTATCGCCCATCGATATAGAGTCCGCACTCGCCATGTCCCTCAAATAGAGCGGTCTGTACCGAATCGGCAAAACGATTGGCAGTAGCGGGTTGGTTGTCTGCCACTATGCGGTCAACCAGCAAATAGACATTGGGCTTGAGTTGTCCGTTCTCGGTAACCTGTTGCCCGGTGGTATTCCCTAATCGGACAACATCTCCATTATCTAACAGACGCGAAAAACCTTCACTTTGCCAAATATCCAATTGCTCTTGTAAAGTCCTGTTTTCCAATACAATAGGTGCAATTAGGTAGATGCGTGCACCTTGAGGTTGCGAGGTCATACAATCTACCACATCGCGGATGTTTTTGCGGCGTACTTCTTTGCCGCTTATTGGTGAGAAAGTGCGTCCGATACGGGCAAAGAGCAGTTTGAGATAGTCGTATATCTCGGTGCTTGTCCCCACGGTAGAGCGAGGGTTGTGGCTGCTCACTTTCTGCTGAATGGCAATAGCGGGCGGAATACCTTCGATCTTGTCCACCTCGGGTTTCTGCATACGCCCGAGGAACTGGCGTGCATACGCACTGAGGCTCTCTACATAGCGGCGTTGCCCCTCGGCATACAGCGTATCAAATGCCAGCGACGATTTGCCGCTACCACTCACGCCCGTAATCACAACTAACTGATTACGAGGAATATCCACGCTTACATGCTTCAGATTGTTGGTGCAAGCATTCTCGATATGTATCACTTGTTCGCTCACTCTGTGCGCGATTGTATTTGTGCTTTAAGTTGTTTTATTTCCTCTTGCGTTGTAGGGTCGGTCAAGTCCATTTGCCGGTCGCTCAGTTTGGGAATTCGCAGTTCTGTTCCCACTTTGATGTCGTTTGGATTGCTCAACCGATCCTTGTTGGCATCGTAGATATAGACCCACAAATCGATTTTGTCTTCCCCATAGTGGCGGCGGGCAATCTGCGCTAATCGGCTGCCGTCGCGGACTTGCTCCGTTGTGATGAACTCGCTGTAAATCAACTCGGCAGGTGTTGCTTGTACTGCAATGCTATCGACTGTATCGGCAATAGTGGTAGCGACTGTATCGGCTGGTATGATTGCTACCTCGGTGTTGGCGGAGGAACCATTATTGAGCGAATCTACCCATTGGCTGAGTGCCTCACGCAAGAAGATAAATCCTCCTACGAGCAGAAGCAACAAACAGCAAACACAGATAAGTGTATCACGCAAGAAATGGTATTTTTTCTTGGGTTTCTCGTTTTTTTTCGCTTTGGCTGTTGTTTGCGTTTTTGCCGTCGGTTGGTGCGTCTCGGGAGATACTATCTCAATGGTCTTTTCGGGTTCTTTTTTCTCCTCGGCTTGCTGTGGTTGTTTAGGAGCAATCACTTCCACTTCAATAGGTGTTTCTTTTTCCGTCGCCTCTATTGTTTGTTCGGACTCTTGCGGTTCTGTCGTTTCCGGCGTTGGCGTCGGTTTTTCCTCTGCGGTGGGGATAGAAACGGACGAGAAGGATTCTGCCGATTGTTCCGATGTCTCCTCAATAGCAGAGGTAGAAACGGGTAGGGGAGTTTCTGTGGGTTGAATAGGTTCTTCCTGTTGTTCCTCTTCGGCAGGTTGCCTTTCTTCAATCGGTTGCTCTGCCCCTTCTGTAGGAAGAATCTCTTCTTCAAGCATAGAAGCAGGTTGCTCTACTTCCTCGGCGGGTTGTGGTGTAGCAATCGGTTGCTCCGCCTTCGGACCTTGCCCGAGAGTAGCCAAAATATCCACTATTTCGTCGGCTTGCTCTCCTAATTTCTTAATAGGGTCAAATGCGCTATCTGCTTGTTTATTAGCGGTTTGCGTTTTGGGTGATGGCTTCTCCTCCGGTAATGGATTGTTGCCGACCAACTCTTTGATACTCACTTCCGGAACGAAAGTCAGTTTGTTGTATCCCTCGATGGTGATAGTCTCGCCCGTGGCGATATTCACACTCTTGCGTGGCGCAATGGCTTGCAAACGGAATGTTCCCAATCCGTTGATTTTCACTTGCTTATCTTTGCGCAGCGCCTCCACAATCTGCTCTTTGAGCGCATTGTGGAATGTGCTGATTTCTTGTTCGGTTGCGCCCGTTCGTACCATGACAGCACGACGCAGGTCGCTAATGCTCATTTTGTCTGCCATGGGTTAGAGTTTTTTCAGTTCGTCTTTGATGTTTGCTGCCGGCTTGAAAGTGAGTTGGTTTTTCGCAGGTATAGTACTCTTTTCTCCGGTGCGCGGATGCACAAAAGCGCGTTCGCTCTTTTGCTTAATCTCCAGAGTTCCAAGTCCTTGCAGATAGACCGACTTCCCCTCCAGCAATGCATCTCGCACTGCGGCATTGGTGGCATTGAGTAGTTCTTCTGCCCGTTTTTTTGTCATCCCCGTAGCCTCTGCTACATTATTTATCAAGTCTTTTGTCAGCATAAATCCTCCGTTTTTCCGAGTGTGCCATACAGGTCAAATTCTTCGGCACGCGTTATCATAATCGGGTAGAAATCACCTACTTGCAGCGTTTTTTGTTTATTGATTAGTACTTCGCAATCCACTTCGGGTGAGTCGAATTGGGTGCGTCCGATGTAGTAGTCGGGTTCTTCGCGGTCAATCACCACCTCCATCGTTTTACCCACTTTCTGTGCCATCAACTCGCCGGAGATTTCTTGTTGAATCGCCATTATCTCTGCTACTCGCCGATCTTTCACTTCTTGCGGGATGTCGTCTTGGTAGTGGAGGTTGGCATAAGTGCCTTCCTCATCGGAGTAAGCAAAGGCCCCCATACGGTCGAAACGCATCTCGCGCACCCATTGTTTGAGTTCTTCAAAGTCTTCTTCGGTTTCGCCCGGATGCCCCACCAAGAGAGTGGTTCGGACACATATATTAGGTACGCGTGCGCGTATGCGTGCGAGGAGTGTGTCTTGTTCAGCGCGAGTGATATGGCGTCGCATCAGTTGGAGCATGTGGTCGCTGCAGTGTTGCAGGGCAATGTCCAGATATTTGCACACATTGGTGTGTTGCGCCATCACATCGAGCAAAGCGTCTGGAAAATCGGTAGGGTAGGCGTAGTGGAGACGAATCCAATGCACACCGTCGATTTGCGCCATACGGTCGATCAGTTCGGGCAGACGATGTTCTTTGTATAGGTCCAAACCATAACTGGATAGGTCTTGGGCAATCACATTAAACTCTTTAACTCCCTGACCTACAAGCCATTGCACTTCCTCTAATATCTCCTCTATGGGGCGGGAGGTGTGCCTGCCCGTGATGAGCGGAATGGCGCAATAGGAGCAGAAGCGATTGCAACCTTCCGAAATTTTGATGTAGGCATAGTGTTTCGGCGTAGTGATTGTACGCTTGTATCCACAGCCTTCATCGCTCTTGGGTTGTACTTTTAGGTCATCTATCAAGTGCATAAAATCGAATTTCCCATACCATTTGTCCACTTCGGGGATCTCCGTTTCCAATTCGTGCAGGTAACGCTCACTCAAACAGCCCATTACATATAGTTGGCGCAGTTTTTTTCGAGTCTTCCGTTCTGCAAATTGGAGAATCGTATTGATACTCTCTTCCTTGGCATCACCGATAAATCCGCAAGTATTGATGATGGCGATTTCTCCGTGTGGTTCTTCGGCATCGTGAACACAACGATAGCCCGCCAATTCCAATTGGTGCATCAGTCGCTCGGCATCTACAAGGTTTTTGGAGCAACCCAAAGTGATGATATCTATTTCGTTCTTATGCAAGTTTCTATCTCCGTTATGAGTTTGTGATGTTCTATTTTTCTTTGTCTTAGGTCTCGATTAGTTCTCGACTGTGTTTCGACAAAATCTGTGGCAGGATGTTGCATTTTTCTGACAGAAAAAGGAACATAATGCACACTTCTTCTATGGCTTTTTGCCCTCTGTTCTTCCGGCTCTTCAATCTCCTATAGAGAGAAAGTAGAAAGGGTATCAGTTGCCGAGGTCGCAGTGGAACTTGATACGCACGAGGCGGACATGAATGATGTCGTAGTAGTCCTCGCCGAGTTCTTCCATAGCGGTCTTGATGTCATCGCTTTCCGCATTCTTGAAATAGTCGTATATCTCCTCTTCCTCATCCGGGTCAACCACTTCTTCGATGAAATAGTTGATGTTCACTTTAGTGCCGGAGAATACGATTGCTTCGAGTTCATCGAGCATCTCCTCCATCGACATTCCGTTGGATTCTGCCAAGTCATCGAGATCTACGCGTCGGTCGATAGCCGCAATAATTTGTTTTTTGCGTGTCGATTTTTTGGCTACGGTGCGTATGCGCAAGTCCTCGGGACGGATAATCTCATTCTCTTCGACATACTCTTTGATGACGCGTAGGAACTCGTCGCCATATCGTTTGGCTTTGCTGACACCTACACCCGGGATGGTCATCAGTTCGTCCATCGTGATAGGGTAGGTGGTTGCCATGGCTTCGAGCGAAGGGTCTTGAAATATCACAAAAGGCGGTACATCGCACTTTTTGGATATTTTCTTGCGTACATCTTTCAGAATGGAGAACAGCACATCATCGGCTGCTGCACATGCTACAGCCCCGCCTTCCATCTCGTCGCTTTCTTCGTCCTTTACCTCGATAGGTACTTCAAAGCGGCTCGGACGACGGATATATTTTTTGCCTTCAGAAGTCAGTTTCAGATCGCCATACGAATCAATGTCTTTGCTCAGATAACCGCTCAGCATAGCCTGGCGAACAATGGCGTAGAGGGTAGATTCGTCCACATCGGATGCCGCACCATAGTTCTCCAATTCGTTATGCTTATAACTCTGAATATCAGCGGTATTGTTTCCGTGCAAGATGTCCACGATATGATCGGCTTTGAATTTCTCGTTCAGTTGCTGAATCGTTTCCAAAGTGAGGCTGAGCAACTCTTGCGCATCCATCATTCGGTATGTCTTGCGGCAGTTGTCGCAGTTGCCACAGTTATCTTGGTTGTATTCTTCGCCAAAATAGTGCAAGAGCAGTTTGCGTCGGCAGATAGTGGACTCAGCATACGACTGCGTTTCAAATAGCAGTTGGTTGCCAATCTCCACTTCTTTGACGGGCTTGCCTTGGTGGAAACGGCGCAGACGCTCGATGTCGTCGGGCGAATAGAAACAGATACACTGCCCTTCGCCGCCATCACGCCCCGCACGACCGGTCTCTTGGTAGTAGCCTTCGAGCGATTTTGGAATATCATAGTGGATAACAAAGCGTACATCGGGTTTGTCGATACCCATACCGAAAGCGATGGTAGCTACTATCACTTGACACTCCTCCATAAGGAAAGCATCCTGAGTGGCACTACGCATAGCCGCATCCATTCCCGCATGGTAGGGGCGTGCAGAAATGCCATTTACTACCAGGGTCTGCGCCAGGTCTTCTACTTCTTTGCGCGCCAGGCAGTAGATGATACCCGATTTGCCCTCCATAGAACGGACATACTTAATCACCTCTTTATCCACATCTTTCGTCTTGGGGCGTACCTCGTAATAGAGGTTCGGACGGTTGAACGAACTCTTGAACACGGTTGCATCGGGCATACCGAGGTTTTTCTGAATGTCTTTCTGCACCTTAGGTGTAGCCGTGGCGGTCAAAGCGATGATAGGTGCCTTACCGATACGCTGCACCATAGAGCGGATATGGCTGTATTCGGGGCGAAAATCGTGTCCCCATTCGGAAATACAATGCGCCTCGTCTACGGCATAGAACGAAATTTTTACGCTCTTGAGAAAGTCCACATTCTCCGATTTTTGCAAACTCTCCGGTGCAAGATAGAGCAGTTTGGTTTTACCTGCCAATACATCTTCTTTGACGGCATTAATCTCGGGGCGTGAAAGCGATGAGTTGATAAAATGGGCAACGCCCTGCTCGTCGGAGTAGTTGCGCATTGCGTCCACTTGGTTCTTCATCAACGCAATCAGAGGCGATATCACTATCGCCACACCATCCATAATCAACGAAGGCAGTTGGTAACACAGACTCTTACCTCCGCCCGTGGGCATCAGCACGAATGTGTCGTTACCTTCCATCACATTGCGAATGATGGCCTCTTGATTACCTTTGAAACTGTCAAAACCAAAGTAGCGTTGTAGTGCTTCGGTCAACTGTTCATGAGTAGCGTTCATTAAAGTGTATATATAATAAGGTGTATATTTCTCGAATCGGTATTGTCCGAATAGTGTTTTTGCCGCAACAGACAGGTGATTCGCTTCGTTTTTGGGCGTAATGGACTATCCGTTGCTCGTTTTGGGCGGCATTTGTAGTGCAAAGGTAGTTATTTTTTTTTGTTCTGCAAACTTTTTCTCCGAAAAAAGAGAAAAAACTTGTGCACCTCAGAAAAAAGCAGTACTTTTGTCAATAGTTAGACAAAAGCAATACTTTATGAACCATAAATCAATACATTGAATGACAGATGGAAAAGCGTAATTTATCTTTTTGGCAACTGTTCAATCTGAGTTTCGGTTTCTTTGGCGTACAGATTGCCTACGCCCTGCAGAGCGCAAATATCTCGCGTATTTTTGCTACCTTAGGTGCAGATCCTCACACACTCAGTTTCTTTTGGATTCTCCCCCCGCTGATGGGTATGATAATACAGCCTTTGATAGGTCTGCTGTCGGATAAGACTTGGCTCGGTCCTGTGTTTGGCAGACGCAAGTTTTATCTGCTGATAGGTGCTGTTATTGCGGTGGCAGTGATGATTCTGCTGCCTAATGCCGGTGATTTCACTTTCGAACAGAGCCTTTTCTTGGGCTTGAACGCCGCTATGTGGTTCGGATTGTTCTCGCTGATGTTTCTCGATACCTCTATCAATATCGCAATGCAGCCGTTTAAGATGATGGTGGGCGATATGGTCAATGAGGAGCAGAAAGGTACAGCATACGCCATCCAGTCGGCTCTCTGCAATGCGGGGTCGTTGGTGGGCTATCTGTTCCCGATATTCTTTACATGGATAGGTATTGCCAATACGGCACCTGCCGGGGTGATTCCCGACTCGGTAAAATGGTCGTTCTATGTAGGCGCAGCCATACTGATTCTCTGCGTGTTATATACATTCTTTGCCGTCAAAGAGATGAACCCGCAAGAGTATGCCGAATTCCACGGACTGAACAAGAAAGAGGTGGCGCAAGGCGATGAGGCAACCGGCAGTGCTTCAGATAACAAGCACATTATCAGTGCATTTGTTACTATCGGATTAGTTCAGTTCTTCTGCTGGGCAGCATTTATGTATATGTGGACTTATTCCAATGGTGCCATTGCTTCGCAGTGTTTTGGTTGGGACGGACTGAATACCGCTGAGGAGGCATTTCAAAATGCCGGCAACTGGGTTGGTGTTTGCTTTGCTATTCAGGCGGTAGGCTCCTTGCTTTGGGCGGCCCTCTTGCCCGCTATTGAGCACTGTATCGGCAACAAAGGTGCATACATCTTATCGCTGCTAATCGGTGGTGTCGGTTTCGTCTCGATTTTCTTTGTGCATAATCAGTATGTGCTGTGGTTGAGTTACGCATTGATTGGTACGGCATGGGCGGCTATGTTGGCATTGCCGTTTACTATCTTTACCAACGCTATCTCGGGCAGCAAACGCATGGGGACATTGCTCGGTTTATTCAACTGCACTATCTGTTTGCCGCAGATTGTAGCGGCTCTGCTGGGTGGGGTACTGCTGAAGAACCTGTGCGTCGGCTCGCAAGCAGGTATGCTTGTTGTAGCGGGTGCGTTGCTGTTCTTGGGGGCGGCATCGGTACTACTGATTAAAGAACGCAAGTAGTTGTATTTCAGTAATATACATCGTACAAATGCTCTGTCTGCATATCGCAGGCGGAGTATTTGTTTGCAATAGGTTGATAGTTGTGAATCGTCGTATTCTTCAGTTGGCACTGCCGAGTATCTTGGCGAACATCACCATCCCGTTGGTCGGATTGGTGGATACGGCCATCGTGGGGCATATATCGGATGCAAGTGCTATCGGCGGAATAGCCATCGGCACGATGCTTTTTGACCTGTTGTATTGGAATTTTGGTTTCTTGCGTGTTGGAACTTCGGGACTTACTGCACAAGCGTTCGGGCGCAACGATATGCGCGAATGCAGTCGACTTTTCATACAAAGCATAGGTCTTGCCATAGCAGGTGCAATGCTCGTTTGGGCAATACAGTGGCTTTTTGTTACCGCTGTTTTGGCGTGTGTGCCTTGTTCGCCGGAGGTGGCAACCTTTGCTCGCCGCTACTTTTTTGTGCGTATTTGGGCAGCCCCCGCTACGCTCAGTCTGTTGGCTTTCAAGGGGTGGTTTATCGGCATGCAGGACACCGTCAGTCCCATGGTAACCGATATAGTGGTAAATGTGGTGAATATCGTAGCGAGTTATTGCCTGGCCGTCTATTCTCCGCTTGAGGCAATAGGGGTGGCGTATGGGACACTCATTGCGCAATACACGGGGCTTGTGGTTGCAGTGGTGATTGTGGGTACAAAGTACCGCAATATACTGTGCGACATCGATGTTTTGCACATACTCGCTGACTTCCGCTCTATGCGCAAGTTGCTGATTCTCAATGGTAATCTCTTTGTGCGTTCGCTTTGTTTCATGGTGGTCTATGTGGGCTTCACTGCTTTGGCATCACGCTACGGAGATACCGAGTTGGCTGTGTCTGCCATAATGATGAAACTTTTTATGCTCTTCTCCTATTTCATCGATGGATTTGCCTACGCCGGTGAGGCTTTGGCGGGGCGGTATGTCGGCGAAAGGCAACCGCAAATGCTCAAAACTGCCGTTCGCATACTTTTCTTGTGGTCGTTAGGCGTCGGCGGGGTGTTCTCGATGCTGTACTTAGCAGAGGGCGAAGGGTGTATCCGATTGCTCACATCAGATAAGTCGGTGTTGGCAGCAGCCGAGGCGTATATGGGTTGGCTGATTGCCATGCCGGTGGTCTCGGCGTTGGCATTTATGTGGGATGGTATTTTTGTGGGTGCCACAGCGGGCAAAGAGATTCGTAATGGTATGATTTTTGCTGCAATAGCCTTTGTACTGACTTATTGGGCAAGCAATGGTTCGGTAGGTGCGCAGGCACTATATATCGGCTATTTTGCTCACTTGATAGTGCGCAGTATGTATCTGACTTTCAAATGGAAAAAAGTATATGATAGAGAAGTTGGAAAACCGCAAATGGAAAGTGTTGAGTAGTGAGAAACTGCTCAGCAAAGGTATTTGGTTGAATATCCGTCAAGATACGGTGAAACTACCCAATGGGGCAGTGCTCCCGACCTATTTCGTTATGGAGTTTCCATGTTGGATTAATGTGATTGCTATCACCAAAGACGGACAAATGGTGATGGAAGACCAGTATCGCCACGGCTTGGGCGAGACCCACTACGAATTGGTAGCGGGTGTCATCGACCCGGGCGAGACACCTCTGGAGGCTGCACGACGCGAACTGAGTGAGGAAACCGGTTATGAGGGGGGCGAATGGCAGCAGTTTATGGTATTGTCGCCCAATCCGGGTAATCATAACAACCTGAGTTACACCTTCTTAGCCACAGGAGTGGAGAAGGCGTGCGAACAACATCAAGAAGCCACAGAGGATATTCATGTACACATTATGAGCAAAGAAGATGTGCATACACTGCTGAAACAAGGTGAGATTATTCAAGCCTTGCATGCGGCTCCGCTTTGGAAATACTTCGCACAAAATCCGCTTTGAAACATCGCTACTTTATATGGCTTGTAGTCGCCCTAAGTGCCGTACTTAGGGTAGCGGGTTATCCGCCTGTCCACTCATCTGCCGAGCGTTTTGCCACGCAGGCTACTGTTTCTGCTGAAACCGAGCGGACATACACGGAGAGCGACTTTGTTTCCGATTTTGCTTTGTCGGGTGGCTTATCTGCCACCACGAATAGTGCGTTTGGCCGTCAATATAAAACCTATTCGCAGGTTAATCACAACGACTATTCGCATTCTCGTACCACCCATTTGGCTCTTTCTGCTGCCCTAGAGACGGCTTCTTCACATCGTCTTAACTACGATATATCGTGTGCGGAGGCATTGGTTGTCGGCCTGCCGACTGAAGATATATCGTTTCCATTCAATAGTTTTTGGTAAATAGTCGAGAATGTATCGGGACGCAAGTGCTGTAGTCCCCCAAAACAGGATAAGGCAAAGCAATGGGGCTTTGCCGCAAGTTGTTTATACATTTTTTAGACTAACAATATGGATACATCAATAATAATCCTTACATTGGTGTTCTTGGCGATGTTTATTGTGCCATTCTGTGTAATCGGTTTGCTCAATAAGCATAGGAACAACCAACAAAATGCGCAGGAAAATGCTTCTGCCGATGAAACGAACGATGTTTCACAGTCAAGCAAATCTGCCTAAATAAAAACCCTAATTTGTCAATAGATGGGTGAGGCTGCCTTTCGAAGCGGCCTTTTTTGTAGATGCAGGCAGGCTTACCGAACCATTTGGTCAACCTATTTTAGGACACCACAACAAATGGGTAATCTATTTTGGACACCATATTTGCCATATTTCTATCAAATGCCTGCTTTTGTTGTCTTTTTGTCAAACCGACTTTGTCGAGATTTTGTCGAAACCTTGTCGAGACCTAATCGAAATCTAAGGTATCATTTGTCAAATAGCATTTTGCTGTTTTTATTGGCATATTCCTATCAAAATGTCTAATTTATTATCAGATATGACAATGGGGCAGTAGTGGGTTTTTAATGAGCCCTCAATCGGTATTAAAGAAAGTTTGAATGGCTTTTTATATGGCTTTTAACGAACTCATACAATGCATAATGATGAATGCATAATGTATAATTGATGGTCAATTAACCGTAATTAACAGAGAACCTAATCCTGCGCAGCAGTCTTCTCTAAATTCTAACCATTCCTATTGCTCCGATAATACAATCTCTACATTCTCTCCATTCGGGACAAAAGAAAGTTTTAAAGGTCTTTTATATGGCTGGCATGGAGAACCATATCAATGCATAATGAAGAATGCATAATGCATAATTATATGTCTAATTATATGATAATTATATGTTTAATCGTTAATTAATCGTCATTAGCGGAGAACACCACATAAAAAAACAGACTGTCCGAGAATCGAACAGTCTGTTGAATGATAAAAGACAGTGCTTTTAATTAGTTTGCTTCGTGTACGAGTAGGTTCTTAAACTCCCAAGTAGCGCAAGTCTGACCTTCGGCTGTCTTGTAGCGGAAACCGATGTATATCTCTTGTCCGGCATACTTCGACAGGTCAATATCGCCTGTGTTGATGAAAGTCCAACTGTTGCTCTCGGGGTAGAGTAGGTTGCCATCTGCGTCTTTAGCATACTCGATAGCCTCCCATGTGCACTTAGTAGCATCGCCTGCATAATCGGTAGAGATGAGCACTGCGCACTCTTCCATACGCTCTTCCAATTCAGTCGGACCAAAGTTGATGGCTTGGTCGAAATTGAGAACGGGTTTCTCCGATTTCTTCATCGAGATAAGCGGAGTGATTACCCATGATTCTACGGCGTGCGATTCTGAGTTGGCGTATGCCGTTCCCTTCATACCATAGTTGGCATCGTATTTCCAAACATAAGTCAAGCCGCCGAGGTCCACATCTTGAATCACCAGTTTGCCTTGTCCTTCGCCTAAGATGGCTTGTTTGTAGTAGATAGACGAACCCCATGTGCCGCTTAGCGAGAAAGTAGAGGTGGCAAGTACGATACCCGTATTTTCTACAAAGTCAGTACCATTGAAGATAAACTCGGTTGCCTCAAAGCCATTCTTCACGGCATAGACTACAGTATATTTGCTATCGATGGCAGCATAAGGATATTCAGCCTTTAAGTATCTCATTACCAACGCTTTGTCTGCTACTTTTACGCCTGCTGCGGTATAAACCTCTGCGGGCAGAACGGATAGGGTAGTGGACGATTGGCGGTAAGCCGACCAACTTGTACCATTGAACTGGTAGAGTACGCTCACGCTTCCGTCGGCTTGTGCCTGCGCCTTGCGAGGAGCCGGAGCGGCTTTCTTTGCAGGACGGAGCGAAGTGATATAGCAACCTTTTTGGAACTCATAGACATCGTTCTTTGCATAGTAGGTGAAAGCACCCTTACCGATGATTGTATCACCGTTGGTGAAGGTGCGTCCCGACATATCGGTAGCCGTTGCTTCGGTCTCGCTTACAAAGTCGAATGCCGCAATCGAATCGCCGTCGATAGAGAACGAGTTGTACATCTCAAACTCGTTTTCACCATCGCTGATGAAGTACGACAAGTTCTTGTATTGCGCGGGGTATGATTTAGAGTACCATCTCGACAAGATACCACCCACTTGGATAGTGTCGCCTGCTGCAAGTGTACCTGCTGCGTAGGCTGCTACCACCTCAGAGGGCGAGTAGTAACCGCGCTTCTCGGGAGTACCCCAATAGAAGCCTTTCTCCTCGGCGCCACTACCGGTATTGCCCGGTTCGTAGTTCTTAAATTCGTAGGTAACCGCCAGTATCGTACCCGAGTCTTTGTCGGCGGGCAGTACCGAAGCCAGTTTGCCTACGGTCTTCGGGGTGAGGTAGGCGATGTCCTCTTTCTCCCATATCGTAGCATAGTTGTCAGCCGTCAGCGTGTATGCCTCGGTGTTGGCGGTCAGTTCGGCAATGTATTCGGGCAACCCCTCGTTGGTGTTGTAGGTTACATTGAAGAGCGAACCGTCTGACAACTGCGGGTACAGACCTGCCAAGAAGGCGGGGATGTAGGTATCGGCAGTAGCAACTTTGTTGAAGGCTTTTTCTTTGGCAATACGCAAGAAAGCGGTGTATGCCGACGAGTCTTCTGCGGTGCATTGGCTCAGTGCCAAAGCGATATTGGTGCTGTTCTCGCCTATCGTCTTGTAGTCGGCTTCCGATAGGACATAGTCCATACTGCGGGTGTCGGTGATGGTGTAGTTGTTGTGCAGTTGCTTCTCATCGAAGAAGTTCTCGCACGAAGCAAGCAGCAGAGCCGACAACGAAACACCAAGAATATATTTCAGATTTTTCATATCAGTAGTCTGTTTTATAGGTTAGAAGTTGAGTTTCAGGCGGATATTCCATTGACGCCCCTTGTTGTAGAAGAAGTAGATGTTGTCAATGGTGTTAGCAGCCGTACCAGCCGAAGCGGTGTTAGCACTCCATGCTTTCTCAATATAGTATTGGTTGAGCAGGTTGGTTACATTGCCGGCTACAGTAGCGCGTACACTGCCGATGTTGAAACTATAACTTGCGCGCAAGTCCATCGAACCGCCTACGGGGCATTTGTAAGGCTCTACGATGTTCATCGTCTTGCCCAGTGTTAGGTTGCTGCCCGAGAAGGAGTAGTAGGAGTAGTTGCGAGCATAGAGGGTGTATTCAGCACCGATGCGGAAACCTTTGAACGGCTTGAAGAGGATGCCCAAGTTAGCAGTAGTCTGTGCCTGACCGCCCACATGAATACCTTTCATGTTGATGATAGCGTTGGCTTGGTCTTCTGCACCCGGAGTGGTAACGGTACCATCGGTACGCAGGGCATTGCCTTGCTCATCGTAGGCATAACCTTTCACGCTGTCGCTGTCCCATTTCCAGTCGCCGAGCGAGAGCATTGCGCTCAGTTCGAGCCATTTGGTCGGGCGGGCTTTCAACTCCGCCTCGATACCCATGTGTTGCGCATTCACACCCGTCATATTCATGTAATACGATGTCTGGTCTGCGTTGGCAAGGTTGCCACTCTTGGTCATCGTCTTATCCATCCACTCGGTGAAGTAAGCATTCACATTGAGTGCAACATACTCGTTTTGGAAACCGTAGCCAATCTCAACCGATGCAATCTTCTCATTCTTAGCATCTTGGTTGATAGCGTGCGAGGTGTTGCACGACATAAAGGCTGCATTGAACTTCGGCGCACGGCTGATGAAACCGGCATTGAGGAAGATGTTGTTGTAGCGCAAGAACTTGTAGTTGATACCGCCCTTGATGGTTCCACCTGCAAAGCCAATAGTCTGCGAGCGTTGGTGCTCCTCGTCGTAGTAGAAGCGGTCAACACGCCAGTTGTGGTTGTATGAGAACGAACCGTTAATAAAAGCGGAGAGGTTGTTTTGGCTATACTCCAACGAAGCAAAAGCACCTTCTTGCATTACGTGTCCGGTATAGTCGCGGTAAACAACATCGCCGATACCCAATTTCTCATATACCCACGCATCATCATTGCGGTGATAGTTGTTGGCTGCTTGCACCGATTTTATACGGGTCTTATCCATGAAGTAAGCACCATCGAGCAGGTCGCTGATTACGGCTGTGTGTATGCCCTCATAGTAGCGAATATCAATACCTGCCGTCAAATCAAGGCATTCGAGGAATTTCTTGTTGTATGTAGATACCAATCCGTACCAGTTATGGTAGTTGCGGTTCTCAGCGATGACCAGTTCAGAACCATACTCGCTGGCAGCATTCAAAGCCTGTACGGCTCCGTAGTCAAAAGTACCGTCCTCACGGCGGAAAGTGGTACTAAGAATACCGTTCACTGCACCCTTGGTCAGGTCGCTGTAGTCGTAAGACGACATCGTACCCGGCTCTGCGGTGTAGCCGAAACCACGACCGATAGATACATAAGCAGTGGTAGAGAGCGATGAAGTATGGTCGATTTGCCAAACATGGTTCAACGAGATTTGCGGCTTGTGATACTGGTTGTAGGCAGCCGATTTCTGATTGCCGTAATTGTCATAGCCGTAGTTCGGGTTGTAGCGACGATAGTCCATTCCGTCGTGCATATAGCGTTTTACCTTGTTCCATTCTGCCAAGGTCAGCGCACCACTCGAACCCGAAGGACGCTGATAGTGTCCTTGCGGAGCACCGAAAGCGGTGAGGCTCAACTGGTGATTCTCATTAATTCGCTTCGATATATTCGCAAAATAACTGTAGCCCGAGAAGTTGGTGCCTTGGATGTAGCCGTCGCCCCAAGTCTTGGTACCCATTACGGTGATAGCCCAACCGTTGCTCATCAAGCCGGTCGAAACCGAGAATGCCACTTTGTTGTAGCCGTCGTTACCCATTGCGTAACTGAGCATACCGCCTTTCTTGGCATCGATACCCTTGGTTACGATGTTGATGGTACCGCCCACCGAAGGAGCCGACAGTTTGCTTGCGCCCATACCGCGTTGCGTCTGCATTACCGAGGTTACATCGCTCAAGCCTTGCCAGTTCGACCAATAGACCGTACCGCCTTCCATATCGTTCATCGGTACACCATTCACCATTGTTGCCACATTGGTGTTGTCGAAACCGCGCATCCAAATCTCGGCATCGCCCCAACCGCCACCTTGACCATTGGCGTGTACACCCGGGGTGTTCTTCAGCACTTCGGGGAACTCACCGCCGCCCAAGCGCTCTTCGATGTCTAAGGCCGTTACTTGGCTCACTGCCACCGGCGTCTTCTGTTGCTGAGCAATCTGACCCGTAATCGTTACATCTTGTAGCGATACAGCCTCCGGCTCCATTTTCAAGACACCCATGTTCGCATTCTTCTTGGCTGATACCTCTATCGAAGCATAGCCCACATACGAGAGTTTCAACTTGGCACCGCTCTGCACTTCCAGTTTGAAGTTGCCGTCGATGTCGGTTACCACACCATTGGTAGTGCCGGTTTCTACTACCGAGACACCTATCAATGGTTCACCTGTCTGCGCATCTTGTACGCTACCGGTTACCTTTTGCGTCTGTGCCATCAGCACTACGCTTGTCCCCAAGCAGAGGAGTAGGGATAACAGTTTTTTCATTAGGTTGTTTGTTTTATTGAATGATTGTTGATTGAATCCGTGGATTCTTTCGGGTCAGTTTTGATTATCTGATTTACAATACTTTGCGTGTCTTAGCAGACGCTTAATAATCTACCTAAGCGCATAAACAATAGTAGCGACCACGCTTGTAGTCGCTACTATACCTTATTTATATAGTTCGTTGAGCAGTTGAGCCAATCGGATACCCGAGGCGTAGAGTTGCCATTCCATATCGTCGGCGAAATGATACACATAATGATACGGATTGCCGTCCCATTCGGTATGATACGCATAGATAGCCTCTGTCAAGTGGTAGTTGTGTAGCAACAGCTCGGCAGGCGTCATCTGCTGAATGGCTTTTTTCTGATAGCCCAACTTATCTTGCAGATACTGTGCATATTCGCTGTAGGTATAGCCGCGAGCGTCTATCATTTGTGAGTCCCAAATAGCGTGTAGATTAGTGTTCTTGCCAAACCATTTTACCTTGATTCTGTTGCCGCCAAGGTCGTCGATATGCCCTGTATGCATCGGGCAGAAACGGTCGCCCATAAAGTGGATGATAAATGCCAATGCATCACGGTTGCGCTTGTCTTGACGCAATACATTCGTTAGGCTGTCCATCGCACGGAAGAGATTACCGCCTTCTTTGGGATAGTCGGTCAACGCAGCCACTACAGCCGAGTCGCTCATACCGCCGTTTAGGTCTTGGAAGTGCCAATCGAAACTGGTAGGGTAGATGGTATCGCTTTTTATCTCATCCGGCCAATTGGCTACATAAATCATACCGTGTTTGCCGAGAATCTTATCTACTTGTTTGCGTGCACGGCAGTTCATGTTGTCGTAAGCCACTTGCGCAATGATACGATGCCCCTCTTGTCCCCACGCCAATAGACGCTCTACGGGGCATACCAATAGGACACTGAGAGTAACGAAAGAGAAAATGCGTTTCATAGGGAAATCATTTACGGCTGCAAAGGTAAGACTTTTTTCTGATACCCACAAATAAAAATAAAGAAAGTGCATACAAAAGTCTTTTTTCCTTTTTGTTTGTTTTCCTCCGCATATGACGAACGGATAAAATCTCTACTATCTCTATCCTCGTCGCACAAGATTTTTGTAATTACCTTATGTTATCGGCTCTCGTTATCGTGTCGTTGCCGTCTTGTTGCCGTGTTTTTACCGTAATACACTCGACGAAGACTTTATTGGGACGGCGTACAAAAAGGTACAAAAAAGCACATAATGATACGCAGATGAAAAAAGTGGTGCAGACGATTTGCTTATGTGATATTTTTTTTGTAACTTTGCGGGCTGTTTGTCAGATAGCCATTGGCTGCTTGTCTGGCGGTGCGTAATCAGCGACTTGAACGGTTGGTTGTAAGGCAACTGATTGGGGAAGGGCGATTGATTAACAAAAATAGACGATAAATACCTCGGTATCATGAAAGAGATAGAGATAAAGACGACAATGCGGGTTTGCCAATGGGACGAACTGAGCAGTGCGCAGCAAGCACTTATCAACATCGCCAAAGAGCAGACGCAACGGGCCTATTGCCCATATTCAAACTACCATGTGGGGGCCGCATTGTTGCTTGGAAATGGTGAGATAGTGCGTGGTTGTAACCAAGAGAATGCAGCCTATCCGAGCGGGTTGTGCGCAGAGCGTAGTGCGTTGTTTGCTGCGGGAGCGCAATACCCCGAACAACCGGTGATACGACTGGCGATAGCCTGCTACAATAACGGCCGATTTACGCCTCAACCCGGTAGTCCTTGCGGAGCGTGCAGGCAAGTGATGATTGAAACCGAGCATCGCTACGGACAGACGATGGAAGTGATACTATATGGCGAGGAAGAGACCTATATATTCAGTAGTGCAGCCGATTTGTTGCCGCTGATTTTTGTATCAGAGAACCTAAATGGGTAAAAACTGCGTGTCGGCTCTCTACTACTTGGGTATTTTTTAGATGGATGCTCTCTAAGATATTCTAGATACTATAGGCACTCTAAGTATTCTAGATGCTCTAGATGTCCTAGATATTCTAGATACTCTAGGTGTTCTAGATGTCCTAGGTGCTGATTGATTGAACGGTGAAGGTAATAAAGAAAATAGATATTTACCTGCTGAGGAACTTTCTCGGCTTGTTTTTTGCTACCTTTTTTGTGTGTATCTTTGTGCTGCTGATGCAGTTTGTGTGGATGCATGTGAAAGACTTAGTGGGCAAGGGAGTTGAGGTAAGTGTGTTGGCAGAGTTCTTTATCTATGCCGTGGCGAGTGTGGTGCCATTGGCGTTGCCGTTGGCTATCTTGTTGGCTTCGTTGATTTCGTTTGGTAACCTTGGTGAGAAGTTTGAACTGACGGCGATGAAAGCCGCAGGTATCTCGCTATTCCGAATAATGCGCCCATTGGCAATAGGTATTGCGTTTATCTCGGTGGGGGCTTTCTTCTTCTCGAATAATGTGTTGCCCAAGAGTCAGATGAAACTATGGGCGTTGATATTCAGTTTGCGGCAGAAATCGCCCGAATTGGAAATACCTGTGGGGGAGTTCTACGATGGTGTGAGCGGCTATAATATATATGTGCGGCACAAGGATAAGAAGACGGGAATGCTGCGCGATATGATGATTTACGACTACTCCAACGGTTTTCAGAATGCAACGGTGATGGTTGCCGATTCGGGTAAGTTGGCATTCTCGGACGATAAGAAATACTTGATATTGCGCCTGTATAGCGGTGAGAGTTTTGAGAACTTGAACCAACAGCAACAGCGTGCTACGGGGAGTCAAAAGAACATTCCCTACAGGCGAGAGACCTTTAAGGAGAAACAACTGCTGATTGATTTTGATACGGAGTTTAACCGTTATGACGAGTCGGTATTGGAAGACCAACATGTATCGAAGAATGTGTCTCAATTAGTTCATTCGATTGATAGTGTGCAAGTTATGGCGCATGAGAAGAGTAGGGAACAGAGTCGCAACTTGGTGCAGAACCGATACTTTGGCAGGGAGCAGAAACAAGGGCGATTGGTGATACCCGTAGAAGCGAATGAGCGTGAGGAGTATTGTATTGATTCGCTGTTTGCTCATCTCAATGAGCGGCAGCAAAAGAGTGTGATGCAGACAGCGGTGGACAAAGCCACAATGCAGCGTGACCAAGTGGAATACAATGCCCTGCTGTTGGACGATTCGCAACGCTATATCCGCAAGCACCAGATAGAACTCTATCGTAAGTTTACCTTGGCTTTTGCGTGCTTGATATTCTTCTTTATCGGGGCACCTTTGGGAGCGATTATTCGTAAAGGGGGATTGGGCGCACCGGTGGTGATAAGTGTGATAATGTTTATTATCTACTACATTATTGACAATACGGGGTATAAGATGGCGCGAGAGGCATTGTGGCCCTGTTGGGCGGGAATGTGGCTCAGTTCGTTTGTGCTACTGCCGATAGGTATATTCTTAACCTACAAAGCGGCTACCGATGCAGCACTGCTAAACCCCGAGGCGTGGCTGAAGGTGTGGGATAAATTGGTTGCCTCTTGCAAACGCTTTTGGCAACGCTTCACTCAATTAAGAATGAAGAAACACCGTGCTTCAATTAAGAATTAAAAATGAAGAATGGCAAAGCAGCGTTGCGCTCAAAATGTGATGACTAAGTGATGACTAAAGCGACGGCAATAAAAGGCTGTCTATATAAAATTAAGGAATAACTAAATACGAAATAAGGCTATGAATACAATAGAGGAAGCATTAGACGATTTCCGTGCGGGAAAGTTCGTTATTGTAGTGGACGATGAGGATAGGGAGAACGAGGGTGATTTCATCATTGCCGCAGAGAAAATCACTCCCGAGAAAGTCAATTTTATGCTCAAGCATGGGCGTGGTGTGCTGTGTGCGCCTATCACGGAACAGCGTTGTGCGGAGTTGGACTTGATGCACCAAGTGGCAAACAATACCTCAATGCTCGGTACGCCGTTTACTATCACGGTAGATAAGTTGGAAGGCTGTACCACAGGTGTGAGTGCTGCTGACCGTGCTGCCACCATTCGTGCTTTGGCAGACCCCGCTTCTAAGCCGGAGACCTTTGGTCGCCCCGGGCATATCAACCCGCTCTATGCTCGTGCCGGAGGTGTGCTGCAACGCGCAGGACATACCGAGGCTGCCATCGACTTGGCACGCCTGGCAGGGTTGCAACCTGCGGCTGCATTGATTGAGATAATGAATGCCGATGGGACAATGGCTCGTATGCCGCAACTGCAACAGGTAGCCCAAGAGAACGATTTGAAGATTATTTCTATCAAAGATTTGATTGCCTATCGCTTGCAACACGAGCAAGGTGCAGAGAATACAATGACTGCTCAACTCTCGACACTCAATACTATCATTGAGCGTGGTGAGACGGTATTCTTGCCCACCGAGTATGGCGAGTTTCGATTGACGCCTTTCCGTGATTTGAGTAACGGACTGGAGCATGTGGCATTGGTGAAGGGCGAGTGGAAAGGGGACGAACCGGTGCTTTGCCGTGTGCATAGCAGTTGTTTGACGGGCGATGTGTTCGGTTCACTGCGCTGCGAATGTGGTGAGCAACTGCACCGTGCCATGCGGATGATTGAGCAGGAAGGACGCGGAATCATTGTGTATATGAACCAAGAGGGGCGCGGAATAGGATTGATGAATAAGATTCGTGCTTACAAGTTGCAAGAGCAGGGCGACGATACAGTAGAGGCAAATGTACATTTGGGCTTCCAACCCGATGAGCGCGACTATGGGGTAGGGGCGCAGATACTGCGTGAGATGGGGGCTAAACGCTTGCGATTGATGACCAATAACCCTGTAAAACGCGTTGGATTGGAGAGTTATGGCATCGAGATAGTGGAGAATATCCCTATCGAGATACAGCCCAACAAGTACAACGAACGCTATATGCGCACCAAGAAAGAAAAGATGCACCACAATCTGCATTTGGTGTAGCCTTTGGAGGCAAGCAAATAGTTTGGCACGATAATTGAGATAAAATTAGTAGAAGTCCGGGCAACTTACTAATTTTTGGTATGGGGCGATAAGCATAGACTTATTGAGCGACAGAAACAGAGATAAGTAGGATAAGGAATAGGGCTTCGAGGAAAACAACTAACTAAATTAATACCTTACTAAAATGAAACGCTTGGTATCTTTCTTGTTCGCATTTCTGCTGATGGCAGGGATGACGATGAGAGCCGATGAGACGATTACGGTATCGGCGAACAGTTCGGATATTTCCGACGGATTGGATTTGAAGGTAGTGGCTAAACTCTTTGCGCAGGCAAAGAACTTGGAAGAGTTTGAGAATATGCTCAACAACCCCGATTCGGCATTCTGCAACCTTGATTTGAACGGCGATGGGGAGATTGACTATATCCGTGTAGTGGAGATAGGCGAAGGCAACAAACGCTTGATTGTATTGCAAGCCATCTTAGCAAAGGACATCTACCAAGATATTGCCTCTATCTATGTAGAGAAAAATGAGAAAGAAACGGTTTCGATACAAGTGGTTGGCGATGAGTATATCTATGGTACCAACTATATCATCGAACCTGTGTATGTGTATCGTCCGGTAATATATGATTGGTTCTGGGGACCGAGTTGGTATGCTTGGACATCGCCTTGGTATTGGGGCTATTACCCGAGTTGGTGGTATGCACACAGTGTATGGACTTATGATTACTATTGGCATCATTGCTATGCTTATCATCATCACCACGCTTGTTGCAGTTTCCGCTATGCTCCCGAACCCCGTCCTGCAATGCGCGATATGCGTACTTCGGTGAGCCGTAGAGATTATGCAGCAGCCCATCCTGAGCGCAGTTTCAGCAGCCGTAATACCGGTGTAACCAATGTGCGTGATATGCGTTCTACTCGCACTTCCGTTGCTTCGGGTGTCAGCACTCGCCAATCAGTAGTCGGAAGTGGTGTAAGCACTCGTCAATCAGTAGCAGGTTCCGGCACAAGTACTCGTCAATCGGTTGCAGGCACATCAAGCCGCACTTATGGCAGTGCGAACACAGCCGTAGCACGCTCTACAAGAACTTCTGTGGCAGGTGGCACAAGCACTCGTCAGACACAAGCAGCCGTAGGAACTACTACCAGAGGTACTGCTACAAGCACTCGCCAAAGCGTAGGTACAACGGCTTCGACGCGGAGCAGTGTAGGTACTACTTCTACTCGTGCAAACAGTACTGCTACCTCTACTCGCACCTCTACAGCCGGGAGTAGCCGTTCTTACAGTACCGGTACTGCCACTACTACCCGCAGTGCTGCTACTACCAACACAATGCGTTCGGCATCTACCACGAGCAGCACTCGTAGCAGTTACAACACCAATACTACTCGCACCAGCACTCCTGCTCGCACGACTACGGACTACAATAGTTCTACCCGCAGCAGTAGCGGAAGTTATGGCGGATATAGCGGAGGCGGAAGTACTCGCAGTAGCGGAAGTTATGGCGGAGGCGATGGAAGCACTCGTTCCTCCGGTGGTGGCGGAAGTACTCGCAGATAAAGAGATGTTTTTAAGAGGTTGTCTCAAAACGGGCAATCTCTTTTTCTGTGTTGTGGGAGGATTTAGTATGTGATAAAGTGTGTGCGCAATTTATATGTCTATGATATGTTTCTGATAGGGTAGTAATAGGTGCAATTTACTGGTCTGTGATAGGCAATAGGTGATATGGATATTTTTGCCACATATGTTTTAGAATAGTATTGTATTTAGTATTGAGATTGTATGGCTATGAAAGAAAAGGAAACTACTTTTGCTTTGATTACGGGTGCCAGTTCGGGTATGGGATATTGCTATGCACGAGCCTTGGCAGCACGAGGATACAATGTATTGATGGTGAGCAATGAGGAGGCTATCTATGAGAAAGCCGACCTTGTAGCAAAGGATTATCCGGTACAGGCGGTGGGATTGCTGTGCGATTTGAGCCGACAAGAAGCCGCCGAAGAGTTGTATGCCGATTGTATCAAAGAGGGACGAAATATAGAGGTGCTTATCAATAATGCCGGTGTATACCACGACCGTGATTTCTTAGACGACTCGGCTGCTTTCAATCGACTGATACTCAATCTGCATGTACTCACACCGGCTATGCTCTGCTACTATTTCGGACAGGATATGGCAAAGAAACACCATGGGTATATCCTCAATGTATGCTCGGTAACCTCTCGTATAGCCGTTCAGCGTATGGCTACTTATGCTTCCACCAAGGCATTCCTTGCCTCTTTTAGTCGTTCGCTGCATGTGGAGTTGCGTGGCAAGGGTGTTTCGGTAACTAATGTATCGCCCGGAGCAGTCGATACGGGGTTGTATCATATTCGTCCAATGGCTACTCGCATAGGAAAAGCCTTGGGATATATAGTGTCGCCTGAGTATTTGGTAAAACGCGCATTAAACGGACTGTTCCGAGGTCGCGCGAAAGTGTCGGTACCTTGTGTGTGGAATGGTGTATTGCTTTTCTTTGTTTCGCTGATACCTACTTCTCTGCTGCGTTTGATACGCCGATTGCAGTGGTTCTGATTAGACACAAATTAGTTTACTATTCCAGTTTACCTTGATTATCAGGTAGTTACATGTTTAGCCAATTAGTTGGTGATTTGGTATTTATCAAGCAGTTATATGTTTTGCCAATTATTTGGTGATTTTGATTGTGTATGAATAGATTTGACATTTTGTTACGGAAATAAACAGAATACTATCAAAATGCTATTTTGCTAAGCGGTGCTTAGGTTTCGACAAGGTCTCGACGAGATTTCGACGAAGTCGGCTCAAAATCGGGATGACAAAAAGATAGCAAAAGTGCTTGTACAATAGCAGAGTGTGCAAGATGTTCAACAACCAATTAGGATAGGTGCGGGTATTGCTGTATTCTCTGTTCGTTTCTTTTCTTGTTGTCGTACTCCCGTTCGTTTCTTTTTCTTTTTTAGGTTCGCGTGCATGCGCGTGCGCGGCTATGCAAAGAATAGCGTTCGTATGCCTTGTAAAGCATTATTTTGCGTTCTATTTGAATGCGAATAGTTTATCGATATTCGCTCTATCGACTCCAAAAAAGCAAAAAATGCGCAATTATTTGCGTATGTCGGCTTTTTGTTGTATCTTTGCACCTTGGATGATATGCATCTATGGTAAATCCGATTCGGTAACTTGCAGATAAAAACTTGTTACCCAATAAATTAAGACAAAATACATAAATTACAAATATGATTGATAACGACAGAATAATTCCTGTAAAGATTGACGAGGAAATGAAATCGTCATACATCGATTACTCGATGAGTGTCATTGTGAGTCGTGCCTTGCCGGATGTGCGAGACGGTTTCAAGCCGGTGCATCGTCGTGTACTCTTTGGTATGAACGAGTTGGGAAATACCAGCGATAAACCTACAAAGAAATCCGCGCGTATCGTGGGTGAGGTAATGGGTAAGTATCACCCGCACGGCGATAGCAGTATCTATGGTACATTGGTGCGTTTGGCACAGCCTTGGAATATGCGCTATACCTTGGTAGATGGTCAGGGTAACTTCGGTTCGGTGGACGGTGATAGTCCTGCGGCAATGCGTTATACCGAGGCACGACTAAGCAAGTTGGCAGAGGAGATGCTCCGTGATATAGAGAAAGATACGGTAGATATGCAAAACAACTTCGATGATACGCTCAAAGAGCCGGTTGTTCTGCCTTGCCGTTTCCCTAACTTGCTGGTGAATGGTGCGAGTGGTATCGCTGTAGGTATGGCAACCAATATGCCTACCCACAACTTGGGTGAAGTGATTGACGGTTGTGTAGCTTATATCCGCAATATAGAGGAGCGTTTGCAAAACCCCGAAGTAGAGGAGATTACCGTAGAAGACTTGATGGAGTATATCAAGGCTCCGGATTTCCCGACAGGCGGTACTATCTATGGTTATCAAGGTGTAAAAGATGCTTTTGAAACGGGTAGAGGACGCATTGTCATCCGCTCGAATGCAGACATCGAAACCGAGGATAACGGTAGAGAGAGGATCATCATTACCGAGTTGCCTTATGGCGTTATAAAAGCCGATTTGGTGAAGTATATTGCCGAATTGGCTAACGAGAAGAAGATAGAAGGTATTGCTGACATCAGCGACCAATCGAAACGCGACATCCGTATAATTATTGATGTAAAGCGTGATGCCAATGCGCAGGTAGTGCTTAATAAGTTGTATAAGTTTACTGCCTTGCAATCGAGTTTCGCGGTAAATAACATCGCCCTTGTGAAGGGACGCCCGATGTTGCTCAACCTAAAGCAGTTGGTAGGCTGTTTTGTGGAGCACCGTATGGATGTGGTAACGCGTCGTACTCGCTACGAACTGAAGAAAGCCGAGGAGCGTGCGCATATATTAGAGGGTTTGATTATTGCGGTAGATAATATCGATGAGGTAGTGCGTATTATCCGTGCGAGCCGTACTCCTGCCGAGGCACAAACTAATTTGGAACAGCGTTTCAACTTGGATAACCTGCAATCGAAAGCCATTGTTGATATGCGTTTGAGTGCATTGACAGGCTTGAAGATAGATGAGTTGAAGGCTGAGTATGCAGAATTGGAAAAACTAATTCAGCACCTTAATGACCTTCTCAATAGCGAGGCAATGCGCTATGATGTTATCAAGGATGAACTGAATGAGATTAAGGATAAGTATGCCGATGAGCGTCGTACCAAGATTGTGAAGATGGCTACCGAGTTTAACCCGGAGGATATGTATGCTGATGACGAGATGGTTATCACTATCAGCCACCTTGGTTATATCAAGCGTACTCCGTTGGCAGATTTCCGTTCGCAGGCTCGCGGTGGTATCGGTTCTAAGGCTTCGGCTTCGCGTGATTCCGACTTTATAGAGTATGTTCACCAAGCCTCGATGCACTCAACGATGATGTTCTTTACCGAGATGGGACGGCTCTATTGGCTGAAGGTGTATGAGATTCCGGAAGGAAATAAACAGTCGAAAGGGCGTGCTATTCAGAATATGATTAACCTGCAAAAGGGTGATAAAGTGCGTGCGTTCATCAATGTAAAGGGACTCAACGACCAAGAGTATGTCAATAAGCACTACCTTATCTTTGCTACCAAGAATGGCTTGATGAAGAAGACCACTCTCGAATCGTACAGCCATCCTCGTGCTAATGGTATTATTGCTTTGGGCTTGCGTGAAGGCGACCAACTGATTGGCGTAACGCTCACCGACGGCGAAAGCGAGATGCTGATTGCTTCGTACAATGGTAAGGTGGTTCGTTTCAATGAATCTACCGTCCGTCCGATGGGGCGTGGTGCAACGGGTGTGCGTGCTATTAAATTGGATGAGGATAACAACGACTACGCAGTTGGCATGATTTGTGTAGAAAAGGACAGCAATAAGACCGTATTGGTTATCTCTGATAAGGGTTATGGTAAACGCACTGCTCTGGATGATGAGAACGGCGAACCTATCTATCGCGTTACCAACCGTGGCGGAAAGGGTGTAAAGACCATGAACCTGACTGAGAAAACCGGACAACTTATTGGTATTGATGCTGTTACCGACGATGATGACTTGATGCTTATCACCAAATCGGGTACTGCAATCCGTATGGCAGTTGATACGATTCGTGTATTGGGTCGTGCAACACAAGGTGTGAAACTGATAGAGTTGCAAAAACGCAACGATACGCTGATGTTTGGTTGCATTGTTCCTAAGGATGATGAGGCAGACACTACGGAGAATGCAGAGGTTGAAGGCATAGAGAATGCTGAGATTGCCGAGAATACAGGCAATACAGAAGGTGCTGCAACCGATGTTCAAACCACAGAAAATAACAACGAAAACGCAGAATAACAATGAAAAAGACATTATTTTTAGCAGCCTTGGTGCTCATGAGTGCCGGTTGCTTTGCACAAAAGAGCAATGTCAAAAAGGCTAAGAACCTTGCGCTGCAAGAGACACCCGATTTTATCGGTGCTCGTGCTGCCATAGATGAGGCTCTCCGTAATCCGGAAACTGCCAACCTGCCAGAAACATGGTATGTAGCAGGTTTGATTGGGTATCAGGAGAATGCTGCCGAGACGATGAAACAGATGATTGGCTCGGCTTATGATGAGGAGATAGCCGGAAAAGCAGCCATAGAGAGTTTCGACTATTGGATAAAAGCCGCTTCTCTTGCCTCTGAAATAGTGGTCGATAAGAAAGGCCGTGAGATGATGGCAGATAAGAAGACTTATGCCAATATCCAAAAGAAGATGCTGGAGTATTATACCAACCAAGAATTGGTAAAATACGGCGTTTATCTGAATGGACAAAAGGATTATCGCACTGCTTACGGAGCGTTTGAGCGTCATCTTTCTATCCCCGATATGGCAATGATGCAGGACGAGAAACTGCAAAAAGAGATGCCTCGTGATACCACTTATGCGCAGTATAAGTACTATGAGGCTATCTTCGCTATCCAAGCCGAGATGCACCCCGAGGCTATCGCGCTACTCGAATCGATGAAAGATGGTGATTTTGAGGCAGTTTCTATCAACCAATTCCTCTACCAAGAGTATGTTACTGAGAAAGATACGGCTAATTTTGTGCGTGTGCTCCAAGACGCTGTAGTTCGTTTCCCGCAAGAGCCTTGGTTCCTACAGAACCTCATCAACTATTATATATTCTCGGGTCAAGAGAAAGAGGCCATTGCTTATTTGGCACAGGCTATCGAGCGTGAACCGAATGTGGCTCAATACCACCTTATCAAGGGTAACCTCGATGAGAATCAGAAGAACTATGAGGAGGCTTTGGCAGATTTCGACCGTGCGTTGGCTCTCGACCCCACAATGGCTGATGCCGAGGCAGGCAAAGGACGAGTATTCTACAACCAAGGTGTAAAGATGAATGAGGATGCTGCATACATCACTGATAATAAGGAGTATAAGAAAGCACTCGAAGCAATGAATGATATGTTCCGCCAATCGTTGCCTTACTTTGAGAAGGCACACAAATTGGCTCCGGACAATCGTGATTATATGATTACACTTCGTACTCTCTACTATCGTTTCCACATGGACGCTGAGTATGAGGCCATCAGTGAAGAACTGAATAAGTAATCACTATTTCATAATAAGAGTATGGTTTCGTAGATTCCATACTCTTATTTTACTACTATCTCCGGTAACTATTTTTAACTGACTATCTTGGGACGCATACTTGCCATAGATTACGGAAAGAAACGCACGGGGTTGGCTGTAACGGATATGCTTCGTATCACTGCCAATCCACTGCTGACCATCGAAACGAAGAACCTGCTTGAATGGCTCAAAAACTATTTTGCCACCGAGCAGGTGGATACGGTAGTGATAGGACATCCTACGCAGATGAACGGACAAGAATCGGAATCGATGAACTATATCCGTCCGTTTATGGAGTCGTTTCGTGCTGCTTTTCCTGCGATACCATTGGTGCCTTTTGATGAGCGTTTTACCTCTGTCCTTGCCCACAAAGCCATGATTGACGGGGGCATGAAAAAGAAAGAACGACAAGACAAAGCCGCAGTAGATCGCATAGCCGCATGTATTATTTTGCAAGATTACCTCAGTTATATATCGTAGTCGGAAAGTGTGTGATGTGTACTTTGTAGGCAATGTTTGAACTGCCTAGGGTATGGTGCTATTATTGAGCGAAAAATTTGCCTTTTTGATACTGCATTGGGATAGTATCGACCGCAGTAACCGGTATTATTGAGCGACAAATTTGCCTTTTTTGGTACAGCCCAAAGGTTTATGCATACCCCAAAGCAGCATATTACTAACATATCAGAGACATATCACAGACATATAAATTACACATAATTTTGAAACAATGATTCTACCAATATATTTATACGGTCAGCCCGTACTTCGTAAGCCTACTGAGGACATAGCAGAGGGAGAAATAGATTTGAAACAATTGGTTGCCGATATGCAAGAGACACTTGCTGCTGCCGAGGGGTGTGGTTTGGCTGCCCCGCAGATAGGCAAGTCTATCCGTTTGTTTATCGTTGACGGTTCTGACCTTGCAGAGGATTTTCCAGAGTGTGAAGGACTGAAGAAAACTTTTGTAAATCCCCAAATCATAGAAGAGAGCGAAGAGACTGTTTCGTATTCTGAAGGTTGCCTTTCGCTGCCCGGGATTGCAGAAAATGTAGTCCGTCCTGCCACCATCACAATCCGCTATCAAGATGAGGATTTCAAGGAGCATACCGAGACTTATACCGGTTTTGCAGCGCGAATTATTCTCCACGAATACGACCATTTGGAGGCGCATGTCTTTACCGACCGTATCTCGCCCATACGCAAGCAGTTTGTAAAAGGCAAACTGACCAATATAGCCAAAGGGAAAGTAACTGCCCGCTATCGTACCAAACACTAAATAATTATTTTCGGTGTCGCTTTTTGATATTGTATTGATAGCCATCGGTTTAGCCATGGATTGTTTTGCGGTGAGCATTACGCACGGGTTGTCTGCTGACCGTTCTCGCAAGCCTTTTGCACAGTTTGGTCCATGGCTAATGGCACTGATGTTTGGGCTTTTCCAAGGCGGAATGCCCCTTATCGGCTATTTTGCAGGTACGATATTTGCCAATTTCTTCTCTCGTTTTGCCCCATGGATTGCCTTGATTCTCTTGGCTTTTATCGGAGGAAAAATGATTTGGGAATCGCTTCACGAGAGCAATGATAACGAGAAACCTTGTGCAGATTTCTCGCTGAAGCATGTGCTTGCTTTGGCTGTGGCAACCTCTATCGATGCACTTGCTACAGGGGTTATCTTTATTCCCGTTCCGCAAATTCTGTGGGTTGGGGTAGGGATTATCGCTTTGGTAAGTTTCCTATTCTCGATTGTCGGCTATGGCAATCGGGGCGATAGTGGGGCAGAAATTCCACTTCAATGTAGAACTGCTTGGCGGAGTAATCCTAATTCTTATCGGTCTCAAAATCTTTATTGAGGGCGTGTTCTTTTAGAGAAAATATCATACCTTACACTATGAAAAAGTCCTTATTAACCGTTCTGTTTGCTTGTGTTTGTGCGTTTTCGTTGGCGCAACAGGCGCTGCAACCTATGTGCGAATTGCCCACGGCGATTGTAGGTGCAGACCATTCGGTTACCATCAATCTCTTTGCACCGAATGCTCAGCATGTGTCTTTGTGTGGAGAACTCACACAAGGACAGTCGCAACCAATGCTGCGCGATTCTACGGGGGCTTGGACTTTTACCACTCCTTCGCTTGCGCCTGACTTATATCTCTATTGGTTGGATGTAGATGGTGTTCGGGTATTAGACCCCGGTAATTCGTTTGTTATCAGAGATATAGCCTATTTGTTCAACTATGTCATCATCCCCGATTCGGATGCGTTGTATGCCACTAATGCCGTTGCACATGGTACGATTCAAACTACTTGGTATCATAGTTCCGCTACCAATCAGGATAGGCGTATTTCGGTTTATCTGCCTGCGGCATACGAGAAAAGCAAGTCTAAATTTCCGGTTCTATATCTCTTGCATGGCAGCGGTGGAGATGAATCAGCATGGTGCGAATTAGGGTGTGCCGTGCAGATATTGGATAATCTGATTGCACAAGGTAAAGCGCAACCGATGATTGTGGTAATGCCCAATGGTAATATGTCGGACGATGCAGCACCAGGGTATGGAGTGAAAGGGCAGGTGCGTCCTTCTATTCCGGAGGAGCATCGTATGGACGGTTTGTTTGAGGAGGCTTTTCTGGAGATAATTCGTTTTGTGGATACACATTATCGTACCATCCGCAGTGCTAAAGGGCGTGCTATTGCAGGCTTGAGTATGGGAGGCTATCATAGTTATTGGATTTCGCTCTATTATCCCCAATACTTTGGCAATGTCGGACTCTTTTCGGCAGTGTATCATCATGGTGAGATGAGTTCGCCTGTCTATCAAGACGAATTAGTCAAACTGCGTAAGTTGCAGACATACAATCCGTTATATCGTATCTATATCGGCAATGCAGACTTCCTGTATTCGCAAAATGTGGAGCAACGCCAACTGCTTGATTCCCTGCATTTCGATTATACCTATACCGAATCTCTCGGCGGACACCAATGGACTAATTGGAGGCATTACCTGTCTGATTTCGTTACTTATCTTTTTCAGAAATAAGGCGAAGGCATAGGGGGCTTCGTTAATGATCTTGGTTCTCCATTAAATGCCATATAAAGAGCCATTAAAACATAGTGGGGATAGGTTCTCCGTTAATGCCAATTTTAGTTCTCCATTAACGGTTAATTGACGATTAAACATATAATTACCATTGTTTTTTCAACATGTAATTAGACATATAATTATGCATTCATCATTATGCATTGAATTACCTTCCCAACCTAAAAATCCCTGTCATCGGTTATCGAATGGCAGGGATTTTCTATGTTGGGGTTTATTGGTTTATAGAATCTTCTTAGGGATTTTCTATGTTGGGAGTGTTGATTTATAGAATCTTTTTTACCCACTTGAATAGTTTGTACGGCATATAGCGGAACGGCAAATCGATGCAAGTAGGTGTCGTTACAACAGCCCTTCTATGCGAGAAGACCAAGTAGGAATCCTTGCCGTGGTAGGCAGCCATTCCGGAGTTGCCCACACCGCCAAAGGGTATATGGTCGTTGACGATATGCATAATCGTATCATTGATACAAGTGCCGCCCGATGAGGTATGCTTCAGTATCTTTTTACCCTGTTTGCCAAAATAGTACAATGCCAACGGTTTCTCTCTATTGCCCACAAAATCAATTACTTCTTGTAGTTCAGCAAAGGTCAGCACGGGGAAGATAGGTCCAAAAATCTCCTCTTGCATTACCTTGCTTTCCGGGTTTACATGGGTTAAAATAGTAGGGGAGAAATAGTGTTCTTTGGCATCCGTCTTGCCTCCGTAATAGATTTCCCCGTCTTGCAAATAACCGCTCAAGCGTTGAAAAGCGCGGTCGCTTACGATACGCACAAAGTGTTGCGTCTCTTGCGGATTAGTGCCGAGCAGATTTTCAAACTCTTGCTTGAGCAATTGCAAGAAAGGTTCTTCCACTTCTTTTTGTATCATCAGGTAGTCGGGAGCAATACAGGTCTGCCCCGCATTGAGTGACTTTCCCCATGCTACACGCTTGGCTGCCACAGCCAAATCGGCATCTTTATCGATGATACAAGGACTCTTTCCTCCTAATTCCAGCACCACAGGCGTCAGATACTTCGAGGCAGCAAGCATTACTTTTTTGCCTAAGTCGGGACTTCCGGTAAAGAAAATCAAATCCCAGCGTTGCTCCAATAGGGCTTGATTGACCTCCCGATGTCCTTCTACTATTCCGATGTATTCCTCTGAGAATGTGTTGTTTATCATCTCTTTGAGTACCGCCGACACATGGGGGACATAGGGTGAGGGCTTAAGCATTGCCGTACATCCCGCAGAGATAGCACCTACCAACGGGTTCAGAAGTAATTGCACGGGGTAGTTCCACGGAGCGATAATCAGTGTATTGCCCAAAGGCTCGGTTATCACTCGGCTTCTTGCGGGGAATATACTCAGAGGTGAAGGTTTATGCTCCGGGCGCATCCAATGTCGCAAGTGTCGCAGGTGGTTGCGTATCTCACCATAAACAATGCTAATCTCCGTCAGATAGGCTTCTTCATACGACTTATGCAGGTCTATCCAAAGCGCATCGGTCAGTGTTTTTTCGTATTTGTGGAGAGCCGTTTGCAGACGCAAGAGCATCTCTTGTCGAAAAGCAAAATCAAGTGTCTTACCGGAGTGGTAGAATGCTTTTTGCACTTCGTGTATCTGTTCGATTGTTGTCATAATTCGGTTATTTTCTACCTGTGAAATGGTCCATTGCTTTGAAGATACCAAAAACTGTACCAAACACAAAATCAAATAGTTTCGTGGGCAGGATACCTTGCATAAAGCGCACAAAATGGAAGCCCCAAGGCAGTCCGCAGAAGTCTTGATTGCGCTCTATGGCACGGATAATCTTCTTGGCGGTTTTCTCGGGGTCGAGGATAGGGAAGATAGGCGATTCTACACCATCGAACATACCTGTATTGATGTAGTAGGGGGCAATGGTGGTTACATGCACATTTGTTTTCATTTCGCTCAGTTCGATACGCAGCGAGTCGCTCCAACCGATAACTGCCCATTTGCTGGCAGCATAAATCGTCATCTTGGGATTGGAAATCATACCTGCCTCCGAGGCGATGTTGCAGATATGTCCCTCGTTTTGGTCGAGCATAGGTTGCAACGCTTGCAGCGAGAGCACCATCGGTGCAATGCTATTTACATTGAATGTCAGTCGCACATCGTCGATACTGTTGTGGTTAAAAGTCTTGTTGCCCCGCACTATTCCGGCGCAGTTAATCAGCACTCCCACACGCCCGAATTGCTCCAATACTTGCTTGTAGGTTGCCACCACTTGCTCATCGTTGGTGATGTCTATCTGATAGGTGATTACCTTACCTATCTTGCTCATTTCCAAACGAGTAGCTTCCAGCGAGGCAGCATTTACATCCCAAATAATCAAGTTCTCCGCACCTTTCTCCAAGCAGATGCGCCCCATAATTTTTCCGATACCGGAAGCCCCACCTGTGATGAGGACATTCTTTCCTTTAATTTTTGTCATACTAATACCTTTTTTATTATTATCGTTGCTGTTGCGGTTCGCAGAGCAACTAAAATTTGTTCTCTCGTTGCTTCTTGTCGTGTTCCGAAAATAGTTGACCCGATGGGGTTTACCTTTTATAGCCCCAAAGCAACTCTTTTTGATATAAAAATCCCCTGCTCCGAGACCCGCCCAAAGCAGGGGATAGTGCTAAAGCCTTGTCTATTAAATACTTACACTTTTCGTTTTTCTTTCTTGGAAATATCGCCTAACCTTTTTTGTACTACAAGAGAGGCACAGCAATACCCCTCTCATTATATTTTGCAGCGCAGACTGCAAAATATAATGAGCAAAGTATTTGCGTAAAAAAGCAGAAAATTATTTGTACATAAAACGCTTAATGGAGCGTTTCGGAGTCTTCTCAAACTCGTTGGCTACCAATTCGATAGCGGTGATTTGGCTGTACTGTGGCAGTTGTTTATTCAGTTCTTTGCGGTTCTCCTCCATAATCTCGTTGAAGTTGTTTGCACCATGGAGCAGTTTCTTTCCTTCGGGAGTGTTGTCGGGGAATACCAATGCCACCAATTTTCCTCCGCGGTCCACTACAACCGATTCTACCACGCAGGGCATATTGTTCAGTTTATCCTCTATCTCTTCGGGGTAGATATTTTGTCCCGAAGGACCAAGAATCATATTCTTGCTACGGCCTTTGATGAAGATATTACCTTCGGCATCGATGATACCCAAGTCGCCGGTGCGCATCCAGCCATCGGCAGTGAAGACAGACTTGGTGGCTTCCTCGTTTTTGTAGTAACCCATCATCACATTCACGCCATTCACTTGCAACTCGCCCTCTTTGTGTTGCGGGTCATCCGAATCAACACGCACATGGCATTGAGGCAGGTCTTTTCCACAAGAGTGGAACTTAAAGCGATACCAGTCCTCATAAGCAATCAGAGGTCCGCACTCGGTCATACCATAACCTACGCAATAAACAAAATCGATATCCTTCAGGCATTGCTCCACTTCTTGGTTCAAGGCAGCACCGCCGATAATCAAGTAGCGCAACTGTCCGCCAAAGGCAGCCATCAGTTTCTCATTTACTTTCTTGCGGATGATATTCTTGATGATAGGTGTATGCCACAGCACTTTCATCACGGGCTTGTTGATAGTAGGCAGCACGCTCTTCCTTACGATTTTCTCGATTACGAGAGGCACCGTGAGAATCATAAACGGATGTACTTGTGCAAAGGCTTTCATCAAAGTAGATGGGGTAGGAGCCTTGGTCAAGAAATAGGTTTCTGCACCGTCGCACACTTGGTACAAGAACTCAAACATAAGTCCGAACATGTGCGCAATAGGCAACATCGACAGTACACGGTCGCCCGGTCGGTGAGGAATGCGGTTGCAAGCAAACTCCACATTGCCGCTCAAGTTTAAGTTGCTGAGCATCACGCCTTTAGGTGCACTGGTAGTACCCGATGTGTAGTTGATGAGTGCCAAGTCATCAAGGTTATCTGCCGGATAATTGACATCCTCTTTTTGTACACCGTTGGGGAATTTCTGTTTGAACAACTCCTCTGCTTGCGCATAAGCCTTGGCAGTCTCTTCGTCTTTGCTTTCTACAAGCGAATAGTCGTCCATAAAGACCATACCTTTCAGTGCAGGCATAGCCTCAAACTTCACTTTCTTTTTTACATTCGGACCCACATAGAGCAGGCTTGCCTCCGAGTGGTTAACGAGGTTCTGAACGCCTTCGCCCGTAAAGTCGGGCAGGATGCTCACTGCTATTGCCTTATAGGTTTCGATTGCCAAAAAGGTAACACCCCAGTTGGCACAGTTACGCCCACACAAAGCAATCTTGTCCCCGGGCTGAATACCCAGAGCCTCAAAGGTGGTATGCAGACGCTCTATCTGCTCTGCCAAGCGGGCGTAGGTGTACTTGTTGTCGCTATCCAAGTCAGCAAGTGCCAACTCATTCCAACGGTTCTTCATTGTCCCTTGTAGGAACTCTAAATAGTGTTTCGTTGCCATATTATTACATATTGTATAATTTCAAACGATATACTTTTCGCCTATTTTCTATGGACAAAGGTACTGCTTTTTAACTGAACAACTGTTCAACTGCATAAAAACACTGTATAAACTGTATATCTATACTGTCCAAATTGTTCGTTTTTTCTTTCATATACCTAATTTTTCCATTCTCAATAGATTCCATGCCGAAAATTAGTTTGAAGCAATAGGCTTAATCAACTCGAATAGATAGTTGTATTGTTTTGGGAAAATCCCGAAGTCCATTGTCTCTCCGCTGTGTCCGCTTTCGTAGCCGTCTTTGATATGGGTAAACATCAACGCCAGCAAGTCGATATCTATATTTGGTCGCACCAAACCTGCGCGAATGCTGTTTCGCAATGCTTTTTTCCATAATTCGGTCTCCGAGGCGGATAGTCGTTTTGCTTTGCGCGACAGGGAAGGGAATAGGTTGTAAGCGGAGAACATCAGGTTTAGCACATTGGTTGTGTTGATGTTTTTGTTGTCGAAGGTCTGCAATGCTTCTTGCAGGCTGTCTAAGTAGCCTAACATCGCATTAATCATATCGGGCAACAGGAGAGTATCGGGTTGCTGCAAAGCCTGTTGCTTAGGGCGCATAAAATAACGCTCCATACACACCTGAAACAACTCGTCCTGCGACTTAAAATAGTAGTAAAGTGTACCGCGCCCCATATCAAGCGCAATCTGTAAGTCGGTGATTGATACATTGTTATACCCATTTATGGCATACAACTCCATCGCTTTGGCAATGATGTATTCGCGTCTGTCTTTCATGTCGTTTTATGTGGTTATATTACACATTTTCTATCCGTTTATTACACATTATTCCACCCTTCTTGCCCGCAAAGTTACTAAGAATTTGCCATATACGCAAGATGTGCAGGGGCGAATAGTATATTTTTCTCTATTCGGAAAACAAATAGATACTATTTTCCTACAAATACTACCATTTTGTTTTCTTTGTTTTGCCGAGATTTTATCGAGTCTATGTCGAGACCTTATCGAGACCTGAGCGAATGTTAACAAAATATCAAAATGCTACTTTTTTGCTCATTCTGCTTACAAGTCCATTGGCCTTTTTCCTTGTTCCATTGTCCTTGCTCCTTACTCCATTAGCGCAAGCGGTCTATGTTCCTTTCGGAGGCTTTCTATACAAAAACTCCCAATAATATATTCAAAAATGTTCCAAAAACAGTATATCATGGAGAGGATATTATTTCCAAAAACTAAATTAGTGTTTATTCAATGCATAATGATGAATGCATAATGCATAATTGTATGTCCAATTATATGATAATTATATGTTTAATGTTCCTGCTGTGCAACATCCCCTCCTTTGGAGGGGCTTGGGGAGGTCTCCTTACTCCTTTCTCTTTATTCCTCTATTCACTGCTCTCACTCTATATCCGGCTTCGCGCAGGTCAGCAAGCAGTCCTTTTTCGCCTCCTAAATAGATAGCATTCAGTGTGATAAATGCTCCTCCCTCGTGCAGGTAGTCCTCCAATCGTTTCACCCATTGTTTGTTGCGTTGGGCATATACCTTGTAGTCGGAATACGATATACTCGTTTGATTATCAGGACTTTCCACCGCAAATGCCATATCCGACAGTCGCCCCATCAGGTACATCTCTTTTAGGGTTCGTTCTTGTCGCACTTCCCGCTCCGGATATTCAATTACTTTCTTCAGTTCTGTGCATTGCCAGTGAAAAGGCTCACGGTCGAATAGCATATACATTGTCTCGCCTACATCGTCCAAGCCATAGACGGGGATGCCTTTCTCTTGTGCCACCAACTCGAAAAAGGTCTCCATAGAGCGTTGCTCATCGTATTGGAGCCATTGTTTCATCAGTTCAGTGCGGAACATCTCCGTCAGATACGAGGGTTTCATTCGGCATAGTTTGTCCAATCCCATACCCAGATTGACGCATAATGCATTGTCTATCAATTGATATTCCTCATCGGTGTAGAAATTGCTCAGTTTGATAGAGTCGGGTAGGGATGCAGCCTGCCTTAGTGCGGCTATGGCTTCATAGTCTTGCATGGCAAACTCGGTAATCACCTTGTTGCATTTAGCAAAGCAGGCAAACACATTCGGTATGGTATCCAGGAAGGTCATATCCACCAATCGATTAGTGGCCAGTATATACGATTTGCCTTGTGTGCTATTTCCGCTTATCTCGTATAGCAACTGCCCTTGTGCTTGTATTCCAAAGCCTACAGCAAGGCAAAAAGTAAGCAGGCACTTTGTATTTATGTGCAGGAAATGCCTTTCTATGTAGAAAAATTGACGCGTTATATAGAAAAATTGACGCATAGGGTATGTATAGAGAAATTATTTGAGTATTGTACAAAGGTTTGCCAATAAAAATGGTCGCATTGCAGTGCAATACAACCATGTTCTACAAATACTATTCCATATTAGTTTGTTGTTCTATCTTTTTCTTATTTTATCTCCTCTTGCCATATTCGCAAGGCTATTTCGCGTAGTGTTTGCGGTTGTTTTAGCAATTGGTGCAGGGTCTCTAAATTATGCAAATTGCGTTCCGACTTCAACCAAAGGTGCATATACCCTCCTTCTCCATATTTCTCTTGCAGATGTTCGCAGGTGCGAGCCAAATGCCACTCGAAATCGGCTGTAGGGTTTTGTTTAAGTCCGTATTGCAGTGTTCGTCGAATAACTGTTTGGGGGTCTAATTGTCGGTCGGCTTCGGCTACTATTGCTCCGTAGATACTGCGAGGTGGGTTTTTGCTGCTGGCTCTGTGGTCTTCTACAGCCTCACGCATAGTGGTAATCTGTTGCTCTGAGAACCATTGTCGCAGATGTTCATCTGCCTGCAAAATCTCTCCCGACCGGATATGGTGCAGTGGTCGGTCGATAGATAGCCCCAGGTCGTGGTATGCAGCAATGGTGTATGCCATATCTGTATCGGCTTGGTATTCCTTTGCCAATTTGAGACTCTCGTTTATCACGCTCTCTGCATGGTCGCGCTGATGTCCCTTATCAAATGCCGCATATCGTGGCAAGATATGGTCTTCTATGTATTTCCTAAGTTCGCTATTCATTTACTTTAATTCATAATGCATAATGCTTTTTCTATACAAAAACGCACAAAAACATCATCCAAAAATTTTCCAAAAATATACTACTATGGCTGTACAATATCCAAAAACCAAATTAGTTTTGTGTAATGAAGTATGTTGATTCAATGCATAATGATGAATGCATAATGCATAATTATATGTTTAATTATATGGAATTACATGTTTCTCCCTGTTCTATGTCATGTTTAATCGTCAATTAACCGCCATTGGAGCCCCAGCGCCAAGCCAAAGACCGAACAATGTCGGATACCAACCGGGTAGGGGGTAGTAGTTCGGCGAAGGTTGTCTTTGCGTTTGCCGACGAAGTGTGGTTTCATTCGGTGATAGTCCTTCCGCGCCTTCATCACTGCCCATGCTTGTTTAGGTCGAGCAGTAAGAAGGAATTGCAAAACGGCAACATAATCCAAAGCGAAGCGTAAAAATAATACCCACCATAATCTCTTCGCAGGCATATTCTTATAAATCATCAGCAGATTGTTGCGGAAATTAAGATAGGTCTTGCGAGGATTCTCATAGCCCAATGCCCCTCCGCCAAGGTGATAGACGGTAGAGTCGGGTAGGCATACCAACTTATACCCCCTGCAACACAACCGCCAACACAAATCAATCTCCTCCATGTGGGCAAAGAACTCGCCATCCAACCCGCCTGACTCCTTATATATGTTAGTGCGAATACACATACATGCCCCCGAAGTCCACAGCACCTCTGCCACACTGTTGTACTGCCCTTCGTCTTTCTCCACTTTTCCCAATACTCGCCCGCGGCAGAAGGGATAACCCAACATATCCAAGTATCCCCCCGCAGCCCCTGCATGCTCAAAATAGTCTTTGCGCAACCAACTATGTATCTTAGGTTGCACCACAGCCACTTCCCTGTGGGTATCCATATAGTCAAGTATAGGCAACAACCAACCATTTGTTACTTCTACATCCGAATTAAGTAAAATCGTGTACTCGCTATCAATCAGCGCAATAGCCTTGTTGTAGCCTTCCGCAAAACCATAGTTCTTATCCAATGCTATGGTGCGTACACCGGGGAACTCTGCTGCCAACAGCGGCAACGACTCATCGGTAGAACCATTATCCGCCACCACTACTTCCACATCGCTCATACCCATAGTGTGCTCCACCACGCTCGGCAAGTACCTGCGCAGCATATCTGCACCATTCCAATTGAGTATCACTACACTACACCGCATATCCTTTATTTGATTTGAACAATAAAACTAATCATCCCCTTTTAGCACCGATTCAAACTAATTTGAATACCGACGGACAAACTAATTTGATATAACATAACTAACTGATAATCAGTAGTTTGAATAATCGGCAATTATTATACTTTGATGCGTCCCCATTTCCATCTATTGTGTGTCCAGAGCCACTGTTGTGGTTGCTCTAATATATTTGCCTCCAATCGCTTCGCATACATGGCAGTTATTTCATTCTCTGCGGTTTCTTTGGGATGCTCTGCCAATACCTCAAATCGCACCACATAATACCCCCGCTTAGGGCTGTGTATATGGGCATAGAGTACAGGATATCCGAACTTCTTGCTCAGTACTTCTCCGCCGTCCAAGAAACCGGTGTCATGGTGCAAGAAATCGCACCAATAGCGTGCCACTTCGGGACGAGGTTTTTGGTCGCAAATCAAGCCATATACTATCTTTTTCCCCTCATTCCGCAGTGTAATCATCTGTCGCAGTATTTTCTGTTTATCAATCAAAATACCACCGTGTTTTGAGCGAAGAATACTCATTAATTTATCCACAGTCTTATTCGCTTGCTTTCTATATACATTTGCTTGTATCATTCCGGTGGGTTCAAGGTACTGACGATGATAGTCAGTAAACCATTCCCAGTTGCCTAAATGGGCCAACATCACTATCACGCTGCCATAAGTATTGACAAGCCTATTTACCTCTTCGTTTTGCTCAAATTGTACACGCTCCCGCATCTCCTTCTCTGATAACCCATAGCCATACACAGCCTCCACTACCATATCTGCCAAATGGTGGTAAAAGGCTTTCTCTATTCGGTGTATCTCCTTGGTACTTCGGTCGGGAAAACAATCGGTGAGGTTCTTCCTAACCAACTTGCGCCGATAGCGAACAATATAATATACCAAGGGGAAAATCACCCAATCGGCGAACCAATAATGCACACCGATAGGCCAACCACTTAGCAGTTTAACTATTCTCTCCATCTATTCTCTCTATCTTTTGGGAGTGTTTTGATACAATATGTATAATAGTATGCAATAATTAGTCTATAATCTAATAGTATGCGATAATTAGTTTATAGTCTAATAGTATGCAATAATTAGTTTATAGGCTTCCTTAACATTCTTCCTCTATTCTTCTTCCTCGTAATACCCCTGCTCAATGCCGTATTGCAACTCCCCGTCCATCACCAACTGCACCTGCACACCTGTGATATGGCTGCCTTGAGCCTTGGCTGCTGATAGTACATAGTTCAACTGCTCCGTCTCGTCCACTTCACCATCCAAGTACTCGGCTTCGCCCGTTGCCTCATCATAGTGCAACAGGCCTTGCGCCTCCATAAAATCATCTATCACATCCAGTACCATCAGCACATCGCTTTGAGTCATGCCTTGGCGGTCGGCCAAGGGGATAAGATTCCAAATGTAGTCGATTTGCTCACGCTCTTCGGGGTCGAGCAAACTCATTTCAATCGAGTTATTTTCCATATCAATCAAGTATTTGCAATAAAAACACCAATTTATTTGCAAAGGTACGGTTTTTTTCGTATTTTTGCAAAAATTTTCTATCGAAAAATGTCTAACTTTGTTCAGCGGACCCTTTCGGGGGCAGTTTATGTAGGTTTTGTGGTGGCCGGTATATTGGTGCACCCCATATTCTTCAGTGTACTATTTGCCTTGATAACTATCCTTGCCGTGCGCGAGTTTCATCATCTGATGCACTCCGATGTGTTCTTGACCGTTACATCGTGTATAGCAGCATTGCTGATGTTTGGTTGTGCCGCTTTTGGGGTTATCGGATACGGAAGAGGTGTGCCTACCTTTATGGAGATAGCATTGGTATGCTTTATTGTGTATGTGCTATTGGTGTTCGCTGTGCTTATCTCAGAACTATTTCGCAAAGCCGAAAACCCGATACACAACTGGGGATATTTCTTGGGCAGTCAGGTGATGATTGCCCTGCCTTTCTCCCTAATGTGCTGCATTATGGCTATCGACAAATACCTTGTGTTGGCTCTGTTTGTACTTATTTGGCTAAATGATAGCGGAGCCTATTGTGTAGGTAGTCTGATGGCAAAACGCAAAGGGGGCAATCATAAGATGTTCCCTCGTGTCAGTCCGGGTAAGTCGTGGGAAGGTCTTGTAGGAGGAGCAGTGGTAGCAATAGCCGCAGGTTGCCTGTTGGCATATCTCGGTTGGTTCGACCGTATTGACTTTGGTCACTGTTATCTTTTCGGCATCTTCTTCTCTATTACGGTAGTTATCTTCGGTACTTTGGGTGATTTGATGGAGAGCCTGATGAAACGCACTATCGGGGTAAAAGACTCGGGCAAGTTCCTCCCCGGCCATGGCGGAGTATTGGATAGATTTGACTCCATTCTACTTGCCACTCCGGCAGTCTTGTTTATGATGTGTATGTACCTTTGCTGCATGCCGTAAATAGGACAATGGAGCAAGGACAATGGAACAATGACAGACCTTCCCAAGGCCCCTCCAGAGGAGGGGATGTTGCAGGGGGGGGACAATGGAGCAAAGGACGATGGACAATGGACTTGGAATACCTGTAAGAAGGTATCTCAAGTCCTTTCTTGTTTTCAACAAGTCCATTATGCATTCATCATTATGCATTATATGTCTAATTACATGGTAATTATATGTTGAAAAAACAATGGCAATTACATGTTTAATAAGAAAAGAGGCTGTCTAACAAGTATGTTAGGCAGTCTTTTTTGTAAGTCAAGTAGCATTGACCATTGCTGTGCAAAAATGATAGGCAAAAATAGCAGATTAATATGCGAAAAAGGCA
>UQNE01000005.1 GCA_900542355.1 uncultured Bacteroidales bacterium | reverse complement strand
GCTACTACCACAATCGTCTCTACCGAGTCGGTGGTGTTCACATACATGCCCTTTTTTGCTATTTGCGGATAGCCTTCGTACGAATCAATCACAAGCGGATTGATTTCGGTAGCCGCAGTTGCACCGTAGAAATGGTAGAAGTGGATGACTGCATCGTAGTCGGTTGTGAGCGAAGCATAGAGCGTATCGCCTGCATTCACTCTTACCACATACGCCGCAGCACCATAGATGCCGTAACTGCTGAGGTAGTCGTATACAGGGTGCCATTTCCACTGGTTATCGCCCGAATACTTCACATTATTGAATGCCGTGTCTTGGCGGAAGGGCAATACTACCTCTTGCGCACTATCAATCAAAGAATCGAACTCCTGTATCTCTTCGAATGCAATCAGATACTTAGGTTCCCCGTGCAGTTTGAGGGGTGCATAAGCGGTCAGCACCAGCGTATAGTCTTTCTCCTCCAGGCATACGCCGGTGGCTATGGCTGTGCCGTATTCTAGTACCATACTATTGCTCGCAATAGAGTTGTTGCTGAGGTGCTCATCTTTGCGTGCAGGATCCACCGCATAGATGTTCATTGTCGTAGTCGTTTCGGGTGCCTCGGCATAGAAACGATAGCGTTTGTCTTTCTCCAAGTGCATCGTGTATGCTTCGTAAACACCGTTATAGCCGTCGTATACGCCCTTTGAATATGCGTCGAAGGTAATCATCTTAGGTTCGGCTACGCGTATCGTGTCCATAGCAGGTATGCTGTCGGCGGTGAAGCAGGTATGCAATGCACAAGTAAACGACTGCTCTTGTCCGGTGAGGTTATAGACCACCATATAGTAGCGTTGTTCGCCGCTGTTGTTGTTCCGTATATAGTTGCTGAATGTCGAGTCATTCATACCTACCGCATTCATACCATTCTCTATGTTCGTAAGCAGTGAGTCAGTGTAGAATACAACCACCATACTGTCGCTTTGGCTTGCATAGAGCGACATATTCATACGCTGCTCGCTCTCTAAGGTGAAAGTATAAGCCTTTCCAGGGAAATCTACGCCAATAGGAGAGGGGTAGAGCCCGTCGGTAGCGGAGATAGTGCCTGTCAGCACTGTGTCTGCGACGATAGTGTCAAAGGCAAAACTCGGCAGCGAGTTTGTGATAGACAAGCGGTATGAGGTATGCTCTTTGTAAGTAAAGACGCCGATACGATAGATGCCGCTATCCAATGGTTGTACTTGACGCCTAAAATTACCTATCGGATTATTCTGACCATTTTCATAACGCCACAATGCTATATATGCTTCAGCGTCCGGAGCCAAATCCTTCAGACTCATCTCAAGCGTAGTAGTCTTGTTCAGTGTAAACTCAAAGCCGCGGAATAAACCGAAACCGCAGGAAGAGTTCTTATTTCCTGCCACATATTCATTTACCAATGTATCCGACAAGTAAGGCAATGTGATAGGCGTGAACTGCATAGTATCGGCTTTGAGAACCCAAACCTCATAGTCGTATCCTTCAGCAACTGCTACGATGCCATACTCGCCTGCTGTCAACTGAATGGTATCACCCGCCAGCATCTTCACTTGCATAAGGTCTAATGTATCATTGATCAGCGGTGCTATCACCATCTCGGCTTGGTTGTTTCCGGTCTTTGCAAAGCCATAGATAGTCTGTGCCTCCGTGATAGACAACTTATAGAGCAAGCACGGAACGGGTGGAATACCGGGGTAAGCCTTTCCGTCGGCTATGGCATCGCCCGTAGCATGGAAATTGAGTGTGATAGGCTCCCATTGCAGGGTAGTAGCAGGTTGCGCTATACAGTAGCCGTTGTTTGCCCAAGCAGAAGTCGAGTTCTTATCGCATTGCGCCTGTATGTATGCCATATAGAACTTGCAGGTATCCGCATTGTGGAAGGTGTACATCGTGTCGGTGGTGCTGACCTGCAGCGCAGCCAACTCCTCATCGGTAGCAACGCTCTTGTTCAGCAACGCCACATTGTACGACGCTGCCCCTGTGTTCGACCAACTTACCGTGATGTCCGTGCCTTGGCGGATGATGTCGGTGATAACGGGCTGTGTGCAGATATTGCAGGGGTTACCACTGAATAACCGTGCGCCGTCTGCCAGTTGGTCTGCACTATCTATTTCTACCAATACATCACCATTGGCATTGGTTATCTTGAAACTTGCTTCATCTGCGTCATTTCCCTCTTCCCAATAGATGGCAATGTTGCCACCTTGTGTGCGGTAAGTGAAGGTCTGCGACTTGCCATCATCAAATGTGAATCGAGTCGTATTTCCGTTCTCCTTGATGCGCAACTTATTGCCATTCCAACCGTCGCCATAACTGTCGATACATTGGATAGTCAGCACACAACCGGTTTCGTCCTCGGCGGAAAGCATAACGAACTCGGTGCTATTCCAAATCTGCTCTTCACCCGCTTTGTCGGCACGCAGATAAGCGTAGTAGGTCCTACCTGCCGTCAGTCCCTGCATGGTGTAGGTGGTGTCGGCGGTATGGCGGATACCCTTCTGAAGAGTGAAGTTCGTTATCTCGTGGTCGGCAATGAGTACATCGTATTCGAAACCGATGCTATCCCATGTTACAATAGCCGTAGTGCTGTCGGGGCATTCTACACGCGGTTGCAGACCTACCCACAGTACATCTATTTCGCTTGCATCAAAGACAAGGCTGTCATTGATAAAATAGGAGGCACCTATTGCCACACATTGTGTTGCATCGTCGGGTGATATGCCGTCCAACTCATACCCGGGTGCCGCAACCACCGTTGTACAAATGGTGTCGCCCTCCGAAACGATACTATTGTTAGGCAGTTCTACATCGTTTTTCGTTGCATGCACACTTACCTTATCCGTGTTGATGATATGCAAAACACCTGTTTTGGTTGCGTGGGTATATGCCGTCACTACCACATCTTCATCGGGCATGATAAAGCATGTTTCGCTGATCCACTCTACCAATACATCGGTACGAACGCTATCCAATACACACCCTTCTAATGGTGTGGCGTTTACGCACACGGTATCGCCTGCATACGCCTCCGTCTTATCCACGGTGAGCGTGCAACTGTCCGTATGTGTGGTGCGGATGGTATGGGTAATGTACTCGCTGAGGCTGATATTGTCAAGCGACAGATAGTAGGGAGTATCGTTAATTGTTCCACGAATACCCAATGCATAGATACCGCTTTGCGCTACGCTGAAGGTGTCGGCTACCAGTTGATAACCCCCGTTAGTCAGTCCCGTTTCAGAGATAATGGTTGTGTGCATCGCGTTTCTATCTTGCGCATTGCCGATATAAGCACTCAGTTTGGCATAGTCAGTACTGCTCATATCCTGCCTTGCATACATAACCAATCGATAAGTCTTGCCTGCCTCGAGATATACCCATCGGAAGAGCCAATCCATGTTGCCATACTTAAGTATTGCATTCCAAGCACCTTGGAAGGGAGAAGTATTGTGCTCGCTGCCTTGGTTGGCTCGCCACTCGCGGCTTCCGCCTTCGCTATATTGCGCCCAACCGCTGACGGCTTCGCCCTCCGTATTGCCTTCTTCAAAGCCCTCGAAGAAAGGTGTGCGAGTAATCAGCGAATCAAGGTTGAGATTAAGTCCTACCGTAACATCCGCATGGGGCATGATAAAGCGGTTGTTTGTCACCCACGCTACATCCACATCGGTGGAATAACTGTCTGCGTTGATGAGATTAGGCCATGTATAATTGAGCGTAACCGTATCACCCACCATCGCGCTTGTCTTATCGGCGGTGATAGTACCTATCTCGGGTTGCGTGATGTGCACTTCGTTGGGCAGGTTGCGCGTAATGCTGATGTTGTCTATCACTAAGAAACGGTAAGCATGCCCCTTTTCTCCCCGTATGCCTAACACATAATCTTTGCTCTCGGGTACGCTGAAGACGGCTGTCAAGTGCTGATAATTGCCGTCAATGACATTGGTTTGAGGCAAGATGTTGAGCGTCATAGCGTCTTTATCGACAGCATCGCCTAAGTAGGCGGCAATGGTCGTTCCCTCGGAATAACTTTGCCTTGCATACATACTAATGCGATACTCCACGCCTGCCTCCAAGGTGAAGATATTGTATAACCAACAAGTATTATTGTAGAGTAGAAAAGCATTCCATGTCCCTGCAAACGGAGCACTGTTGTAGTTGTTTCCATTATGGGAAGCAAACCATATACTGCTTCCTGTTTCGCTCTGTTGCAGCCAACCGCTGACAGTGCTGTCGTTCACATTACCATTCTCAAAGCCATCGAAGAAAGGAATGGTCTTCACAACAGTTGTTTCCATACCAATCTCTACAGCCTCTTCGGGCATGATAAACTGGTCGCTGCCTACCCACCGCATATCGGTGCTTGCAGTATAGCGTACGAAGAAATATCCCGCCTTCATATTGCGCGTCAGCGTAATCGTATCGCCTGCCATGGCACTCGTCTTGTTGGCAGCGATAGTGCCTGCCTCCGACGGAGTGAAGCGTATCTCTTTGGGTTGATTTTCGGTAATGCGGATGTTATCTATCGACAAGTACCAAGGGTCTGAATTCAGTTCACCTCGTATGCCTAATATATAGTTTTTACTATCGGGTACGCTAAAGATGGCAGTCAAGTACTGATAGTCGCCGTTGGTTACCTCTGTTTTTGGCAAGATATTGAGCGTCATAGCATCTTTATCGGCTGTATTGCCCAAGTAGGCGGCAACCGTTGCTCCCGATGTGACATCTTGTCGCGCATACATGCTAATACGATACTCTACACCTGCCTCCAATCGAATCGGGGTAAAGAGCCAACGGGTGTTGCCATATTTCAAGGTAGCATTCCATTTGCCGGCATACGGTGTACGGTTTTTATCCCTATAGGTTGAGTTGGCTTGCCATACTGCCTCACCTTTTTCGCCCTGTTGCAGCCAGTCGCGTACCGCATTGTCTCCCCTATTGCCTTCCTCGAAACCCTCAAAGAAAGGAACGGTCTTCAAGGTGACTGCTTCCACGCCAATCTCCACATCCGCATCCGGCATAATAAAGTGGTCGCTGCCGACCCACTGCACATCGGTGCTTGTGGTGTAGCGGATAAAGAGATACCCCGCTTCCATACTGTGTGTCAGTGCGATGGTATCGCCCGCATACGCACTCGTCTTGCTCGCCGTAATCGTAGCATACTCGGCATTCGGTGTGATAGCGTGCGGATAACTCAAGTGCGCACCAATCACCATATTGTAGCCCCTACATACTATTTTGTTGTCGTTGATGCGGAAATTCCCGTTCAGCATCAAATAGAGTATCGGATGTTCGGGATAGGTGGCACTCACTGATACGGTGTCGCCAATGTGTATGCCGCTTGTCTTGTTCAGTGTGATGCTGTCGCCCATAGCAGGATCAACACTTGCTGTGCAGGTAAAATCACTGCCATCGGTAAGTATCATCACCATATCGGAGAATCTCGGACCATATTGCCCACTCCAGTTTTTTTTGGTCTTCGCCGTGCACCTCATAGCGCAGTTGAGCGGTACCGGCAGGCAGCGCAAAAGTGCTGTCTTTCCATGTTGGCAGAATTTCTACATTAGTGTAGTCTATCATGTTGAGCAGATACAGCGTATCCAATGCCGTGCCGCTTTCGTCAAGGCATACCACAGCAGCGATGCATATACCCTGGCCATCTCCCGGCCAAGGTATCTCATACATCACGGAAGCATAAAGTTGTACCCCGGTGATGTCAGCAGCGGTAAACCCCTTGTCGGCAAGGGTTACAGTTTGCTTGAGAATACACTCTTGGTGGGATGAAATAAACCACCCATTATCAATACCCCAGCCACTACCGCCATCGGTTTTTTGCTAGCCTGTGTATTGGCTGTCGGTGGTTGGAACTGTGTTTTGCAGCAGATTGGTATTCCACTGCGTTTGGGCGTGCGCTCGGCTCGCCCCGACGATGGTACAGAATAGAAGTGCCACACTGAGAAGGAAATGTCTCTTCATATCGTGAGTAATAAAGTGATATATTAAAATTATTCTAAATGTTCATTATTTCATACAAATTTATGCCATTGTAAAGTGTTCTATGAGAAAGATGTCGATTATTGCTTTGCAAATATCGATAATAACCACCACAAAGGTATGACATTATTTTGATTTACACAAATGAAATAGAAAAAATCGTATCATTTGTACAATAAATTCGTAATAAATGGCAGTTAAAGACCTCCCCAAGCCCCTCCAGGGGAGGGGATGTTGCACAGCATGAACAAAAGAAAACATATAATTACCATATAATTAAAATATAATTACGCATATTGCTTCCATACATTTCTTTATACAAAAACTCCCAATAATGCATTCAAGAATCTTACAAAAACATCTACTATACGGCTGCTAATTTCCAAAAACTAAATTAGTGTTTGCAGTGTACAAGTTCTCCATACAATGGCGGTTAATTGACGATTAAACATAGAATTGCCATGGGTTTTTCAACATATAATTATCATGTAATTAGACATATAATTTCTTTCTCCATATATATCATAGGTTTCTCCATTAAAAGCCATATAAAGTTCGTTAAAACTATTTCGTCCCGAATGGAGAGAATGTAGAGATTGCATTATCGGTGCAATGGGAATGGTTAGAATGTAGAGATTGCTGCTGCGCAGGGGGGAATTGACACTCAATATGCTCAATAATTAAGAAGCATTCCAAATTGGATGCGGTTGCCTTGAGATAACCATATAGATAGCGGGCTTGGCAAGCCCGCTGCGGGGACACTTCGCGGGACTTTTGGGGGATGAGGCAGATTCGCTATGTTTGTTGTGAGTACAAACAAAAAGATACAACAAAAAGATACTGAGTATAAACAAAAAGGTATAGAGGTAAGGGATAAAAAGAGGGCGTCCGAAATTGTCAGACGCCCTCTTTTGGGTTTGTAGCAAATATGCTACGAGGAATACTTTATAAGTCCAAAGGTTTTATGGCCCGCGTGAGCAATTACCCGCATGAGCAATTAGCAGAGGTATTGCAACCTCAACCTATTGCGTAGGGTGATTAGCTTCATATAGGGTCAGCGGGCGGGGGTCATAACGACCTCAAACATATTGCCTGCATCGACCAAACGGCGAAGTGTAGATTTTACCGTTTCGGCAGTAATATCGTTGACTGCTTTCTGATAATCAGCGATATAGTTGATGCCATACATATAGTACATATAGACAGCCGTTGACCAATAGTTGTTGTTCTCGATGTCCTCTTGGAAATCCTTGAGCATCGACTGTTTCTCCTTAGCCAAATCGTTGGCGAGCGGGCCGTCTTTGACGATGGTATCGACCTCCTCGTGGATGATAGTCATGAGTTTCTCCTGCTTGAGCGGGTCGGTATCGAACTGCATAATCAGTCTTGCGCGTGGCACAGGTCGGATATCGACCGTACCATAGCAGCCGACGCCATAGGAACCACCTTCGCGCTCACGAATCGACTCGAGGTAGCGTGTAGAGAGGATACGCCCAATCATCTCCATATTGAGGTCGTTTGCCAACGAATAAGGGATGTCGTAGGAGGTATATTGGATACGGTTGGAAGCGGTAGTGGTTTCCATCTCGCGCTCAAAATAGTTTTTCTGAATGCCGAGCGGAGTGCGAACGCCATTATCACGGAAAGATTCGCGCTGCTTATTGGTCTTCATTCCACCGAGCCATTGGCAGATCAGTTTTTGCGTTGCTTTGTCGGCAGGATTGATGTTACCAACGAGAACGAATGTAAAATCTGCGGGATTGGCAAAGCGTTGGCGGTAGATAGCCAAGGCCTTGTCGAGTGATACTTGGTTGAGTGTCTCGATATTCCAAATAGCGGTGCGCGGCGAGTGGTTGCTGCCCATTAGAGAAACAGAGTCGGCAAAGACCGATTTAGGGTTCTTATCCTTGTTGATCAACTGATTGTGGAACAATCCGATGAGTGTACGGTAAGCCTCTTCGTCGTAGCGGGGTGCGGTGAACTGCAGATAGATGAGTTGGAGCATCGTCTCGAAATCTTTGACGGACGAGGAGCCCGACATTGATTCGGAATATGCATTGATAGCCATATCGGTGCTAACTATTTTGCCGGCCAGGGCTTTCTTCAAGTCGGTGTAGGAGAAATCGCCCAGTCCCATAAAATTAACCACATCGGTAGCGAGGTTAGCCGATGGCAGATCCTCGGTAGCAACGAGGGACATACCACCTTGGGAGAACGCATTGAGAAGAATCTCATCTTGTTTGAAGGTAGTAGGTTTGATCACTACCTTGACGCCATTGGAGAGAGTCCACTCCGTAGTACCTAACTGCGCATTGGTAGTTGTTTTTTTAATCTTGCCTGCCTTGGGTGCTTTCTTGACGAGTTGGGTATTGACTACCTCCTCTTTTGGTGCTTCGATCTCGGTATTTTTTACCGATTGGAGCATACTCAAGATAGTCTCTTCGGTAGGGATATTTACTCCGTCTTTGAGCGGACCTGTAATAGCCACGGTAGGTTTATCATCGATGAGTTGTTCAACCACGGCGTTGATAGAAGCGACATCCAGCAGCGGCAGTACCTGTTTAGCGAACTCGTACTCCCACTCGATACCCGGCATAGGTTCGTGGTCTTCAAAATTGCGGATGCACTCGCGTGCGATAGCGATGTTGCGACGGGTAGTGCGCTCGTTGTATGCTTTCTCCATATTATTGAGGTACTCTGTCTTGACACGCTCCAACTCGGCGTTGGTAAAGCCGTATCGGTGCATTTTCTCCACTTGGAGGAGCAGGTCGTTGAATGCCTCGGTCTCACGGCCTTCCTTAGGGATAGACACGGCTACAAAAGCGTCTTTGAGTTTGACCAACTCACCATAGTAGCAGCCTGCGCCTTGGAAAGAGGCCTCGGGATTGAGTGATAACTCGGAGAAACGATTGTCGAGCATATCGGTAATCAGGCTAAGTATAACCGACTGCAGATATGCCTGTTGTGTATTCTGAAACTCTGCGGGTATCTGCGGATGTTTGTACTCGAGTTCGATACGCGTAGTCTGAGCCTCGGGGTCGAGTGCAATAGCCACGAGGGGTGCGGTGTTGTCCTGGACCGTGTAGAGGGGACGCTCACCACGATTAGCACGCGCCGGGACATCTGCCCACAAGGCTTTGATCTTCTGCTCGATCTGATCTACATTGATATCACCGACCACGATGATGGCTTGATTATCGGGGCCATACCATTTGTGGTAGTAGTCGCGCAGTGCTTGGTAAGCGAAGTTGTTGATAACGGCGGTATCACCGATGACATCGCGTTTGGCATATTGGCTATTGGGGTATTTCTTGGCACGGATCTCTTTCCAAAGTCGGCGATCGGCGGTGCGTCCGGTACGCCATTCCTCACGGATGACGCCGCGCTCAGCATCGATCTCATCATCTTCGAGGAGCAGTCCGCATGCCCAATCGTGCATTACGAGCAGGGCAGAGTCGATGATTCCTTCACGATAGGTCGGGACATCGGAAAGGCGATAGACCGTCTCGTCGATAGAGGTGTAGGCATTGATATTACCACCAAAGTTGACACCGATAGACTCGAAATAGTTGATTATTCCTTTGCCGGGGAAGTGTTGGGTACCATTGAATGCCATGTGCTCCAAGAAGTGCGCCAAGCCATTTTGGTTATCCTCTTCGAGGATAGCACCGACAGCCTGTGCGATATGGAACTCGCAGCGTTGTTTGGGTTGCTCGTTGTGGCAAATATAATAGGTCAGACCATTGTCCAATTGCCCATAGCGGACATTAGGGTCGCGCTGTAAGGGCTGCATCTCTTGTGCGGAGAGCATCAGCGTTGTGCATAGCAACGCCAAACTAAGCATTATTTTTTTCATTGTCGGTAGTGTTGTTAGTATGGTTTTCTATTGTATTGTCGGAGGTGGCGGCGTTTTCCGAGTGATCGGAATCTGCATCGTTGTCGGTGTTGTCGGCAGCCTCAGCAGTAGCCTGCACAATCGGTTGAGCGTCGGCAGCGTGTGCCTGTTGCTCGGCCTGCTTCTCTGCCTCCTCCTGTTTCTCGTTGGCCTCGATGATTTCGTCGCCACGGCTCTTCCACGGGCGAGGACCTAAGATACGCTCGACATCCTCGGAGGTGATGACCTCTTTCTCGATGAGCAGTTGGGCAATCTTGTGGTGTCCCTCGGCATTCTCCTCTAATATCTTACGCGCACGCGCCATCTGCTCGGCGATGATAGCGGCTGTCTCTTTGTCAATGAGTTCTGCCGTTTTGTCAGAGTAGGGCTTAGCGAAGCCATAGTCGTAACGCCCGGTGGAATCGTAGAAACTGACATCTTTGAGTTTGTCGCTCATACCATAGTAAGCCACCATAGCGTAGGCCTGTTTGGTAGCGCGTTCCAAGTCGTTGAGCGCACCGGTAGAGGTCTGATTGAGGAACAACTGCTCCGCGGCACGGCCACCGAGCAAGGAACAGAGTTCGTCAAGGATATGCTCTTTGTTGGTGAGTTGTCGTTCCTCGGGGAGGTACCACGCCGCACCTAATGCCATGCCACGCGGTACGATAGTAACCTTTACCAATGGATTAGCCCAACGCAGCATCCAGGAGATAGTGGCATGCCCTGCCTCGTGGTAAGCGATAGAGCGTTTCTCATCATCGGTGAGGATCTTCGTCTTGCGCTCCAGACCACCGACAATACGGTCGACGGCGTCCATGAAGTCTTGTTTGCCGACTTTCTTATGTTCATTACGGGCAGCGATGAGTGCAGCCTCGTTGCAGACATTAGCGATGTCGGCACCGGAGAATCCCGGTGTCTGCTTGGCTAAGAAATCGACATCTACCGTGTTGTCGATCTTGATGGGGCGGAGGTGTACCTCGAATATCTCCTTGCGCTCTTGGAGGTCTGGCAACTCGACATGTATCTGTCGGTCGAAACGGCCTGCACGGAGCAGTGCGGGGTCGAGGACATCAGCACGGTTGGTAGCCGCAAGGATGATTACACCGGAATTGGTACCGAATCCGTCCATCTCGGTAAGCAACTGATTGAGTGTTGATTCACGCTCGTCGTTGCCACCTGTCATCACGCTCTTGCCACGCGCCCGCCCGATGGCATCGATCTCATCGATAAAGATGATGGCGGGTGCTTTCTCTTTGGCTTGGCGGAAGAGGTCGCGCACACGGCTGGCTCCTACGCCGACGAACATCTCAACGAAATCGCTACCCGACATAGAGAAGAAAGGCACATCTGCTTCGCCTGCCACGGCTTTTGCCAAGAGGGTCTTACCTGTACCCGGAGGGCCGACCAGCAAAGCACCCTTAGGTATCTTACCGCCCAAATCGGTATATTTGGTCGGGTTCTTGAGGAAGGCAACAATCTCTTGCACTTCTTGCTTTGCACCCGTGAGTCCGGCTACATCTTTGAAAGTAACCTTATCTTTCTTATCCTTGTCGAACACTTGCGCTTTGGCTTTTCCGACCCCAAAGATACCACCTCCTGATGCTGCACCGCCTATGCCTCTGCTCATCCAAATAAAGAAGATAATCAGCAAGGCAAAAGGCAACACATTAATCAGAAAGAGATACCAATAGTTCTTATTCTGCTTGTAACTGACATCAATAGGCTGCTTGCCCGCGTCTTTGCGGTCGGCATTCACCTTATCGATGTACTTGGCAAACTCATCAACACTAGGTATCTGCGCAGTGAGTTGGCCTTTGACTTGCTCGCCCTTGGCTTGCTCGCCAAAGACAAGAACATAACTATTAGGGCGGATAGTAGCCTCGACATGGTTATCGTCGAAGACGACCATCTCTTTGACCGCATCATTCTCGATGTATGCCGTCAGTTTGGTGTAACTCAGTCCCTTTTGTGAACTCGACCCGTCTCCAAAGAAGAATGCCGCAAGCAGCATAAATGCCAATGCGTACAGGATCCAACTAATCCATCTAAACCTTGGTTTTCCCGGTTCATTCTGTTGCCCATTCGGTTTGCTGCCGAAAGGGCTTTGCTTTTGCTCTTTACTCATTCGTTTTAGCCGTTCTTTAAACTATTCATCCGGTAATTCGGTAATTTTTCCGTCAGCCCAAAGGTGCTCAATATCGTAGTATTCACGGGGCTCACGCTGCATGATATGGACAAATACCGTGCCATAGTCCATAGCAATCCACTCGGCGTTCTCCTGCCCTGCCATAGTAAGCGGATGCACATGCGTGGTGGTGCGGACATAGTCGTCCACTTCGTCGGCGATAGCAGCCACTTGTGTAGCACTGTTTCCCTCAGCAATCACCATATACTCCACGGGAGCCTCTTTGATTTTCTGCAGGTCGATCGTAACGATGCATTGTCCTTTACGGTTGCGGATACCTTCGATAATGGTTTCCACGAGTTTTTTGGTAGATATTTCTTTCATTGTTTCGATATATTTGTCTTGTACCATGTACTCTTCCGCCATGAGAGAAAAGAGTATTTGGCGGCAAAGTTACTATCTTTTTCTGAGATTTACAATAAATATGCCAATTTTGATATATTTGTCTGCAAAAAACCTCTATATCTTATGTGTAAAAGTAGAGTAAAAGTAGTATTATCTACCGTGTATCTACCGTGTATCTACCGTGTATGTACCGTGTATGTACCGTATATGTACCGTATATGTACCGTATATCTTCCGTATATCCTTTGTGTATCCTCTGTATATCCTTTGTATATATTCTGTAACAGACGGTACATTGACAGTACTTTGATAATGCATAATGCATAATTGATAACGAATGTAGCGTTTTTTTGGTGGGCGGCGGTTGTGCCGTAGAATGGGCGGGGCTGAGGGGGCAGATGTGTTTTTTATCCCGAAAAATGCATAAGTCCTTGCGCATATCAAAGATTTAAGGTAACTTTGCAGCGAAAACAAATGCACAACCTCTTAACCTTCGATTGAATATGAATATCGCATTGGTAATCATCCTGATAGTGGCGGGTGTACTCCTGCTTTTGTTGGAGTTGTTCCTATTGCCGGGGTTTGGTATAGCCGGTATAGCCGGTTTTTTGAGCCTGATAGGTGCCGTAGTGGCTGCGTACCTAAAGATAGGTGTAGTGGCGGGACATATCACGCTGGCAGCGGCTATCCTTGCTTCTGCGTTGGCTATCTATGGTTTTCTGCGCAGCCATGCGCTACAGAAGATGGCACTCCATACTGAGATCGACTCAAAAGTTGAGTTGGCAGCCCCCGGGAAGAAGATAGAAAACCTCGAGCGTGAAGCCAAGCAGATGGATGAGGAGCGAGAGAAAGAGCGTGAGGAGAACGCCGCTGCCGCAGGAGATGAAGTAGGCGAACCGCAACTATAAATATGGCATTGCTTATCAAACCAAATTATAAATTATCCAATAAACACACATCACTATTATGGAAACAGGAGTAATTATTTTAGTGGCGGTCTTAGCCGTATTCTTGATTATCTTTTTTTACTATGTACCCTTTATGCTATGGGTGAATGCGCAGGTGAGCGGCGTACATGTATCGCTTGTGCAGTTGTTCCTTATGCGTATTCGTAAGGTGCCGCCTACACGCATTGTTAACTGTCTGATTGAGGCACACAAGGCCGGTCTGCAGGATGTAAAACGCGACAGTCTAGAGGCACACTACCTGGCGGGCGGGCATATTGAGCGCGTTACGCATGCTTTGGTATCGGCATCGAAAGCGAACATACAACTCTCTTTTCAGATGGCTACCGCTATTGACCTGGCTGGGCGTGATGTCTTTGAGGCAGTGCAGATGTCGGTTAATCCGAAAGTAATTGATACTCCGCCGGTTACTGCCGTGGCTAAGGATGGTATCCAGTTGATAGCCAAGGCGCGTGTTACCGTGCGTGCGAACATCCGTCAGTTGGTGGGCGGTGCCGGTGAAGACACGGTGCTGGCGCGTGTAGGCGAAGGTATCGTCAGTTCGATTGGTTCTGCCGAGAGCCATAAGCAGGTATTGGAGAACCCTGACAGCATATCTAAACTGGTATTGAGCAAAGGTTTGGACGACGGTACTGCCTTTGAGATCCTATCGATTGATATTGCCGACATCGATGTAGGTAAGAACATCGGTGCGCAACTGCAGATGGATCAAGCCGAGGCAGATAAGAATATCGCCCAAGCCAAAGCCGAGGAACGCCGTGCTATGGCTATTGCCAACGAGCAGGAGATGAAGGCCAAAGCGCAAGAGGCACGCGCCAAAGTGATTGAGGCAGAGGCTCTTGTGCCGCAGGCTATGGCTGAGGCTTTCCGTACCGGTAACCTCGGGATAATGGATTACTATCGTATGCAGAACATACAAGCCGATACCACGATGCGTGAGGCTATCGGTAAACCTGCAGAAGGGAAGAAAAAATAGTAGTGCGAGTTGCTCTCTTGCAATATCCTATTGCTTGGGCGGATAAGCAGACCAATCTGCGTCTGACCGAGCAGCGTCTTGCCGCATTGGCTCAGCGAGCCGATGTGGCTCTTTTGCCTGAGATGTTCACCACCGGTTTCTGTACTGATCGCCCCGACTTGGCAGAACCTGCCGACGGCGAGACGATCAGCCGATTGCAGGCTTGTGCCGACCGTTATCACATTGCTATCGCAGGGTCGTTCATCTGCTCTTCGCGCGGACGACTCTACAACCGCGGTTTCTTTATCCGACCTGCAGAAAAGCCCGTATTCATCGATAAAAAACACCTCTATGCCCATGGCGGAGAGGCAGAGTTTTTCTCGGCGGGCGACAGCAGAGATATAGTGGAATATATGGGTGCAAGGTTTCGTCTGCTGGTCTGCTACGACTTGCGTTTCCCCGTGTGGGCGCGTAACACAACTAAACAGCCTTACGACATACTGCTAGTGGTAGCCAACTGGCCACAGATACGCATACAGTATTGGGACGCACTCTTGCCCGCCCGAGCCATAGAGAACCAGTGCTATATTGCCGGTGTGAATTGTGTGGGCGATGACGGATTGGGACTGCACTACAACGGACACTCGGTGGCGTACGATACACGCCTGCAACCGTTGACTCACTTCGAGGATGACGAGGAAGGCACACAGATAGTCGATTTTGATATTCCCCGCTTGCGCCACTATCGTGAGACGCTCCCGCTGTGGAAAGACGCTGATGAGTTTGTCTTTGCGGACGATGGTCTAAGGTTTCTCGGGATGCTTAACTTGCTAAATTAGATAAGAACGGTAATAAATATATGTCTTCACCGCATTGGAATATACTTTCGCTTACCGATGAGCAGCAACGCTTGTGCCAAACGCTGAGCGACGAACTGCATATCAGTCCGCTCTCGGCGCAGATACTTATCGATCGCGGTATCTGCACAGCCGACGAGGCACGCGCTTTTGTACGACCCTCGTTAGAGCAACTGCATGACCCCTTCTTGATGAAAGATATGGATCGGGCGGAACAACGCCTCTCTGACGCTATTGCCCGCCACGAGCGGATAATGGTCTATGGCGATTATGATGTAGATGGTACTACTGCCGTGGCACTGATGTACACTTTTCTTCGTACGCAGACCGACAACTTGATTTTCTATATCCCCGACCGCTATACCGAAGGATATGGTATCTCTTTTCGTGGCATAGACACCGCTCAAAGCGAGGGTTGTACGCTGATTGTTGCGCTCGATTGCGGTATCAAAGCAGTGGATAAAGTGGCGTATGCCAAGGAGCGGGGAATAGACTTTATTATTTGCGACCACCACACTCCGGGCGATGAGTTGCCACAAGCCGTGGCGGTACTCAATATGAAACGAAGCGATTGCCCTTATCCGTACAAGGAACTGAGCGGTTGCGGGGTGGGATTTAAACTGGTGCAAGCCTATATCAGTCGCCACCATCTGCCCCAGGAGCAGGCCTATACACTATTGCCGCTGCTAGCGATGTCGATAGCCTCCGATATAGTACCTATCACGGGCGAGAACCGTGTGCTGGCGTACTATGGGTTGCGGCAACTCAACAAGCACCCAATGGTGGGTGTTTATGCTATCATGCAAGTGGCGGGTATAGCCGACAAGAGCATTACTATCTCCGACCTGGTCTATAAGATAGGTCCGCGTATCAATGCATGCGGGCGTATCAAATCGGGTGCGGAGGCGGTGCGACTGCTCATCACCAACGATGTGGCGTTTGCGCAGCAGCAAGCGCAGGATATCAATACCTACAACGCCGAGCGCAAGGATTTTGATAGCAAGACCACCGATGAGGCACTCCGTATGTTGGCTTCCGACCCGGACAACGAGAATAAGCACACTACCGTAGTTTTCTCACCCGAGTGGCACAAGGGAGTAGTGGGGATAGCTGCCTCACGCCTGACAGAGCAGTACTACCGTCCCACTATCGTGCTGACTGCCGGTGAGAACGGCATTATCTCGGGTTCGGCACGCTCGGTGAGCGACTTTGATATCTATACCGCTATCGACTCATGTCGCGACCTGTTGACCAACTTCGGCGGGCATAAGTTCGCTGCGGGACTGAGTATGCCTTTGGATAACCTGCCTGCTTTTAGGCAACGCTTTGAGGAGTATGTGGCAGCGCATATCACGCCCGAGCAGATGCAGCCTACTATCAACATAGAGGCAGAGATTCGATTAGACGATATTACTCCGCAGTTCTTCAATATATTGCGTCATTTGGAGCCTTTCGGTCCGGGTAATCCGCGGCCGCTGTTTCTTACTCGCCAACTAATCAACAATAGCGGTACGCGTCGAGTGGGGCAGAAAGGAGAACACTTGCGCTTAGATGTTACCGATCGCACGGCGGCTATTGCGGGTATTGCCTTCGGGCAGGGAGAGAAAGCACTCCATTTCCAAAACGGCAACTCTGCCGATATATGCTATCATCTGGAGGAAAATACTTTCAACCACCGCACCACCATTCAGATGATGGCGGTGGATATACACTTGAATAAATAAAATCCTAATATGTTTTCAGAACGAGATACCAAGGGACCGATGCAGCGTCGTGGTGCCATAGAGGTGGTGTGCGGCAGTATGTTCTCGGGCAAGACGGAAGAACTGATACGCCGTATGAAACGCGCACAGTTTGCCAAACAAAAAGTGGAGATATTCAAGCCTGCCATCGATGTGCGCTACTCGGTGGAAGATGTGGTGAGCCACGATCATAATGTGATCCAGTCCACGCCCGTTGATTCGAGTCAGAATATCCTGTTGCTTGCCGGCGACATCGATGTAGTGGGTATCGACGAGGCACAGTTTTTCGATATGGGTATCGTAGATGTCTGTAACCAACTGGCTGCCCGCGGCATACGCGTTATCGTGGCCGGACTGGATATGGATTTCAAGGGTGTACCGTTCGGTCCGATGCCTGCGCTGATGGCTATTGCCGACGATGTCTATAAGACTCATGCCATCTGTGTGCATTGCGGCGACTTGGCGTATATCAGTCATCGTCTTGTAGCCTCCGATAAACGCGTATTGCTCGGCGAGACCGATTCGTATGAGCCCCTCTGCCGTGCTTGCTACGAGAAAGCCGTGGCAGCCGAGAACGAAGCCTAACCTCTAACTCTGCTTGCGATAGCCACGCTCATAGATGTCATATTGCCGCTTGCTATCAGCGATGTATATACCTATTCCGTACCTGCTGATCTGCCATGCCCCTCTGCGGGTATGCGTGTGCTTGTACCGCTAGGTAATAAGTCGGTTACGGGTGTGGTACTCGGCGAACATACTGCGCCAATCGACCCCGCTATTCGCCTGCGGGATATAGCGGCGGTGCTGGATGAGCAACCTGTTGTTTCTGCCGACCAACTATTTATCTGGCAATGGATAGCCCGATACTATCTATGTACGCTCGGCGAGGTGTTGGCAGCAGCGTTGCCTGCGGGGATAATTGATGATAACTATACTGCTCGTACCGCCACTTATATATCACTCCATACGCCTATAGACATAGAGCAGACACGCGTGTTGCTGCGGCGTGCATCGAAGCAGCAGCGTGTATTAGATACTTTCTTGCGTTTATCTGCTCTGTCGCCCGCCGTAGAGAAACGGTTGCTCATAGAAGAGTCGGGCGAATCGACGGCAGTGGTGCGTGCTTTGGTAGAGAAGCACATCTTCGATGAATGCGAACATAATCGTCCGCGTATCACGCCTTATACGGGCCCTGTAGAACCGGCGCACCCCTTATCGCCTGCGCAGCAAAAAGCCTTCGAGGAGGTGCGTAGCGCATGGCAGACACATGAGGTATGCCTGTTCTTTGGTGTTACCTCTTCGGGAAAGACCGAGGTCTATATTCATCTCATACAAGAGCAACTCCAGCAGGGCAAGAATGTACTCTACTTGGTGCCGGAGATAGCCCTTACTACGCAACTCACCGACCGTCTTCGCCTTGTCTTTGGCGACCGTCTGCGTGTCTATCACTCTCGTTTCTCGGATGCTGAACGCGTGGAGATATACCATTCTATCCGCTGTGCCACTGAACCGTATATTGTAGTGGGCGCACGCTCGGCAGTCTTTTTGCCGCTGCAGAACCTCGGGTTGATCATCGTAGATGAGGAGCATGAGGCTTCGTATAAGCAAGCCGAACCGTCACCGCGCTATCATGCTCGCTCGGTAGCCGTTGTCATGGCGCAACATCTCGGAGCCAAAGTGTTGCTCGGTTCGGCGACTCCCTCCGTTGAATCCTACTACAATACCACTATCGGTAAGTATGGTTTAGTTCGCCTGTCGGAGCGATATGCGGGGTTGCAACTGCCCTATATCACGATTATCGACCTCCAGCGCCAATATCATCGTAAGGAGATGTACGGACACTTCTCTGACCCGCTGGTGGAGCGTATTCGGGAGCAACTGGCGCAGCATAAACAGGTGATTCTCTTTCAGAACCGCCGTGGCTATGCACCGATGTTGCAGTGCGTGGCTTGCGGTAAGCCCCCGCGCTGCGTCAACTGCGATGTACCGCTGACCTACCATAAGCAGATCCGCCAACTATGTTGCCACTATTGCGGTTATACCATACCTGTGCCGCCACGATGCCCCTCTTGCGGAGGCGAACTGAAGATACACGGGTTCGGTACGGAGCGGCTGGAAGACGAGGTAGCGACCTTATTCCCTGAAGCCAAAGTGCTGCGTATGGACTTAGATACCACGCGTAGCAAGAATGCCTACCAAGACATCATCAATGCTTTTTCTCGCCACGAGGTAGATATACTCATCGGTACGCAGATGGTCAGCAAGGGGCTCCATTTTGATGATGTTTCGTTGGTTGCGGTGCTGAGTGCTGACCAACTGCTCAATCAACCCGATTTCCGCAGTTACGAACGCGCCTATCAGATGTTGGAGCAGGTGGCAGGTCGTGCAGGCCGCAAAGGGCAACAAGGTGAAGTGGTGATACAGACTTTTCAACCCGACAGCCCTGTACTGAGCAATGTGTTGCACCACGATTATCTCTCCTTGTTCCAATCGCAGATAGAGGAGCGTAAGATGTTCAATTATCCTCCATTTCATCGGCTTATTGTGCTTACGCTGCGACATCGCAACCCAACGCGCTTGGCTGCAGCATCGGCGACCTTGCAGGCACGATTGCAACAGTCGTTCGGCGCACGAGTCAGCGGAGTACTGGTGCCGTCGGTGGCGCGTGTACAGAACCAATACTTGCGTGAGATACGCCTGCGCATAGAAGCCTCTGCCTCTATTGCGCGTGCTAAGACATTGCTGATGGAGCATATACGCTATACGCTTGCTCAACCCGAATGCAAAGGAACGACTATCATCCCAGATGTGGATCCGCTATAAATAACTAATCATTTGTGCATGAAAAAGAATTGGCTTATTGTTCGTCTGATAATATGGCTCTCGTGGATAGCGGGGCTGACTATAGTTGCCTTATGTGTGTGGACATGGCTCTCCGATGGCAGTTCGGTGGTGGCACTCAAGTGGTTGCAACTGTTGCAAACGCTGTCTATCTTTCTCTTGCCCCCGCTGCTGACGGCGTGGATATGTTGCGAAAGGCCATGGCATTGGCTCCATTTAGACCAAGGTATGTCGTGGCAGACGGCGTTGTTTGCCATCGCCGTTATGCTATGTGCGCTACCGGGGATTAACTTGCTCAGTGATCTTAACCGGCAAATGGTCTTGCCCGATTGTCTCAGTCGATTAGAAGAGATGTTGCGCAGTCAGGAGGATGCTGCGAACCAACTCACGGAATCGTTTCTGCAGACTCGCTCTATCGGCGGGATGCTACTCAATGTGTTGCTGATGGCTCTTTTGCCGGCATTAGGAGAGGAACTGACTTTCCGCGGTTTGCTGACCAATTTTATGGATAAAAAAGATAGCGAAAACTATCAAAAACATGCACTTTCAACGCGTACTCATATAGCGATATGGGCAGTAGCCGCTATATTCTCGTTTGTTCATTTTCAGTTCTACGGCTTTGTGCCTCGTATGCTGATGGGGGCAATGTTCGGCTATATGCTGGCGTGGACGGGTAGCCTGTGGATACCAATACTGATGCATTTTACCAACAATGCCATGGCTGTGGTAGCATATTATCTTACCTACAATGGTGTGATAGCCGAAGATACGCTCGATACAATAGGCTGCGGCTCTACGCTGTGGGCAGGTATCTTGAGTATTGCGATAGTGGCGTGTGCGCTAGCGGCCTATCCTCGCCTAAAAAAGTACCCGAAAGAGGCTTCGGAGGCAGAATAAATGGTTTTGTCTTTTTATTTTAGGATACCGCACAGAATAACTTAATTTTTTGATAACAATGTCGATACTTTTTGTTTGCCATGGAAATATCTGCCGAAGCGTGATGGCGGAGATGATTCTGCGTCAGATGGTTGCTGAAGCGGGATTAACGGATGTGGTGATTGATTCGTGCGCTACTTCTACCGAGGAGATAGGCAATAGTATCTACCCGCCTGCCAAACGCTGCCTGCAAGCACACGGAGTGGCAGTCTTACCCCATGCCGCACGGCAGATAACGCAGGACGATTATGCTCGCTTTGATCGTATATTCTGTATGGAGAACTACAATATACGCAATCTGCACCGTGTGTTGGGGGAGACGATAATGCAAGCCGATGCGGCTTTGCCTGCACCGAAGATACAACGGTTGCTGCCTCGTGATGTAGCCGACCCTTGGTACACAGGTGATTTTGAGACTACCTACCGCGATCTGATAGAGGGCTGCCGACAGATTATGCATAATGAGTTAGGCATTACTATAGATTGATATTCTGCAGGAGTAAGATGGGACTTTGTGCCATTGTGTACTTTGTTTGTTGCTCTTGTTGATTATTTTACATGCATAAATCTATTTTGTTTGTACAATTCAAAGAAAAGTTATACCTTTGTGTGCTGATAGTAAAGAGGCACGATGTTTGGGCGAACAAGAAATAGGATTTCGGGTACTGCACGACCGTTGCTACTGCAACAATTGGGTATTTTGCTGCTTTGCTCGCTGTGTCTTTTAGGGTGCAAGAATGTTCACAGTGCACAAGAGGTGATTTCGTATGCTGATAGTTTGGATAGGCAACATAGCCTCTATGCCGATACTACTATTCTAAAAGAAACGATAAACGCCCTAAATCGACCTGTCTTGTGTCGGTTTTTATCATAACGATTTGGCTAAGGCTTACTACTACCTTGGTCGAAACTATGAGGCAGATACCTTGGTCGCCAATGCTGCAGAGTGCTATGTTGCAGCCGATCGGCAGCAGCCTGATGATGACATCCTTCGTGGTCGTATCAATTCGTGTATGGGGTATCTCTGCTCGCAACAGTACGCTGATAGTGTGGCACTTATCTTTTACCAACGCGCTACACGATACTTCGGAAAAGCGGTGATGAACGGCGGTACGCCAATAGTCTGCTCAATGAAACTCGCCGTCTGATTGTCCTTAAGATTCACCGAAGCCGATAGTATTTGGCAACTTGCTGAGCAGTATCAAGGGGACAGCATGTACATTGCGCGGCTGTACGAAACGCGCGGACTATACTACGACCGGCAGCAGATGTATGATAGTGCTTTGGTGTGGTTGCTCAGTATTGAAGATTATCCTCTGAGCAATACCGCTAAGTGTTCGGCTTATATGAAGATAGTGCAGGCGTATGATACACTGCACCTGATAGAGCAGGCAGAACCTTATGCGCGATATATAGTGGAGCATTCTGATGTGTTGAATTTTGTTTCCAATGCATATTACAACCTGGTACTTAATGCTCAAAGACGGCAAAATGCGGATGAGGTAGCCAAGTATGCTCACCTCAGAGAAGATGCCGGACGCCTACTCAGACAAGAATAGGTAACTTATGCGATTGCTGCGCATATTCTCACAGATTATCTTCGACACCCTAATACTTCAATGACTCCTATACTTACAGTGTGTCTGATAGTAGTGGGAATCATAGCCATTGTTGGGCTGTTTTTGCGGTATCGTAAGAGCAAAAACAAGGCTCTTCACCACTTGCAAGATACTAATATGCAGCAAGGTATGGAGTTGGCGGAGCATATTGTATCGGAAAAAGCAAAGTTTTTTGCTTCTGCATCATCAATATGGAGCGATTATCCTGCTTTGTACGAGATGGCAGATAAACACCTAAATGGATTGGCAAATCGGCTAAGGAAACAATACCAACTTAATCAATAGGATATTCTTATTTGCCTGCTGACCCTTTATAAAATTTCGGCAAAAGAAGCGGCTGTTATTCTTCATCGCTCACAGAATAGTATCGGGAAATTGAAAACGATTACAGCAAAAAAACTGCATACCACATCTCTTAATCTGCGTAAAACTCTGCTCGGTTGGATCAGATAAGTGTGCGTTTTCAATATCTGCATTTTGTGTATGCTGATAATCAGTAAGTTATAGGCGTATTATTCCATTATTTTGATTTGTGTATGCGCCATATTTGTACTAACTTTGCACTCAAAATTAGTTGCAACTAACCTCGATGTCTAATCTTGTAAAAATGACAATTCAACCTATGAAGAAACATTCCTTATTGCTTTTCTTTTGCTTATTGAGTATGTGCTCTATGTTTGCTCAACTAACTGCTACAATCGGAGAGGATATACTTCTGTTTCCGACAAATATGTGTATCCCTATGGATAACGATCGGGATATGGGAAGGGGTGAAACAGATCCGAATCGCTTCCGTGCTACAGTAAATGGTAAGGATATTATGGTAAAAGCGGATACCGACCTGCCTGCGTATGTAGAGGTACGCTGTGAAACTACCGGCGGGGTGGTGGCAAAGCAGGACTTTATAGATGAAACCGAGATGACTCTTCCTTCTGCAGGAATATATATGATTCGTATTTCATCCGAAAATACCGCCGTAGATGGCAGGTTTTATGCAAAGTAAATACTAACTATAAATTAAATTCTATTTTATGAAACGAATTTTTCTTTTATGTTTGATTGCGCTATTGGCGTGCGGAACGACCTTTGGCCAATCATGGTTGACAAGCAACGGTTCGTTGTACAGTCCTACTTCTGCATCATCTAAAGTAGGTATAGGCATTGTGCCAGCATACAAATTGGATGTGAATGGTGAAATGTTTTTGCGCAGTGTTTCGGTGCGCGATGGTTGGTATTACAGTTATTTATATTGGAATGCGCATTCGTTGGTAATGGGTACGCCTGCAGGTGCTATAGTACATAATTCTATTGATTTGATGCCAGGTGGGTGTTCTTCTGAGATACTATTTTCTCGTTTGCGGATGTATACGGCAACGGGTGTGAATAAGCAGACCGAGAAAATCGAATTGTGGACGGAAGGTAATTGTTGGTTTAACAATGCCGGTAACTTTGGTATAGGTACTACGGCTCCTGCGTATAAATTGGATGTAGTGGGTACTATCCGTGCGAGAGAGATATTGGTTAATTTGGATGGTGTCGGCGGTGCAGACTTTGTATTCGATACCGACTATCGTTTGCGTCCGCTGAGCGAGGTGCAATCGTTTATAGAGGAAAATAAGCACTTGCCCGAGATACAATCCGCTGTGGAAATGCAACAAAATGGGGTGAGTGTCAATGAGTTGCAATTTCAACTACTGCAAAAAGTAGAAGAACTGACGCTCTATATCATCGAGCAGGACAGGCAGATCAAAGAACTGCAGCAGAAAATTGGAGAATTGGAAAAATAAATATCTAAAACTTATTGCATTATAAAAAACAGAAATTTATTTTATGCAGGTATATCCTTGTTGTTGAGTATGGGTATATGTGTTTCGTGTGTGTGGAGTTTCCCTGATGGACCTACGGAACAAAGTATAGATATTTTTCTTCCTGCTGATAGTATCATATTGCAGAAAGTACGCGTCAAAATCAATAGTTCTTTAGACAACACATACCAGATATACCTGGATGAGATTCGTGGTTGCTATTTTACAAAAAAATACTGCATTCCGATTTATCCGAAACTCTATGAAAATGCGCCATTATTTACAAAGATGGATGATAGGGGAGATAACCCCTATGGTTTTGTCGGAACATCGTATGATATATGCGAATTGGCGACACAGCCCAAGTTTATTGCTCTTAAAGGCGGGTACTATATGGCATATCCATACACTAGGTTGATTGAGTATGTCGATTTTTTGGATATCAATTGGGAACAGTTGTGCGATGTCGATTTGGATACAATTCCACTGCTCCCGAATAATCAACATCCCTTTGATGCACCTTATAAGGAGGTGTATAATATCCAAGAATCTACTATCGCCAAGTTGGCGCATAAATCTACTATCCGTTTCCGCAAAAGGAATAAAGAGGAGGTAACTATAGAGGACGCGGTAGAAGTGATTAATCGACTGATCGAGGAAGGAAAATTGGAAGAATATGGTTGTGGAAGGAACTATTATCCAAATACTCGTGAGTAAATTAGGTATGTACCATTTGTGTCATTTTGTAAGTTGAAACAAGAGGTGTAGTAGCATTTTGATAAATGCGATTTGGGCGTTAGGTCTCGACAAAGTCTCGACAAGAGTTCGATGAGGTCGGCTCAAAGACGGATTGACATTTTGGTAGTTTTTCGGGTGTAGTGTTGGCAATTTGTTTTTGTGCGCTAATCGATTTCCTGGTATGGTGTGTAACAGTCTATTTTGCTATAGATTGCTGATAGAAGGGGCAGCAGGTATATTGATGTGGGTGTGTAATGGTTCGCAATTGGGTCAGTCATTTTTAGGGCTTGGCTATCTTTTTGCGGATTGGTCGGTGGTTTGACAAAGGTAGATTGAGTGGTGTAACGGTGTAGCATGTAACAGATAGTTTCTCAATACTTATACCCTTATGCGTGTGCGGGCGGGTATATATTAGGGGATAGGGTGTTACACTGTTACATTGTTACACGGAAGGGGGTAGTGGGTGCAGGTGTAGTGAGTGCAGATGCAGGTGTAGGTGGGCGTTAGGTGTAGAATAGAGTGTAGGTGTATGGCAAGGCGGTTGATGGTGTTTTGCGAGGGCGGAAGGGGTGTTGCGAGCGGCAGTGAACAATTTTTCCACATATTATGACATTTTATACTTGCATAGACCGCAGAATTGTACTAATTTTGCAACATCAATTTTGCAAAATACTACTAAACAATAAAATGTCTTTATTATGAAGAAAGCACTTAACAAACTGACTGCCCCCAAGAGCGTGGCACCTGAGAAAATCATCCAATTCGGTGAGGGTAATTTCCTTCGCGCATTTGTGGATTGGATTATTTGGAATATGGACGCAAAGACCAATTTCAACGCCTCTGTGGTCGTAGTACAACCTATAGAGCGCGGAATGGTAGATTGGCTCAACGGACAGGACGGTTTGTATCATGTGAACCTGCAAGGTCGTCTCAACGGTGAGGCTGTCAATTCGTTGGAGCGTATCGATGTAATCTCTCGTGCGCTCAATCCGTATTCGCAGAATGCGGCGTTTATGGCATTGGCTGACCAACCCGAGATTCGCTTTGTTATCTCCAATACCACTGAGGCAGGTATCACTTTCGACCCTGCTTGCAAGTTTACCGACGCACCTGCAAGTTCGTACCCGGGTAAGTTGGTACAACTGCTCTATCGCCGTTACAAGACTTTCAACGGCGACCCGAAAAAAGGTCTTATCCTGATGCCTTGCGAGTTGATTTTCTTGAACGGACACCACCTCAAAGAGTGCATCTATCAATACATCGAGTTGTGGAAAGAGGATCTTGGTGCTGATTATCAAGGCTTTAAGGATTGGTTTACCAATTACAACTATGTCTGCGCTACGCTTGTGGATCGTATCGTGCCGGGCTTCCCGCGCAAAGATATTGCCGCTATTCAAGAGAAAGTGGGCTATGCGGATAACCTCGTAGTACAAGCCGAGATTTTCCACCTCTGGGTAATTGAAAAGCCGGAGAATATGTCGATTGAGGAGTTGCGTGAGGAGTTCCCCGCAGAGAAAGCCGGTTTGCATGTGCTGATTGCCGAGAGCGAAAAACCTTACCACGAGCGCAAAGTTACGTTGCTCAATGGTCCTCACACCGTTCTCTCGCCGGTGGCTTATCTGAGCGGAATCAATATTGTGCGCGACGCTTGCAACGACCCGGTTATCGGAAAATATATCCACAAAGTGCAGTTCGAGGAGTTGATGGAGACGCTCAACCTGCCGATGGATGAGTTGCGCCAATTCGCAAGCGATGTGTTGGAGCGTTTCAACAACCCGTATGTAGATCACCAAGTTACCTCTATCATGCTCAATTCGTTCCCGAAATTCGAGACGCGCGACCTGCCCGGTTTGAAGACCTATCTAGAGCGCAAGGGGCAGTTGCCTAAGGGCTTGGTACTCGGTTTGGCTGCTATCATCACCTACTACAAAGGCGGTACTCGTGCAGACGGCGCACCTATCCAACCCAATGATGCTCAGGAGATTATGGACTTGCTGGCTCAATTGTGGGCTACCGGCGACATACGCAAAGTGGCAGAAGGTGTACTCGGTGCGACCGACATCATTTGGAAAGAGAGCAAGCAGAACCTCAACGAGATCCCCGGCTTGACAGATATGGTAGAGGGCTTCCTCAACGATATTCAGTCGAAGGGTATGGTGGAAACTGTTAAGTCGATTCTTTAATCTGAATACAAATAAGAGGAAAAGGGAGGAGTCGATTACTCCTCCTTTTTCTAACTATCAAGACACTATCGAGAAATGACTAATATACTGAAAATCAATCCGTCGGACAATGTAGTGGTGGCTATCTTGCCGCAACAGGCAGGCAGCACCATAGAGGTGGACGGGCGTCAGATTACTATCCGAGAGGATATTCCTGCGGGGCATAAGATTGCTATCTGCGACCTCCATAAGGGCGATAATGTAATCAAATACGGGTTTCCTATCGGGCATGCCTTAGAGGATAAACCTGCGGGTTCGTGGATGAACGAACACAATATCAAGACCAACTTGGCAGGACTTCTCTCCTACGAATACCACCCCAAAGAGGTAGTGTTGTCTATCCCCGACGAGCACCGTACTTTTATGGGTTATCGCCGCAAAGACGGTCAAGTAGGTATCCGCAACGAGGTGTGGATTATCCCTACCGTAGGTTGCGTGAACGGTATAGTGAATCAACTGGCTGAGCGTCTGCGCCGTGAGACCGGGGCGGACAATATATTTGCTTTTCCGCACAACTACGGTTGCTCGCAGTTAGGCGATGACCACGAGAACACCAAGAAGATATTGCGTGATATGGTACATCATCCTAATGCAGGGGCGGTGTTGGTAGTAGGTTTGGGCTGCGAGAATAACCAGCCGGATGTGTTCGAGGCTTTCTGCGGCGACTACGATAAGGAGCGTGTACGCTTTGTGGTCAGTCAGAAAATAGAAGGCGATGAGGTGGACTATTGTATGCCGATACTGCGTGAGTTGTACGACCTCACAGAGCAAGACAAGCGCGAGGAATGCCCGTTGAGCGAATTGCGTGTCGGTCTTAAATGCGGTGGTTCGGACGGATTCTCGGGCATCACAGCCAATCCGCTGCTCGGTATGTTCTCCGATTATCTTGTGGCGCAAGGCGGTACTACCGTACTGACCGAGGTGCCGGAGATGTTCGGCGCAGAGACTATCCTAATGGATCGGTGCGCCAATCGTGAGTTGTTCGATCAGACGGTACACTTGATTAACGACTTTAAGGACTATTTCCTTTCTCATGGTGAACCTGTAGGCGAGAACCCGTCGCCGGGGAACAAGGCGGGCGGTATCTCTACCCTGGAGGATAAGGCACTCGGCTGCACGCAGAAATGTGGTAAGTCGTTGGTGTGCGGGGTGCTGCCTTATGGAGAGCGATTGCAAGTGAGAGGACTGAACCTGCTCTCTGCACCGGGCAACGACCTTGTGGCGGCTACGGCATTGGCTTCGGCAGGCTGTCATATCGTGCTATTCACCACAGGACGCGGTACGCCGTTTGGCACTTATGTACCTACGATGAAGGTTAGTACCAACTCCAACCTGTATCACAACAAACCCAAGTGGATTGATTTCAATGCAGGAGTGATTGCAGAGGGCGAACCGATGGAGCAGGTGGCTAAGCACTTTACCGACTATGTCATCGAGGTTGCCAATGGCGCGCACACCAACAATGAGAAGAACGGCTATCACGAGATTGCTATCTTCAAAACCGGTGTAACACTCTAATTTCTCTCGATTTCAACGGAAAACCTTGCCCGAATTATCTTACCTATTCAGATAGTTCGGGTAGGTTTCGTTTCTTGCTAAGTATAGTGATACGAACATTTTTCCATACCATCGGGCAATCATTGCTCTCGCTTTTTTACCCGCATCGTTGTGCGATGTGCGGTTGCCTGTTGGAGGATGAGCATATCACGCTCTGTGCGGAGTGTATGCGGCGTCTGCCACGCACCGAACAAGCGGTGCTGCGTGGCAATCAGACGGAGATGCTTTTTACCGATTTGCCCCGATTTCAACGGGCTGCGTCGTTTCTATTTTTCGACAAAGGTGCCGATGTGCAACACCTAATCCATAAGATAAAATTTCACGAGCAGCCACAGATTGCCTACGACCTTGCAGCGGAAGCCGCCGCCGACTTCTTGCAGGCCGGATTCTTTGATGACATCGACTATATCGTACCTATACCCCTCCATCCACATCGTTTGCGTGAACGCGGGTACAATCAGTCGGAGTGGATAGCACGCGCATTGAGCGAGGCAACGGGTATCCCTGTCGATACCACCCATGTTCTCCGAGTGCGTGATAACCCGCAGCAAGCCCTCAAGAAAGCCAAAGACCGTGCCGCTAATGTAGAGGGAGTGTTTAGCGTAAATCACCCTGAGGATTTCTACCATAAGCATATCCTCATAGTGGACGACCTAATCACGACAGGCAGCACCGTTAGGGCTTGTATCAAGGCAATGAAAGTGTGTAGAGATGCTCGTTTTAGTGTATTTGCGCTCGGAAAAGCACGCTAACTATTGCATATATCGCATTTTTGCTGTAAATTTGCGCTCAAAATAAACACTAAGGGAATGACCCGTAAATATGATTTTCTCATCATCGGCGGCGGAGTTGCCGGTATGAGTTTCGCGCTCAAGGTAGCGCGTACACAGAAGTATAAAATAGCCCTTTGCTGCAAAACCACGCTCGACGAGGCCAATACAGCCAAGGCACAGGGTGGTATCGCTTCGGTAACTAACTTGCTCGTGGATGATTTTGAGAAACATATCCACGATACGATGGTGGCAGGCGATTGGCTGAGCGACCCCGCAGCCGTAGAACAAGTGGTACGCAATGCTCCGCGACAGATACAAGAACTGGTCAACTGGGGCGTCAATTTTGATAAGAATGCCGAGGGTAATTTTGATCTCCACCGCGAGGGCGGACACTCGGAGTTTCGTATCTTACACCATGCTGATGATACAGGAGCAGAGATTCAACGCGGGTTGATGGAGGCTGTTCGCCACAATCCGTTTATCGATGTATTGGAGAACCATTTTGCCGTAGAAATCATTACCCAGCACCACCTCGGAATGCGCGTTACGCGCCGTACTCCCGATATAGAGTGCTACGGAGCATATATCCTCAATCCGGAAACAGGGAAGATAGACACTTATCTGAGCCGTGTTACCCTGATGGCTACGGGCGGAACGGGTGCGGTGTATGCCACTACCACCAATCCGAATATTGCTACGGGCGATGGTATCGCTATGGTCTATCGCGCAAAGGGCGAGGTAAAAGATATGGAGTTTGTACAGTTCCATCCCACGGCACTTTTCCACCCGGGCGAGACACACCCCGCTTATCTGATTACCGAGGCAATGCGCGGTTATGGCGGAATACTCCGTCTGCCCAACGGCGAGGAGTTTATGCAGAAATACGATCCGCGTCTGTCGCTTGCACCGCGTGATATAGTGGCTCGCGCCATCGATAATGAGATGAAGATCCACGGTTTGGATCATGTGTGCCTTGATGTTACGCACAAAGATCCCGAAGAAACCAAGCACCATTTCCCCAATATCTATGCTAAGTGCCTAAGTATAGGTATCGACATAACCAAACAGTATATCCCCGTTGCACCGTGTGCGCACTATATGTGCGGTGGTATCAAGGTGAACCTTGATGGTGAGTCGTCTATCCATCGCTTGTATGCCGTAGGCGAATGCTCTTGCACGGGTCTGCACGGTGGTAACCGCTTGGCAAGCAACTCGCTTATCGAAGCCGTTGTCTATGCTGATGCGGCTGCGAAACATAGCCTCAGTATGATAGAAAACTACGATTTCAACGAGAATATCCCCGATTGGAACGACGAGGGTACGCTATCTAACGAGGAGCGTGTACTCATAGCACAAGATGTACGCGAGGTGGGGCAGGTGATGTCCACTTATGTAGGTATAGTGCGCTCCAACCTGCGTCTGCGCCGTGCGTGGGAACGCCTCGACCTGCTATACGAAGAGACCGAGGACCTGTTCAAACGCGTCAAAGCCACGCGCGACATCTGCGAACTACGCAATATGATCAATGTAGGTTATCTGATTACCCGTCAGGCTATTGAGCGCAAAGAGAGCCGTGGATTGCACTACAATATCGACTATCCCAAGACCACTTCCACCCCACCGAAAGAAGTATGGTAATGAAAGCCGTATCCCTACATAGTATCCTGCCTGTGCGTGCCGCTGCCTCGGAAACAAGCGAGCAGGTTACGCAGATGCTCTTTGGCGAGATCTGTACTATCGAGGAGCAACAACCCCGATGGAATCGGGTGAAATTGCTACTCGACGGACAGACCGGGTGGGTCGATTCGAAGATGATTGCGCCTCTTTCTGCTGAGGAATACAAAGCCCATTCCGCTGCGCTCAAAGAGGCAGCACGGGTGGTCTTTCCGATGGCGTATGCCGTGAGCGACAACAACGGGCAGACTATCCCGCTCACCGCGGGTACACGCTTGCCTAATTATAAAGACGGTCATTTCAGCGTCTTGGGCGTAGGTTTTCGTATCGATGAAGGTATGGTCAGTGCTACGCCTCTTGCGCTTACCCAAGCCAACCTGCTGCAGGCGGTGCGTTTCTTCCTCAATGTACCCTATTTGTGGGGCGGTAAGAATGCACTCGGCATGGATTGTTCGGGCTTTACACAGACTATATTCTCGCTATTCGGATACACCCTGCCGCGCAATGCTTCTGAGCAGGCTACGCAAGGCCGGCAAATCAGCCAACTCGCATTGGCACACGCAGGAGACTTGGTGTTTTTCTGCCATTATGACGATGACGAAGGCACGCCACAGAAGATAACGCATGTAGGTATATTGATTGATAATGAGCGGGTTATACACTGCTCGGGGCGAGTAAAGATAGAGAAAATAGATACCACGGGTATCCTCTCTATGGAGCAGGCAGATGCCACGCACCCGCAGGGAGTTTATACCCATCGCTTGTTGGCTATCAGGCGTATGTAAACGCCTGAACTCATGGGGCGATATGCCATAGAAAAACACACCGAATAAACAGATAATGAAACGCACTACTTATTTCTCGGGTGCGCACTATAAATATAATGTTGGAGCAGTAGTCTGCTTGATGGTAATCCTTTTTAGTGCGTATGGTTGTACATCTTTTAGGGATGCACGCACTGTTGTTGCTCGTGCCGACAGTCTTGATGTACAAGGACAATTGCTTGGCGATACTACGATATTGCAAGAGGCTATTTCTACTCTCGATTCTCCGTTTGGCCGCACTTTCTGCCGCACCGATTTGGCAAAAGCCAACTATTATCTCGGGCGTATCTACGATGACAGTCTCGATTGTATCTGCCAGGCGGCGCGATACTATATCGCTTGCGATCGGCTTCGTGCTAATGACCATCTGCATCGGGCGCGTGCCAACACTTGTATGGCATATATCTGTATGCGGCAACGCGCCGATGAGATAGCACTCGTCTATTGTCGCCGTGCTTCCGAATTGCTTGCCAACACAGAGTACGACTGGTTTTACGCACATAGTCTGCTCAATATGTGCAGCAGTTTTTTGGAACTCAATTATGTGCCGCAGGCCGATAGTGTGTGGCATTTGGCATCGCAGTTCTCGTTAGATAGTGCCTACGCGGGGCGTGTGATGGGGCTTAGAGGTTCTTGTTTGTATGCTCAAGGGCAATGCGACTCGGCTTTGCTCTGTTTCCAACGCGCTATGGAGTACCCCGTCTATGAAGGGCAACGCTGTTTCTACAATACGCAGCGTATGCTGATTCATTGCGATTTGCAGAATATCGATTCTGCGCTTATCTATGCGCAATATGTAGCGGAGCATTCCGATACACCTGCCTATTTGGCTGAGGCTTATGCTACGCTAATCCATTTTGCCCGTCTCAGAAATGATGCAGACGCGCTGGCTAAATATACCTATCTCAACGAGGATAATAATCGTATTTTGCGCCTTTCCGAAGGGCATTATGCAGTGGCTATCAGTATGTTGCAAGATTATGTCCACCAGCCCTATCCGTTCTTGCCATGGCAGATTGCTACTGTTTCGTTGGCAGTGTTTATATTGGTTTTTATTATCGCAGTAGCGATTACGCACCGCAAGCAGAAGATTTGGGTGGAGCAGAAAGATCAAATCATCGAGGAGAAGAACGAACTGCTCAAACGCCAACAGCAAGCGCATAGGCAGCAGTTGGACAACCTAACGCGTACACAAGCCGAAGCACAGAATATCTCCGTCCATCGTATGAGCGAATTCCTCATTGCCGTGAATAATCTTCACAATCAATATCCTAAACCTGCCAAAGAGTGGGGAACCGACTATCAGGCATTCAGGCGTGATACGGCTACGCCTTTCGACCTACTTATCAAGCAGTTGCAGCAACGCTCCCTTGCCGAAAAAGAGATACAGTATTGCGTCTATGCAATTTTGTATAAAGAACTGCCTGCTACCGAGATAGCCGCCTACCTATTCTATTCTAAGTCGGGCATTCGTACTTTCAAACAGCGTATTGCATACAAACTCGGTACCAGCGCGACCTCCCTATATGATACGCTCATCGATCTGGCACTTGCCTAAGGATCGGTGTCTTCGGCTACTCCGTTGAATGCGGCCATTCTGTCTATTTTTTACAGGCTGTCTATATTTGTCTATGAGTCTCAACTATGAGATTTTTGTTGCATTGTGCACATTGTAAAAATAGAATACACTGATAATCAGCGTGTTACCACACCTATTTGTGCACATTGTTTTCTTGTGTATGTCATAATTTTGCCGTATCTTTGCATTCGAAAACATTCTACTGAATACATATAGTATCCGCTCGAGTCAATATGAAGTAGGTATTGCCGGTGGGTCAGCAAGGCAAATCGTACGCATATTGACTCGTTTGGATTTAACCTTTTAGGTCAAGCAAATCCATACAAAATAGGCAAGCACCGAGATTGGGCTTGCCTATTTTTGTACGATGAGTATGGGCCCTTTTCTTTTGCACTTACAATGCATTCTGCAATCGATAGAGGTCGGCTCGTTCGATGCGCTCCTTGGCATATTCGCGAGTAACCTCAAACGACTTTTCTGCCGCATCTTTGCTCTTTTTCTTTTTGCTTTGCGAGGGCAGGTCGTACATCACATCCATCATCACCGTTTCCATCAGTCCGCGCAGACCACGCGCACCCAAGCGATACTCCAATGCTTTTTCTACTATATAGTCCAGCATATCGGGTGCAAAAGTGAGTTTTACGCCGTCCATAGCCAACAGTTTCTGATACTGCTTGGTGAGTGCATTCTTCGGCTCGGTGAGGATATTACGCAGTGCGGTCTTGTCGAGCGGTTTGAGGTAGGTGAGGATAGGCAGACGCCCGATAATCTCAGGGATTAGTCCGAACGACTTGAGGTCTTGCGGTGCAATGTACTGTAGCAGGTCGTTCTTATCGATAGCGCGTGCTTTCTGCTGTGCGTCGAAACCTACCACTTGGGTATTCATGCGCTGTGCAATCTTACGCTCGATACCATCGAAGGCACCGCCGCAAATAAACAAGATATTGCGTGTATCTACATGGATAAACTCCTGCTCCGGGTGCTTGCGTCCTCCTTGGGGTGGTACATTCACTATTGAACCTTCCAGCAGTTTCAACAGACCTTGTTGCACACCCTCGCCCGATACATCGCGGGTGATACTCGGGTTCTCGCTTTTGCGGGCAATCTTGTCGATTTCATCGATAAAAACGATACCTCGCTGTGCTTTCTGCAGGTCGTAGTCGGCGTCTTGCAGCAGGCGTACCAGTAGCGACTCTACATCCTCGCCTACATATCCGGCTTCCGTCAGCGCAGTGGCATCTACTATGGCAAACGGCACTTTCAGCAGTTTGGCTATCGTGCGTGCAAGCAAGGTCTTGCCCGTACCGGTAGAACCCACTAACAGGATATTGCTTTTCTCTATCTCTACGCCATTGTCCTCTTTGGGTTGCAGGATACGCTTGTAGTGGTTGTAAACGGCTACCGACAGGTATTTCTTTGCCTCGTCTTGCCCGATGACATATTCGTCCAAAAAGGCTTTTATCTCTGCCGGTTTGGGCAGTTGTGCCAAGTCAAGCCCCTCGATGGGCGCATCTGCTGCTTGTGGTGCAGTGATACCCATCTGCATAATCAACTGATGTCCTGCTTCTATACATTCCGGGCATATCAGACTGCCGTCCTCGCCACGGAACATATTGCGCATCTCGCGCCCGCAGAAACTGCACACATCTTTTGTTTTCTTAGCCATTGTCTTTATTTAGCAGCGTCGTTGTTCTTTTTGCGTGAGTGGATCGTATCAATCATACCGTACTCTAAGGCTTCTTGTGCAGTCATCCAATAGTCGCGGTCGGCATCTTGGCGTATCTTATCCATCGTTTGTCCCGAGTGGTCGGAGATAATCTGATAGAGTTCGTCTTTCAGTTTGAGTATCTCTTTGGCAGTGATCTCGATATCGGACGCTTGTCCTTGAATACCACCGAGAGGTTGGTGGATCATTACGCGCGAGTGGGGTAGGGCGGCACGCATACCTTTCTCGCCGGCTACGAGCAGTACCGCCCCCATCGAGGCTGCCATCCCGGTGCAGATAGTGGACACTTTGCTGGCTACAAACTGCATTGTGTCGTATATCCCGAGCCCTGCATATACCGAACCGCCGGGGGTGTTGAGATAGATATGGATGTCGCGCTCCGAATCTACCGAGTCGAGGTATAACAGTTGGGCTTGAATCACATTAGCGGTGTAGTCGTTCACCTCTGTGCCCAAGAAGATAATACGATCCATCATTAGGCGTGAGAACACATCCATTTGAGTTACATTCAGTTGGCGCTCCTCCAGGATAGAGGGCGAGATGTAACTTGCCTCTGCGCGAGCAGCACTTTGGCTCATTATGTTCTCAACATGCATAGAATTCAGTCCTTGTGATGTGGCGAATTTCAAAAAATCATTCATAGTGCTTATACATTATTTATTTTGTAATGCAAAGATACGATTAGTTTTTGGAATGTGCAAATAAATATGCAATTCGTTGGCTTATAGCCCGTTGATTTGTGCGTTTTTTTGCGTCGGAATACCTGCTTGCATATCGCAGTGCGGCGCAAAACAAACACAGACTATGCCTGATAGCCTGTGTTATGTGTATTGTATGGTCTGTTTAGAATCCGCTGTACACTACTTTCATGGTCATCGGGCTCTCGGTGTTTTGTGCGCTGCGCACTTGCGTAGCCGACAGTGTCTGCGATTGCTTGACGGCAGTAATCGTACTGCTGCTACTCGATGAGGTCTCTACCGTTACCGGCACGAGCAACATCTGCAAAGTGTCGGGGTTGGATTGCTGACGCAGTTGGTTGGTCAGCAGTGTGGACATATCATATGAGTAGTAATATACTGTGTTGCCCTCGCTATCAACACCGGTATTGAGCGAACTGAGTATCGCTACCGTGTCGGAGGGCAGTTCTTTCTTGCGGAAGAATCGCTCCTCGCTACCTTCTTTGATAAGCAGCATATAGGACGATGGCTGCAACCAATCATCGGGGGTGATGTCGGCACTACCGCCCGAGAATACATTCAATACATCCACACGCAGTTCGGCTAAGTTTACATAAGCGCGTTTGATAGTGTCTTTGTATTGCAGATTGTCGTTGATGATGTCTTTCATCTGCTTCATCGGGAAACTCATTCGTGTGTAGATGCCTGCGGGCGCAATGATATAGTTGCATACATTGCTGTCTTTTTGCAACTGCTCGATGACCGACTGCTTGTTCATATAGTCAAATCGGTTCAGTTGGCGCACCTCCGAGTTGGCATAGAACCCTTTTACATCTTCTACGATTGTATCTGTACCCAGTTTGTTGTAGGAGAAATGGTAATACACGCCCATCGAAATGTCGGTAAGGTTCAGTATGGTTGCGCTACCGAAAGTAGAGGTAACATATATGCCTTTGAAGAAACGGTTGAATGCTTCTTGGTCGCCATATTGGCGCATCTGAGCAAAACGCCGAGTAAAATCGTCTTTTACGCGGCAACGAACCATAGGCGTGTAAGTGCCTGTAGATGAGGAATATACCGAGTCTATCATCTCGCCTGCCACGATGAGGTGTTCGTTGTGGAGCAGTATCGTGCTGTCTTCCAAACTGCAGTAGTCCGACACTTTTAGGTCGGTCTGATAAGGCTTAGCAGGGGTGTACTCTATCTCTTTGCGGTCTATCTCATATACATTGATTGACAGCGGCGACGACTTATCGCCCTCCCACGACCGGTAGTAAAAGAATAAGCATATCGAGTCGATCACGGCGTTTGCCGGGTATTCATAGCCCACGGGGCAAGCCAACTGGGTCAATACATCGGCGCGGAGTACCCCATAGCGTGTATCCAACTCACCTAATAAGAAGGAGTCGGGCGAGGTGATGATGTGGCTGCATTCCGCCAAGCCGGAACGGAGCGAAAAAGTATCGGCTTTCACGATGATAGCATCTTGATCGTCCAATACTCCGCTTCCGGTATTCGTCAAATCGCTTTTGCAACCGCTTAGCAGCAAGGCTGCGCTACAACACAATATACCTAACAGGCGTTTTGTCATATTAATTATCAGAGCAAACTATTATAAAAGTCCAAATATGCGGTGTTGGGAGTGTCTTTTTTGTAGGGCATAATCGGCTTTCGGCTGGTCTCTACATAGTTCATCAGCCGTTGGTTGATATTGGGTGTGGTGAATACCACGGCATCCGAATAGTCCACTGCCAATCGCATCAACTCCTCGTATCCTACGGGGAATCCGGCAATACTCCGTACATCGTTTGGCGACACTCCATCGATCAGCAGTTTCTGAGCAAACTTTGTGCCAAAGGGTGTCTTATATTCGTTATCGTTGATAGCCAACACGATTTTTGAGTCTTTGAAGAACGGTTCATCGCCGTAGGCTTTCTTTAGATACAGCGGTGCTAATGCCGACATCCAACCCGAGCATTGGATGATATTGGGTGTCCAACGCAGTTTCTTAACCGTCTCAATCACGCCGCGAGCGTAGAAGATACAACGCTCATCGTTGTCGGGATAATCGTTTCCGTGTGCGTCCACTACTCCCTTGCGACGGTGGAACAAATCATCGTTGTCGATAAAGTATATCTGTATTCTCGCCGCTTGAATGCTGGCTACCTTGATGAGCAACGGGTGGTCGGTATCATCGATGATGAGGTTCATTCCCGACAGGCGGATTACCTCGTGCAACTGGTTGCGGCGTTCGTTGATTTCGCCAAACTTAGGCATGAAAGTGCGCGTCTCGTATCCATTTGCCTGAAACAACTCGGGCAACTGGCGGTTTAGCATGCGGATAGGAGTTTCTTCTGCCAAATAAGGGTAGATTTCCTGCGAGATAAAAAGGATACGGTTCGGCTCTTTCATAAGTGTATGATTTTGATTAGTACTGCAAAGGTACGAAAAAAAAATGATATTTGCGCAATTTTTCTCGATTTTTTCTTGTTTTTCACATATTTTTTGTAACTTTGCGGGCTTTTTCGGAATTAACACAACCAATATGCAGATTCTAACTACCAAACAAGAACTCCGCCGACAGGTCGAGGCTTGTAAGCGACAGGGCAAGACTATTGGTCTCGTCCCTACTATGGGTGCACTCCATAATGGGCATGCTTCGCTTGTCCGTCGCGCCGTGAGTGAAAATGATGTGTGCTTTGTCAGCGTATTTGTCAACCCTACACAATTCAACAACAAAGAAGATTTGGCTAAGTACCCGCGCAATATCCGCCGTGATGCCGATTTTCTCGCCACGATAGGCGTTTCTTTCGTCTTTGCGCCTACTCCCGAGGAGATGTATTCGCCTGAAGAAATGAACCAAACCTTTGAGTTTGATTTCGGCGGTTTGGACCAAGTGATGGAGGGCAAGATGCGCCCGGGGCATTTCAATGGTGTCGTACAGGTGGTGAGCCGCTTGTTCTACCTGGTAGAGCCCGATCGTGCTTACTTCGGTGAGAAGGACTATCAGCAGTTGGCTATCATCCACTATATGGTCGAGCGTTCGTCGATGGCAGGTACATTCGGCAACCTCCAAATCATCGATTGCCCCATCGTAAGAGAGCCATCGGGATTGGCACTCAGCAGTCGCAACGAGCGTCTTAGCGATGCAGAGAAACAGACCGCTTTGGGTATCTCTAAGACCCTCTTTGCCAGCCTCGAATGGGCAAAAATGATGTCGGTTAAAGAGGTGGAGCAGAAGGTGATTGATACCGTCAATGCTATCGACGGACTTGAAGTGGAGTACTACTCGATTGTAGATCAATCGACCCTGCAACCTACCGACACTTTCGCCCATGCTATCGGTTGTATCACCGTTTACTGCGGTCCTGTGCGCTTGATCGACAATATCAAGTACTGATTGCATGTACCGAATTGTCGCTATTTCATGCTTTTTGCTTACAAAATGGTATTGGGTCTTTGAGCCGACCTCGTCGAAACTTTGTCGAGACCTTATCGAAACCTAACAAGAAAAGTGTAAATAGCAAAATGGTAGTAAATGGTGATATATAGTGCCTTTTTGTCAATATGCTTTTGGTAATCGATAAATATATTCCCTTCATCTGCGATACAATTCGCCAAGCCTCTGCCGAGGATTGGCAGCAGGTGCAGGTTCTGCCGTTGGATGCGGAGGAAATCACACCTTCTGTTGTCCGAGATGCCGATGCGCTTTTCGTTCGTACTCGCACGCAGATTAATGCGGCTTTGCTGGCTCAGAGCAGTGTCCGCTTGGTGGCTACGGCTACTATCGGCTACGACCATATTGATCAAGACTTTTGTCGTCGGGCGGGTATCCGTTGGGTTTCCTGCCCGGGGTGCAATGCGCAGGCGGTGTGCGATTATATAGAAGAGGCGCTTCTTACCTTACAAACCCCGTTGAAAGCGAAGAAAATCGGTATTGTAGGTGTGGGGCATGTTGGTTCGCTTGTGGCCGAGATGGCAGAGCGACACGGTATGCAAGTGTTGCTCAACGACCCGCCACGCCATATCGGTGTTTCGCTCGATGAAATCGCACAAACTTGCGACATCATTACCTTTCACACCCCGCTTACTCGCTCGGGTGATTATCCTACTTATCACCTCTGCAACGAGGCGTTCTTGCGCCGGTGTCGCCCCGATACCCTCATCATCAATGCTGCGCGAGGCGGAGTGGTGGACGAGGCGGCGTTGTTGGCTGCGGGTCAACCTTGCGTGATAGACACTTGGGAGAATGAACCCCGTCTAAATCGCGAATTATTGCAGTTCGCATCCCTTGCTTCGTTCCATATTGCCGGCTATTCGGTACAAGGCAAATACAATGCCTCGCAGACCTGCCTCAACGCTTTTGGGCAACAATTTGGGCTGTCGCCTTTGCAGATTGATAAAAAAGTCGTACCTTTGCAACAAAAATACGGCGATAGTGCCTCGGGTTGGCTCTCCCGTGTGTCGGATTTGCTCAAAGCGAACCCCGACCAATTTGAGCAATTACGCAAACAATATAGATTAAGATAATGGCAAATTTTCAGAAACTGACCCCCCGAGCAACCGATTACTCGAAGTGGTACAACGAATTGGTAGTGAAGGCCGACCTCGCCGAGCAGTCTGCTGTCCGCGGGTGTATGGTCATCAAACCCTATGGCTATGAGATATGGGAGCGTATCCAACAGGCGCTCGATAGCCGATTCAAAGAGTATGGCGTCAAGAATGCCTACTTCCCGATGTTGATTCCGAAGTCCTATTTCAGCCGTGAGGCAGAGCATGTAGAGGGCTTCGCCAAAGAGTGTGCTGTCGTTACCCACCACCGACTGATGAACGACCCCGAAGGTAAGGGCGTTATCGTCGATCCCGATGCTAAGTTGGAGGAAGAACTGATTATCCGTCCTACTTCAGAGACGATTATTTGGTCCACCTACAAAAACTGGATTTCCAGTTATCGTGATCTTCCTGTGCTCTGCAACCAGTGGTGCAATGTGATGCGTTGGGAGATGCGTACCCGCCTTTTCCTCCGTACTGCCGAGTTTCTTTGGCAAGAGGGGCATACCGCCCACGCTACACGCGAGGAGGCCGATGCGTTTGCACAACAGATGCTCGAGGTCTATGCCGATGTAGCAGAGAATATCATGGCAATCCCTGTGGTGAAAGGCGTTAAATCACCCAACGAGCGTTTCGCCGGCGCAGTGGAGACCTATTGTATCGAGGCAATGATGCAGGACGGCAAAGCACTCCAAGCAGGCACCAGCCACTTCCTCGGGCAGAACTTTGCCAAGTCGTTTGATGTGCAGTTCCTTAGCAAGGAGAATAAATATGAGTATCCGTGGGCTACTTCTTTCGGTGTCTCTACCCGCTTGATGGGTGCGCTCATTATGACCCACTCCGACGACAACGGACTCGTTCTTCCCCCGCACCTTGCGCCGATTCAGGTGGCTATCGTACCTATCTTCAAGACGCAGGAGCAACTCGATGCGCTGCTCGCTAAACTCAATCCTATTGCCGACAACCTCAAGGCAATGGGCATCCGCGTCAAGGTAGATACATCCGAGAAATACACCCCGGGTTACAAGTTCGCTGATTATGAACTCAAAGGCGTGCCTGTCCGTTTGGCTATGGGCGGTCGCGACTTGGAGAACGGCACTATCGAGATTGCACGCCGCGACACGATGGAGAAATCTACCGTTGCTATCGAGGGTATTGAACTCTATATCAAGAACTTGCTGGAGGAGATACAGGGCAATATCTACCAAAAAGCACTCAATTTCCGTATCGCCAATACGCGTGAGGTCAACTCCTACGACGAGTTCAAAGAAGAAATCAAGAAAGGCGGTTTCTTGCTTTGCCACTGGGATGGTACGCCCGAGACCGAGGAGAAAATCAAAGCCGATACCAAGGCGACTATCCGCTGCATCCCTATGCACGACCTGCCCGGGCATAAGAACGAGGAAGGTAAGTGTATGGTAACGGGTAAACCGTCCAAAGGGCGTGTGATCTTCGCTATCGCCTACTAATTTTGTGTTGCGACCTGCCCTGTGTCTTCACTCGGCAGGTCGCACTCACTCTATGCCGACCCCACTTAAGTTGGCAAAGACCAAACCGACTCTCTTAGCATAAATCGGCTCTTTGCAAGGACGGTGTCGGCTCTACACCTTAAATATATAGCGTATGAAAAAGTTTTTTCTATTTGTCCTTCTGCTTTGCGCAACCAATGCTTTTGCCGGTATCACCACTTACACTTTTACGGATACTCAGTGGAATAGCCGTCAAGGCTCAGCGGTGTGCGATAACCGCACCGATGGTTGGCTCTCCAACCAAGAGGGCAACAACTACAGCAGCACCTACCAGATAGGTGTGCAGGTTACGGCAAGGGGCACCGGCGCCGGGGCAACCTCGGTCAAGTCGTTCTCTCGTGTCCGTCGCCTCACTGTCAACTATGCCACCACTACGCACGGACAGGGCACTATCCGAGTGCAGGTAGGCGACAACGCACCCATCGATTCGGTGCTGCCTATCGCTAATCCCGCCAATCGCGATCTGACGATTGTCTTGCCCGAGGAACAAACGGGTAAGATTACTTTCTCGGTCAGTTGCACACGCAATTCGATTTATCTCAATTCTGTTTCTGTGCGCTCCGATAATGGGGCTGCGCCCGAGTTTACGCAGACTTCTTTCCGCCTGGTAACCGACATTCGTTCGCTTGCCGACTCCGATCAAGTCATCTTTGGTGTGGCAGACGCTTCTACCCCGATGATTATGGGCTACTACAACGAGGCGGTCAGCCGCAACAATATCCACGCTATCCGTGGTGCTTACTCTGCCGATCGCAATACGCTCAATGCCAACGACGATGCAGTCTATACCCTGCGCAAGGTTATCGACCGCCAAGGCGATACTGCTTACATCTTCCAAGACGAGTTGCGCTACGAGGAAGCCTATCTCGTAGCGAACGGCGGAAAGACCAAGAATAAACTCGCACTCTGGACCAACTACACCTCTAAAGACTATGGCGACTATGGTGTCTGGTCGGTTTCTATTGCTCCCGACGGTGCTGCCACTATCCTTAGTCAAGGCACAAGCGTGGGGCGGTATCTGCAGTACAACAGCACCGACCAACTCTTTGGCTGCTATGTCGATGCGGGTAAGTTCTTGCCGGTAGCACTCTATCGCGAAGTACCTGCTATCGGGGTGGACAACCCCGCCATCTCGGCACCGCTGGTCAATTTCGGCGAAGTGTGCCTATCGGCTCCGACGCTATCGGGTAGCAAAACTATCTCGGTGAATGCGGTGCGCCTTACCGATGATATCCGAGTATCTCTGCGCCATGCGGATGTGTTCTCGCTCTCTGCCTCTACGCTCGATAGGGATGGTGATCCTTTGACCCTCTCTTACCGGGTGTCGCAAGCGGGGATGTATGTCGATACACTCGATTTGGTGAGCGGTGATACCCGCTGCAGCACCACGGTGCTCCTGCATGTCTTGCCGCAAGTGTCTGTGGCTGAGGCGGTACACGCAGAGGACTTTGCCACTCTCTATCTCAATCCGGTAGTTGTTACCAAGAAGTACGGCAAGTATATTTTTGTGCGTGATACCACAGGGGCCATGCTGATCTACGATAGTGCCGATGCCGACGGCAAACCCTACGGACAGGGGCTTGCTACCGGCGATTTGCTGACGGGCGTGCATGGCAGATTCCGGAACTACTACGGAGTGCCCGAGTTGTCTCCGATAGGTGCATGGTCGGTTGGCGCAAGCAAGGTAGAGTGTCTGCCCGATTCGGGTATATTCTCGTTGGATAGTGCAGATGTATGCCGATACATCGTCTTGGATAGCGTGCAGATCAGCGGTGAGCAGTGTACTTATCGTGGTCAGACCTACGCCATAGCCGACAAGTTCAATATCGGTATGCTGATAGAAAACCAACCGACACGCATTGTGGCTATCGTTTCGTATGATTGGGATGTACTGACGCTTTGGGTCGTCTCGCAAACCGCCTATCCGCCCGCTACATCTTTGCTTCCGATAGAGGGCAAGACTGCGTCGGATAGTCCGTCATACACCCCGCTCGGACAATCGATTCCCGATGATTATCATGGGGTGATAATACAAAAAGGCAGGAAAACTTGGCAATATTGAGCATTTAGACACATTATTCGTCATAAAGTTTGCATATTTCGCGTAATTGTCGTACCTTTGCAGCGATTATGTAATCAATCAATACTTATTTTAATTCTAAATGTTTTAGTCTTATGAAAAAACTATTTCTTTTTCTGACGGCGTTGTTTACGCTTACTACCGTACACGCCGACTTAATTCTCCACGAGAGTTTCGACCGTAATGTAGGTACTCTGAACAAGGGGGCAAACGACAAAATGGGAACCGATAAAGCAGATTGGTGGTCGTATAGCGGTGCAAGTAATTATATCCAAGTAGTAGAAGGCTCGCTGTCGTATGACGGATATGCAACCGCAGCAGGTAATAAGGTAGAGTTGGTAGGCAATGGAGCAGACGATTTCCGTCAATTCTCGCCTATCACCAGCGGCAAGGTGTATGTTGTGGCTATCATCAATGTAGATAGTTTGAAACAATATTCTACTACGGCTGCTGCCACCATAACAAAGAATGGAGATTATTTCCTTTCTTTTGGCGATGGAACAACATCGGGTATGTTTGCACGCTTGCATGCAGTATCGGTGAAAGAAGATGCTGCATCTCAATACACTAAATTGCAATTAGGCATCTCAAAGAATGGTGAAGCAAGTACTTCTTCTGTTGATGTATTGCCTTTGGCGGATGTCGAGGTGAAAAAAAATATCTTGGTGGTTATTGAATACGAGTTCGTAGATGGTGAAAAGAACGACATTGCTCGTTTGTATGTAAATCCAACGAAAGATAACCAAACACCCACCCTTGTTTGCAACCAAACAGCCACAACTTCCGCCGGTTCCTTGATAGGTGCTAACAATAAGTCGGATGCTAAGCAGATTTCCACTGTCAATCTCCGTAAGGGAACAAATACCCCCGGGCGTGTGTATGTAGATGAGATCAAGGTGGCTACTGCATGGGAGGATCTCTTTGATGAGGATACTCCTGTTGCAGAACCTGCAGAGATTACGGTTACTCCATCTTCTTTAGGTTATATGCAAGGGTTTGTAGGTGAGACTTATACCAAGACTTTCACCGTAACGGGCAAGAACCTCACCGAGGATATTACCCTCACAAGCAATAGTGATGAAGTTACCCTCGACAAGACCACTATCAGCAAAGACGAGGCAACCAATGCTACGGTTACAATGACCATTGCTCCTCAGGCGACCGGCTATGGTTCGTATGTTGTTACCTTAACCTCGGGTGAGGCTAAGGCTACTGTTTCTTATACTTATTACAATCTATTGGTTAATTCGGCTGCTACCATTGCAGAACTGAACGCTTTTGCTGCTACGGCCACAAGTCCATACGATGATGTATATATCAAATATACAGGTGAGGCAATAGTTACTTACAGATACAACCAAAGCGGCGATAAACTTTATCTGCAAGATGCTTCGGGAGCAGTTAATGTAAACGATTATTATTGGGGCGAAAGTGTTAAGCAGGGTGATAAACTTACCAATTTCATTGTGTACACAAATTCGGATATGAAGGTGAGTGGTATCCAGGCTGTCAGCACTCCTTATGGTGAGTCGGTAGAGGTTCTCAGCCACGATAATGAGGTTACTCCTAAGGTGGTTACACTGGCAGAGTTGCAGGCTAATCCGAGCGATTATCTTTGCCAATTAGTGAAGGTGGAGAATGTAACCTTTGCTAACACCGATGTCTTCGCCAGCGGTGATCAAGTGCTGCAAGGTGATGCCACTGCCACTATCAACCTCCTTGCAGGAAACGACTTGATTGGCACGGCAAAGGTTGCTCCTGCTAATGTTACCGGTATCTCCAGCGCAACGAATGGTAAAGTACTGCGTGTACGCGGCAAACAAGATGTAGAGAAGTATGTTCCGTCGGCTATCGATAATGCAGTAGCAGAGGGCGAGATAGAGATCTACACCGTATCGGGTATGCGTGTTGCAGAACTGCAACCGGGTGTAAACATCATCCGCCAAGGCGGTAAGACCTACAAGGTAGTACGCTAATCCTTTATTTGCCAACTATACCCCAAGAGCGTCTTGCCGACACTTTTGGGGTATTTTTGTCCTTTCGTATAGGGGACAGTTTGCCCCTTCGTAAAACAGGATATTCTTGCGCCTTTGCAAGGCAGGTATCTTGCTCCCCTTTTAGAAACTAAACAACACACAATATGATGAAAAAGAGTTTATTGGCACTGCTGTGTACTTTCGCAGTTCTTTATGTGTCTGCTGCCGACAACCTGCTGAGCAACCCCGACTTTGAGGTGGCAGAAACCAACTCCCTTTTTGGTGCAAAATTTGACGACTGGAGTTTTGGTAGCGGTATTGCTATCGAGACACAAGATGTGTATAGCGGCACGCAAGCCTTCCGCACCACCGAGGTGAAGCAGACACGCTCATTGGAACAAACGGTTGACTTGCAGACCGATGTTACCGGACAGGAGTTTGAAATGACAATCCACTACAAGGTGCTGTCTGCCAACTCAGGCGACTTGTCGCTCAACAGTGCGTGGAACTTCCGCTATCCGCAGGAAGGTACACCCCACGACAGCGCGGTGCTGAACCAAGTGCTGCCTTTGGGCAACAACGATTGGCAAGAACTGAAGGTAAAGACCACCAAACCCAAAGATGCTACGAGTTTTCAGTTCAGCATCAAGGTAAACAAAGGTGTGTTGGTTATCTTCGACGCGTTCTCATTTTGCCGCACCGAGAACCAACTGCCGTGGTACACGGTTGCGCCGGAGTATATTGCCCCTGCACGCAGCAATATCGGCGACGAGGTGCTGATGACCACGCTCACTATCCGCCAAGGTAACATCACCGAGCCTATAGAGTTGTACATCACGGGTGCTAATCGGGATATGTTCCGCTTAGAGAAAACGCAAGTTACCGCCGCAGAAGAGACGGTCAAACTGTGGTATGCACCTACGGCAGTGGGCAACCACAAGGCAATGCTCATCACCGATTGCTCGCAAGCCTTGGGCGACAACAAGACCTATTCGCTGAGTGGTGTGGCGTCTGACTCGACGCAGAAACCCGAGATACATATCACTCCGATGTCGCTCCCGCAGTTTACGGCTAAAGCGGGTACGAAAGTGCGTGATTCGATAGTGGTTACCTCGCTCAACTGCGTGGAAGACCTGACGGTGTCTTGTATCAACGACGGTAATGATAATGCCTTTACTATCAGCAGTTCGCTTATCCCCCGCAATATGGAAGCAAAGACCTATATCACCTTTGCTCCGCGCAAGGCAGGCACTTACTCGGCTACTATCTATTGGTCGAGCAAGAATGCGCAGAAGCAGCAGATTCGTATCACGGGTGTCGCTACCGAGGGCGACCCTGCAACACAAGACTGGGCAACCGATTTTGTGTGGGATATGACCAATCCGCTTACTCTGCTCAACGAGAAGTTTGATGATGTGGAGCATAACAACACGCTGAAAATCAGCGGTTGGCAGAATGTGGTGCGCCAAGGTGCTCGCCCATGGTGGGGCTACGAGGACCGCAACAACGACAACGAGCATTGCGCTAAGGCGACGGCGTATATCTTTGGTGAACAGGACTCTACGATGTACGAGATGTGGCTCATTACGCCTGCCCTGGACTACAAAAACGCCAAGAACCAAGTGTTCACTTTCCGTGTGCGCGGTGATTACCTCAAAGAGACACAGTCGGCTAAACTGCAACTCTATTTCATCGACGCCACCGATGCGGCGGATGTGTTCTTCCAAGACCTCGAGATAGAGATGCCATCTACTGCCGACCAAGCCGGCGATTGGCTTGATTTTCAGGTGAATCTGTCGGGGCAAGAGAATATACCCGATGTGTTCTTTATGGGTTTCCGTTTCACCGGATATAGCGGCAACAATGGGGCGGCTACCTATCTGATAGACGATGTCTCGTGGGGGCGTGATGACCTGCCGCTTATCTCGGTGGATGCTACCGAATTGAATGATACAGCATTGCCTAACGAACTGAAAACCTTTGTGGTGGATGTTACCGGCACCAATCTGACTGAGGAAATCAAGATGTCGTTTGTGGGTAATCACCCGAGCAAGTTCAAGATGTCGCCTACTACCTTGCCCGCTGAGGGAGGCTTGGTGGCAGTAGGTTTCCAATCGGAGGTAGAGGGTATCCAAGACGCTTATCTGCGCCTGCGTTCCCGCGGAGCGGTGGATGTGTATGTGCATATCTATGTGTTGGTAAAGCAAGATACGGCGATAGATGAGATCGCCACCGATGCTTCGCAAACGCGTTTCGTTCTCTTGGAAGGCACGCTCTATATCCTTACTCCCAACGGCCGATATACACTGCTCGGCGAACCGTGCAGATAGGTTTTTGCATAGAAGGGTTGGCAAAATAGAGAATTATTTGCAAGGGTAGAAAAAAAGCAGTAACTTTGCCGCCACATATAGAAAATATAAACCTTATAAAATAATCAAGTTATGTCAAAAGTAACCGTTGTAGGCGCAGGTAATGTAGGTGCTACATGCGCAAATGTGTTGGCAGTGAAGAAAGTTGCCAGCGAAGTTGTATTGATTGATATCAAAGAGGGCGTTGCCGAAGGTAAGGCAATGGACATCATGCAGACCGCTCAGTTGATTGGTTTCGACACGGTGGTTAAAGGTGTTACCAACGACTATGCGCAGACTGCTAACTCGGATGTAGTAGTGATCACCAGCGGTCTTCCCCGCAAACCGGGTATGACTCGTGAGGAACTGATCGGCGTGAACGCAGGTATCGTTAAGAGCGTTGCTAAACAAGTGCTGACCTACTCGCCTAATGCTATCCTTATCGTGGTTTCCAACCCTATGGATACAATGGCTTACCTTACTCTCAAATCGCTCGGTCTGCCCCGCAACCGTGTCATCGGTATGGGTGGTGCACTCGATAGCAGCCGTTTCAAATACTTCCTCAGCCAGAAACTCGGCTGCAATGCCAACGAGGTAGAAGGCTTTGTAATCGGCGGACACGGCGATACCACTATGATCCCGATGGCTCGTTTCGCTACCTACAAAGGTATGCCTATCCTCAACTTTATGAGCGAGGCTGACCTCGACGAGGTAGTACACAGCACTATGGTAGGCGGTGCTACTTTGACCGGTCTGCTCGGCACCAGCGCATGGATGGCTCCGGGTGCAAGTGCTGCCAGCGTTGTTGACAGCATCATCAACGACCAGAAGAAGATGATCCCCTGCTCGGCTTACTTGGAGGGCGAGTACGGATACAACGACATCACTATCGGTGTACCTTGTATCATCGGCAAGAACGGTATCGAGAAAATCGTGGAATTGCCTCTCAACGACAAGGAGAAAGAACTCTATGCTGCCAGCGAGGCTGCCGTAGCAAAGACTACCTCTATCCTCCACGAGATCAACGCTATCTAATTTTAATTAGTAGATATTTATCGGCAAGGCTGCTCCTATCAACGGGCAGCCTTGTTTTGTATTGTAGGTGGATTAGATGGTCTATATATTTTAGGAAGTATAGGTATCCCGGATACTCTGTGGGTACTATCGGACTACGGTCGGATTCGCTTAATCACCGCATAATCACCCCTTAATCACCGCATAATCACCCCATAACGACCCGATATAGACTCGGTATTGTCTCGGTAAGGGCAGGGCTGTGGAGAGATGCTGCTCGGGTGTTGTTGAGGTGTTGCTTGGATATTGCTTAGGGGCTTCTTGTGAGGGCTTGTGGGGCTGTAGAGAGGCTATTTGAGTGCTGTTTTGGTGTGGGTGGATTGCTTTTTCGCGGATATAGTTGCGAGATGCGTTTTTTTGTTGTATCTTTGCAATCTGTTTGAGCGTTTGTGTTATTGTTGATACAAATGTAAGTTTATGGCAGTATAAGTATGTGAGTATTAGATTGATAGCAGTATAAGTATATGAGTATTAGTAGTATGAAAACTTTGGTCTTGACGGGCGGTTCGTCGGGCATTGGAAGAGCCACTTGTGTTCTGTTTGCCGAGCGGGGTTGGCAGGTGTTTGAACTCAGTCGCCACGGACAAAGCGAGCCGCATATCACGCATATCTATTGCGATGTATGCAGTAAGGAGAGCGTTGATGAGGCGATAGCGCAAGTGCTGTCGCAGACCGATCATATCGATGTGCTTATTGCCAATGCGGGGTTCGGTATCTCGGGTGCGGTGGAGTTTACGGCGTTGGACGATGCAAAGAAGCAGTTTGATGTCAATTTCTTCGGAGCAGTATCGATAGTACAGGCAGTGTTGCCGCAGATGCGCAACCAACATGCGGGGCGTATCATCTTTACGAGCAGCGTTGCCGCCGTGCTGAGTATCCCTTATCAGAGTTTCTACTCTGCGTGCAAGGCGGCTATCAACACTTTGGCATTGGCTTTGCAAAACGAGGTGCGCACCTTTGGCATACGGGTGAGCGTACTGATGCCGGGCGATGTATCCACCGGTTTTACCGCTGCACGCGAGAAGAGCGATGCCGGGGCTGCGGTCTATCCGCATATCCATTCTGCGGTGTCGGCTATGGAGAAAGACGAGCGCACGGGTATGCCTCCCAAGGCGATGGCGAAAGACTTCTATCGTATCGCTACTTGCCGCTGCCCGCGTCCTCAGTACACCGGCGGGGCGTTGTACAAGTGTTTTATGGTCTTGAATTGGTTGCTGCCCAAACGATTGGTGAACTATATAATCGGTAAGATGTATGCTTAAACCCCAACATATTCGTATTGTGTCGCCTTCGGGTGCGATAGACCCCGCATATATCGATGACGCTTCTGTACGTCTGCGAGAATGGGGCTTTGCAGTGTCGGAGGGGCGATATGCCCGCGCTAAGGCAGGGCGTTTTGCCGGGACTGACCTTGAGCGGGTGTCTGACCTTAACGAAGCCTTGCAAGACCCCGAGGCGGACTATGTTCTCTGCTCTCGCGGCGGGTATGGCTTGCAGCGTATCATCGATAGGGTGGTGCCTATAAGCAAACCGATTATCGGCTTTTCGGACATCACTTGCCTCCATCAGTTGGCGGCTATGCAGCATACACCGTCGCTCCACGCATTGATGTGTAAGCATATCGCTACATTAGACCCCGCTTCGCAGCCTATAGAGTGCTGGCGAGAGGCAGTGTCGGATGAGTGTAAATCGCTGATATATAAGCAGAAAGCACACCCGTTTAACCGTAGTGGGGAGGTGCGCTCCACTATCATCGGCGGTAACCTAAGCGTGCTGTACGGTTTGCAGGGTACGCCTTTCGGCTTGACGGCGTTGCTGCCTACCTATACGACCCCGCCGATACTGTTTATCGAGGATATAGCCGAGCGGCATTATCATATCGACCGTATGCTTCACAACCTGCGGCTCTCCGGCGTGTTTGAGCAGATAGGCGGCCTAATTGTCGGGCAATTTACCGATTGCCAAGACGACCCCGCTATGGGTTGCACCGTGATGCAGACGATTCGCGAGGCGGTAGATGACTATTCTTTCCCTGTGTTGTTCGATTTTCCCGCAGGGCATGTGGAGGAGAATATGCCATTGTGGTTCGGTACTCCGGCTATCCTGGCTATTTCCGAGGAAGGCTCGGTCTTGTCGGTGCAAAACGCTGCAACGGCTGCCAAATGACAGGCGGAGGTGCAAAAAAATGAGGCAAAAAATAAAAAAGGCGGTTGAATGTTGCGTATGTTGAAAAATAATTGTAACTTTGCACCGCAAAAGTATGGACATATCTTTCCTTTGCAAAATAGGGACATTTAACACCTTCTTGCGGGGAATGGAGAGGTTTGTAGCCGTAAGAATTATCAAACAAAACTCAAATTTATACGTATGAAAAAAGGTTTATTTTTGTCGATCATTGCAGTAGCAATGTTGGCATCATGCAGCAAGACCCTTCCGAAACCGGAGGAGATTACTGTTAATCCTAATCCGCTTACCGTTGTCGGAGACAAGGTAAATGCAGACATTACAGGTACATTCCCTGTAAAGAAATTCGCTAAGAAAGGTGTGCTTACCGTTACTCCCGTGCTTAAATATGCAGGGCAAGAGTCAGTAGGTGAGCCTGTTACTTATGTAGGCGAGAAAGTAAAAGAGAACGGCAAGAAAGTAAGTTACAAGAACGGTGGTACCTACACCCAATCTTGCAGTTTCGATTATGTACCCGCTATGGATAAATCGGAACTCTATCTTCGTTTTACCGCTAAGGTAGGCAAGAAAGAAATCGAGATTCCTGATTTGAAGATTGCTGACGGTTTGATGGCTACCGCAAAGATGGCTAAGGCCGGCGACAACAAAGCCGCTATCACTCCCGATAAGTTTCAACGCGTTATCCAAGAGATGCAAGAGGCTGATATTAAGTTCCTTATCCAGCAATCTAACCTCCGCAACTCGGAGACTGGAAGCCAAGAGATGAAGGATCTGCGTGCCGCTATCAAAGAGGCTAACGACAACGAGAAGAAAGCCATCAATAAACTCGAGGTAAGCGGTTATGCCAGCCCCGAAGGTGGTCTTGACCTCAACACCCGTTTGGCTACTGACCGTCAGAAGAACGCACAGAAATTTTTGCAGAAACAACTCAAGAAAGACAAAGTTAGCACCGACATTGCTTCTGAAATCACCGCAGAGGACTGGGCAGGTTTCCAAGCAGCAATGGAGAATAGCAATATCCAAGACAAAGACTTGGTTCTCCGCGTCTTGAGCATGTACACCGATCCTGAGGAGCGTGAGGCGCAAATCAAGAACCTCAGCAGCGTTTACAAGACCATCGCTGAGGATGTTCTCCCCGAGTTGCGTCGTAGCCGCTTGATCCTTACCACCGACCTTATTGGTAAATCGGACGACGAAATCAAAGAGTTGGCTAAGAACGACCCTGCACAACTGAATGTAGAGGAGTTGCTCTATGCTGCTACACTCACCTCTGACAACTCGGAGAAAATCGCTATCTATCAGAAGGTTGCATCGCAATTCAACGACTATCGTGCATACAACAATATGGGTATGATCTACTTCGAGCAAGGCAACATCGCTGAGGCTCGCCGTGCTTACAGCAAGGCATTGGAGATTGCTCCCAACAATGCAGATGTCAACTACAACGCGGGTTTGGCTGCAATGGCTGACAACGACCTCAAGAAAGCAGAGGAGTATCTTGGTAAGGCTGCCGGCACCGAAGGTAACTTGGCTGCCGCTATGGGTACGCTCTATACGATGAAGGGCGACTACAAGGCTGCTAAATCGGCTTACGGCAATGCTGCTACCAACAATGCTGCCGTTCAGCAGATCCTCAACGAGGACTATGCTGCCGCTCGTCAGACCTTGGCTAATGTAAAAGAGCCGAACGCTACTACCGCTTACCTGACCGCTATCGTTGCTGCTCGCACCAACGACCGTGAGGCTGTGTATAGCAATATGAAAGTGGCTGTCGCTAAAGACGCTTCTTTGAAGGCTAAAGCACAAAAGGATATCGAGTTTGCTAAGTATGCAGAGGACGCTGCATTCCAAGCAATCGTAAAGTAATCCTTCGCTCATAAAAGGGTTTGCTCGATTTGGCATCGGGCAAACCCTTTTTGTTTATCATAGTATTCCTGTATCCTAAATCCCTGATTATGTCTGTCTTATTTCCTAAAGTACCCAAACCCCGCGAGTGGGACTATCGGCCTATCTACTACGATAAGGATAAGGAGGAGCGCAAGGAGCGTCGTGAACACCTCCATCGCGGGTCTTTTCGTGAGGAGCACGAGAAGAATATGACCGAACTGCGCCAGCGCAAAAAGTCTAAACTGGCTTTTTGGATTGCGCTGTTGGCGTTGTTGCTGTTTTGTTTCTATTATTTGCTTTGATTAGACCTGTATTCGTAGCAGGTGTTGGTGTAGAAAAATGGATATTATTCATCTCTTACCCGATAGTGTAGCCAATCAGATTGCGGCTGGCGAGGTCATACAGCGCCCCGCCTCTTGTCTCAAAGAGTTGGTGGAGAATAGTCTGGATGCGGGCGCAACCCATATCCAGGTGATTGTTCGTGATGCGGGGCGTACACTCTTGCAGGTAGTAGATGACGGCTCGGGTATGAGCGAGACCGATGCCCGTATGGCATTTGAGCGACATGCTACTTCTAAGATAAAAGAGGCCTCCGACCTATTCTCTCTGCGTACCATGGGTTTTCGCGGGGAGGCGTTGGCGAGTATATGTGCAGTGGCGCAGATTGAAGTGCTGACCCGTCGTGCGGAAGACGAAATGGGGACACGCCTCGAGATAGCCGGCTCTGAAGTGCTGACGCAAGAGCCTTGTCAGTGCCCTGTAGGCACCAACTTTAAGGTGAAAAACCTATTCTATAATGTACCTGTACGCCGTAAGTTCCTCAAGACCGACCAAACCGAATTGCGTAACCTGCTGACCGATTTCTATCGTATCGTCTTGGTCTATCCTAAGGTGCAGTTCACTTTCGTTAACAACGATGAGATACTTATGGAACTGCCTGCCGGCACTGAGAAACAGCGTATTGAGGCTATTTTTGGTAAGGGGACAGGTAAGGCCTACACCTCCGGACTGATAAGTATCAAAACCGATACCGATTTGGTTTCTATTCGTGGTTTTGTCAGCAAACCCGAATCCACCGGCAAGAATGCACAGCAGTACTTCTTTGTCAATGGGCGGTATATGCGCCATCCGTATTTCCAAAAGGCGGTGCAGACGGCCTATGCGGGGATGTTGCCGGGCGATTATCAGCCCTCTTTCTTTATCTACTTTGACATTGCTCCTGAGGCCATCGATGTGAATATTCACCCGACGAAGACCGAGATTAAGTTCGCCGATGAGCAGACGATATTTCAGATACTGCTTGCCTCGGTGCGTGAGGCATTGGGCAAGTTCTCGCTCTCACCGACCTTTGAGTTTGAGCGAGATGGTGCGATAGAGATGCCTGTACCTACCGGCGATGCGCAACCCGCAGCGGCACCCAAGATGATGTGCGACCCCAACTACAACCCGTTCAAGACCCGCAATACTTATCCCGCTGCGGATAGAACAACGGTGGCAGGGTGGGAGAACCTATTCCCGTCTGCTGCTACGCCAATGGCCACGACGCACGAGTGGGAATTGCAATCGCCTGCTGCCGAGCCTGCATTGTTTGATGTCGATTTGGCTACTTTGACGCCATGGCAGTATGCGGGTAAGTATATCTTGCTGTCGTTGCCCGACGGACTGCTGCTCATCAATCAGTATCGCGCCCATGTATGCGTGTTGTATCAGCAGTATATCAGTGAGTTGCAGACAGCCAAAGCCCCTATGCAACAGTTGCTATTCCCCGAAATACTGGATCTTACCTCCGATGATATGCTGCTTATTGCCCCCGTCTTAGACGACCTGCGGGCTATTGGTTTCGATATGGAGCAGTTTGGAAAGACCTCGTATAGTATCAATGGCGTACCGGCACAACTGGGGCAACAGAACGCCCTGCCGGTCTTGCAACATATCCTGCAAGTGGTGCGTGAGACAGGTGCGGGGGCACGCACCGAGTGGCAACATCGAATGGCGTTGTCGTTAGCAAACGATACGGCTATTCCTTATGGCAAAACGCTCTCAGAAGAAGAGATGCAGGATCTCTTGTCCCACTTGTTTGCTCTCTCCGCTTATCGCCGTACACCCGATGGCAAGAAAGTGGTTGCGTGGCTGGCGGATGACGAAATTAATAAGCGATTCCAATAATAAAAACACAATAGATATGCAGAAGTTATTACCTGTCTTATTTTCTTTGTTTGTCTTAGTCAGCTGTAGCGAAAAGGCTACTACGCTGACAATTCTCCATACCAACGATACCCATTCGCAGGTAGAACCCAAGGCAGACGGCCGCGGCGGATATGCACGCCGTATGGGGCTGATTGCCCGTGAGCGCGAGCAAGACCCCAACCTGCTGTTGCTCGATGCGGGCGATTTTAGTCAGGGCACGCCTTATTTCAATTTCTTCCATGGGCGTGTGGAGATAGATGCCCTCAACCGCATGGGCTATGATGCGGCTACGCTTGGCAACCATGAGTTTGATAACGGAGTGGACACCTTGGCGGCTGTTCTCAAGACCGCTAATTTCCCGATTGTCTGCGCTAACTATGATGTGGTCGGTACTCCGCTTGAGGGTATTGTAAAACCCTATGTCATCGTCCGCAAAGGCGGACTTAAAATAGGTATCTTTGGCCTGGGCGTGCAGCCCAAAGGGCTGATTGCGGATAAGAATTTTGCGCCTTTGGTGTATAATCCGCCCTATCCGATAGCACAACAAATGGCTACTATGCTCCGCCATGAGAAGCAATGTGATGTGGTTGTTTGTCTGAGCCACCTCGGTACTTATCCTGCTACTGAGCAAGATTTCTGCGATGTGGAATTGGCAGCGAATACACGCGATATTGATGTCATTGTTGGCGGACATACCCATCGGGTGTACGACAACTTGCGTATTCGCAATTTGGACGGCGTGGAAATACCGGTTGCGCAAATGGGCAAAAGTGGCGCAAATATAGGCAAAATCGTACTTACCTTGCAGCCAAACCGCTGATTTTGGACAAAATACGCACCAAGTTTGTGATTTTGGAAAAAAAGTAGTAACTTTGCAAGCGAATTTTGTAGAATACAAAATATAAAGTACATGAAAGCATTTCTTAAATACTTAGGCGTCATCTTGTTGTTGATAGGCGTTGTTTTCTTTGTGGTGTATCAATATGCTATCCAGCAGAACTGGCTACTCGTTTGCGGTATCATATTTGAGGGGGTTGGTATCGTTGCATACATCCTACTCAATAAGTATATCAACTGATGCGCATTTGCCTGCAATACAATGGGTTGCAGGTCTATAAGTCTAATCTGTCCTCAGGGGAAACTTCGGGGATAGGTTTTATCGTATAATCACAATACCCAAGGCATAATCATGAAAGATGACGACGAGTTGCAAACACCGGATTCACCGCAATCGGAAAGCAACGATACTGCTTCCGCTCTAAACGAGGATCTCGGTTCGCAAACAGAATCACAAGACTCGGCATCGCAAGAGGCAACAGACAACGGAACAGCCGACTCTGTCGAAGATGCTGCTCCCGCTGAGGCGCATTCTACTTACAAACCCGAGTCGTTCAATGATGCTATCAAGTATCATCTTACGGGTATGTATCAAGATTGGTTCTTGGATTATGCGTCGTATGTCATCTTGGAGCGTGCCGTACCTGCCATCGAGGATGGTTTGAAACCTGTACAACGCCGTATATTGCACGCAATGAAATGCGTGGACGACGGCAAGATGAATAAGGTGGCAAATATCGTCGGACAGACCATGCAGTATCACCCCCATGGCGATGCCAGTATAGGCGATGCTTTGGTGCAACTCGGTCAGAAAGACCTGCTCATCGACTGTCAGGGTAACTGGGGTAATATCCTTACCGGCGATGGCGCAGCGGCACCCCGTTATATTGAGGCACGATTGAGCAAGTTTGCATTAGATACGGTGTTCAACCCGAAGACAACCAAATGGATGCTCTCTTATGACGGGCGCAAGAAAGAGCCTGTTCATCTGCCGGTGAAGTTCCCTTTGCTGCTCGCACAAGGCGTAGAGGGTATTGCTGTCGGACTCAATTCAAAGATACTTCCGCACAACTTCTGCGAACTATGTGATGCGTCGTTGGCGTACTTGCGTGGTGAGGACTTTGTGCTTTACCCTGATTTTCCCACAGGGGGCGAGATAGATGTCAGCCGATACAATGATGGTGAGCGTGGTGGTGTGATAAAGATTCGTGCTAAAATCCAAAAAGCGGACGATAATAAGACACTCATCATCACCGAGATACCTTTTGGCACTACTACATCTAAGATCATTGAGACAATCTTGCGTGCTAATCAGAAAGGCAAGATTAAGATTCGTAAGGTGGACGATTTTACAGCGGAAACGGCGCGTATCGTGGTTCAACTTGCCCCGGGCAGTTCGTCCGATAAGGCGATCGATGCATTGTATGCGTTTACCGATTGCGAGGTCAATATATCCCCCAACTGCTGCGTCATCGAGAATAAAAAGCCTATCTTTACCAATGTAAGCAACCTACTTAGCCTCTCAACAGAGAATACCAAGTCGCTACTCCGATGGGAATTGGAGATTGAGAAAAGCGAGTTGGAGGAACGCTATTTCTACACTTCGCTCGAGAAGATATTTATCGAGAACCGTATATATAAGGAGTCGGGGTATGAGACGGCACCCAACAAGGATAAATTGATTGCCTTTGTCGATAAAGCACTTGATCCGTGGAAACCGCAACTCCTGCGTGAGGTACGCACTGAGGATATAGAGAAACTGTTTGAGATACGAATGATTCGTATCACGAAGTTCGACTCGAAAAAAGCCGATGAACTGATGAAAGACTTGGCGAAAAAGATTAAGCAAACCGAGCATAACCTCAGCCATCTTACCGACTATACTATATCTTGGTTCGAGTCCCTCAAACAAAAATATGGTGCCGGCTATCCCCGTCGCACTGAGGTGCGCAATTTCGCAAATATCAATGTCAAAACAGTGGTGGAGGCCAACGAGAAACTCTATATCAATCGTGAGGAAGGCTTTATCGGTACAGGGCTCAAAAAAGACGAGTTCCTTTGCAACTGCTCCGATATCGATGATGTGATTGTCTTCCACAAAGACGGCAAGTACAAGATTATGCGTGTGGCGGAGAAACTCTTTATCGGTACCGACATTTTGCACATTGCTATATTCAAGAAAAACGATGATCGCACGGTGTACAATGTAGTATATCGCGATGGAAAGGGTGGCATCTACTATATGAAACGCTTCAATGTGATGGGCGTTTCGCGCGATAAGGAGTACGACCTTACCCAAGGCAAACCCGGCTCAAAAATCATCTATTTTACGGCGAATCCCAATGGCGAAGCAGAGGTGATACGCGTGGCACTCAAACCTGCTTTGCACCTCAAAAAAATGGAAGTCTGCAAGGACTTGAGCGAGTTGGCGGTCAAGAGCCGCTCTGCGCGAGGTAATGTGCTGACCAAATATGAGGTCAAGTCCATTACACTCAAGCAGAAGGGACACTCTACCTTAGGCGGTCGCAAGGTGTGGTTTGATCCCGATGTGCTGCGTATCAACTACGATGCACAGGGCAATTACTTGGGCGAGTTCTGGGACGAGGATCGTATCTTAGTTATCACCAATACGGGCGATTACTACCTTACCACCTTCGATCTGACAGCGCATTTCGACCAAAATATCTTGCGTATCGAGAAGTTCCAACCCGAGAAAGTATGGTCGTTGGCAATGTGGAATGCCGATCAAAAGTATTTCTATGCCAAGCGTTTCTCGTTGGCAGATGATGCTAATTTCAAGCCACAGAGTATGCTTGGAGATAATCGCGATTCGCGTATTGTCTTGCTCTCCGATCGTGAGGATGCCGTCTTCCGTGTATCGTTTACCGACTCTGCACGCGAACCGCTGGAGGTTGTGATGGCAGACTTTATCGATGCCAAATCGCCCAAAGCAAAGGGCAAACGCATTACCACGCTCGAGGTCGCTTCTATCGATGATATCACACCGCCTCCGGCAGAGCAACCCGAAGAATCTGTCGTCGAAGAGACCGATGAGGATAATGCACCCGATACCCATGGTGATGCTACCACCGAGGTAGATGGCGTGCCTTTTACTATCAACGGTGATGTCCCCGATGACACGAAACCTGTCCACAAAGAATCGGCTGAAGATGACCAGTTGAGTCTCTTCTGACGAGACTGCTACCGAAAATAACGGAAAAGTGCATAGATTTGCAAAAAAAAGTGGCAAAACATTTGGTTATGTCAGAAAAAAGCAGTACCTTTGCACTCGCTTTTCGCCGATATGCCCTACTAGTCGGGCGCGACAAAGAAAAGCGCAAGGTACCTTAGCTCAGGTGGTAGAGCAATGGACTGAAAATCCATGTGTCCTTGGTTCAACTCCAAGAGGTACCACAAAGACCGCTCGCAAGGCGGTCTTTTCTTTGTGTTAATCCGTATAGTTTACCTCGATGTACATACAAAAAAAGAATGCGCAACTGCGCACTCTAAAAGCAACTATGCAATCACAATCGCAGTGGTTATGGCCGCACGGTGATGTGAAAACAAGCCTGTTTGTATTCGTATTTTACATAGATATGCCCTGCCCGTTGTTCATTGAGCAGTACCTGCCCGAGTACCAGTTTTAGGTTGTCTTCCGTCATATAATCAGCCGTATCGGAAGTCTTGGTAAAATGGGTGTAGGCAATGTCAAAAGTAGTGCCGTAGCAATGGCACGAGGTGGTTACGGCATTGTAGTTTCCGCTCTTTTGTAGCAGTTGGATGTCCTCTTGGGTGCGTAAGATACTGCTGATATGAAATTGGTAATGAGGCAATCCGTTGCGTTGCAGGATGTCGGCAAAGCCTTCACCGATACGGTTCAGTTCGTCTGCGGCTTTCGGTACAAGGTAGGGTACCGAGTGTTCCAATGGATCTACGATGTAGTTGCCGGTCGTCTTTACGCGCTGTAGTCTGCCTTGCATTTGCTCTGCCTCTTTTCTATTGACAAGCGGTTGGCTGATTCCGCATTGTTTTGCGGCAGCCATTTGCTTCTTTTGCCCGTCGTTGAACTTCTGACTGTAACTGAAGGTGCGCCCCGGATAGGCGACCAATTGTCCTTCCTGCACACTCTCTTCCTTCGTGCTTTGGCCGCAAGAAACCAACACAATAAGAACCGCCATTAGAGCGGTTCTTACAATATGTTTCGTAGTCATCAGCCTACCTCTCTCAGATACTCCACTCAAAGCCATCTTTTGTATCTTTGATGTTAAAGCCCAATTCTGTCAGCGAGTTGCGTATGCGGTCGCTCGTTGCCCAGTCTTTCTGCCGTTTAGCATCCAAACGGATACCAAGCAACAAATCGATAGCCCCGTGATAAGCCGCCATCTGTCGGCTGTCGCTGCCGCCGTCTTCCAAACGCAAACCGAGAATATCTACCGCAAAGGTCTCCCAAACCGATTGCAGTTCCTCCAAATCGGCTTTGCTGATACTGCCTTTGCCGTCATAAACGGTGTTAATTGCGCGAGCAGAATCGAATAAGTGTGAGATGACAATCGGTGAGTTCAGATCATCATCCATGGCTTCTTGGCAACGCTCGCGTAGATTGGCAATCTCCACTGTGCTAACCTCTCCCGGTGTCAGTTTCATCAAGCGTGTATAAGCCTCCTGCAGACGCGCAAACCCTTTCTCCGCAGCCTCCAATGCTTCGCTCGAGAAATCTACCGTCGAACGATAATGCGCCATTAGAATGAAGAAACGGATTGTCATCGGTGAGAAAGGTTGGCTCAGCAACGGGTGATCACCGTGGAAGAACTGCTCAAGGGTGATGAAGTTATTGTATGATTTACCCATCTTCTTCCCCTCAATGGTAATCATATTGTTGTGCATCCAGTAGTGTACACTGTCGTGTCCCAATGCAGCACACGATTGCGCAATCTCTGCTTCGTGGTGTGGAAACATCAAGTCCATTCCGCCACCGTGGATGTCAAATTCCTCGCCGAGGTATTTCGTACCCATAGCGGAACACTCGATATGCCAACCGGGGAAACCTTCGCTCCACGGGCTGGGCCAGTGCATGATATGCTCGGGTGCGGCTTTTTTCCACAGCGCAAAATCGTAACTGTGTTTCTTTTCCGACTGACCGTCCAGTTCGCGCGTCTCTGTTTTGATGTCCTCCAGGTTGCGTCCCGAGAGTTTGCCATAGGGGAAATCTTTGGCGTATTTCTCTACATCCATATACACGCTACCGTTCACAATATATGCGTAGCCGTGGTCGATAATCTTCTGTATGAAAGCAATCTGCTCAATGATATGTCCGCTCGCATGAGGTTCAATCGACGGCGGCAACACATTCAGCAACTCCATATCGTGGTGGTAGCGGTTTATATAGTATTGCGCCACCTCCATCGGTTCCAACTGCTCCAAGCGTGCTTTCTTGGCTATCTTATCCTCGCCTTCGTCCGCATCGTGCTCCAGGTGTCCTACATCGGTGATGTTGCGAACATAGCGCACTTTATATCCGAGATACATCAAGTAGCGATATAGCAAGTCGAAGGTAATGGCAGGCCGCGCGTGTCCCAGATGGGCATCCCCATAGACGGTCGGACCGCATACATACATACCTACTCGCCCTTCGTGCAAAGGGCGGAAATACTCTTTCTGACGCGTGAGCGTGTTATAGATTTGTAGCATAATCCTCTATTTTATTTTTCGCTGCAAAGATACAAAAAAAGCCGCACTTATGCAATATATTTGGTGTTATTTTGCGAAACCATAACAAAACTGAGCATTTTTGTTGTTCTATGTGGTTTTTAACGACTGTTGATCCATAAGGCACTACACGCAACGCAGAAAATGAATGTCCAATGGCAATTAATGTGTCCTGCTCTTCGCTGTGCACAAGGGTGGCTATGGGAACCATTTGTAGAAGTAATGTTCTGTTTTTCCTACTGCTGTTTTTGTCGAACTATAGTCGAGACCTAATCGAGACCTAAGCCCTCGCAAAACACCCCTCATGCTACTCAAAATGGAGAAAAATACAACATCCTAAGCATTGGCTTCCGATACAACATCCCATGCAAAAAAACGAGGCTGCCTCGTTTAGGGGCAACCTCGTTTTACTGAAAAATATCAACGAAAGAAATCTTACCAATTAACTACGAAACCGGCGTGCACATTGATACCCGCTTGCGCATAGTACCAAGGCCAGCATGCGATGCCGTCTTCGGTGTACGAATAGTCGCTACCGCCGTTGCTGGCGTATTTCATATCGAAGATGTTGTTGAGTTGGCAAAGCAAACGGATCTGCGGTACATTGCTGCGCCCGCACCATTTGGTCATCGGTAACTGATATTGCAGGTTCACATTCGTGGTGGTGAATGCCTTGAGTGCGGCACTCTCGTTCTGCATGTTGTCGAGGTACTGTTTGCTTGTTACATTGGTCTGTATCGTAGCCAAAAACCCTGCTACATCAAAGGTGAAGAGCGACATAGCCGTGATCATAGGCGAGAAAGCAATCGTAGTTTCTTTTAGGTTAACTTCCTCCTCGCCGAGCCAATTAAAGTCCTTGTCGTAGCGTGTGATGACATCGGTGTAGTTGAGGATTTTGTTGCGCGAGAGCACGAAGTTGCCGTCCCAACGGAACCAATCGAGTATCTTCACGCCTGCCGTCAGTTCCATACCCATACGATACGAGTCTTTTACATTCTTAGTCGATTGTGCACCCACATCGTTGATACGCCCGGTCAGCACCAACTGGTCGTCGTAGTCCATAAAGTAGAAGTTAGCACCGATGGTGAAGCGCGGGTGCGAGTAGGTGTAGCCCAACTCATAGTCGTAGAGCACCTCGGGGTTAGGCAGACCTTTCAGTTCACCTGTCGTAGCATCGTAGATGACATTCTCTTTGTAGTTGTTGCGGCTCGGCTCGCGGTTAGCCATAGCAAAACTACCATAGAGCAAATGCCCGTGGTTTTGGTAGGTCAAACCGGCTTTCGGGTTGAAGAAGTGGTAGTTCACCGTCAGAGGCAGGTCTTCCATATCCTCATCGTTGATACCGTTGCGCGAATAGCGGACATACCGATACTGCAGGTCGGCATAGAGACTCAAGGTCTCTTGCGCACGGTTGATGACGCGCCAGTTGGCTTTCGCGTAGATATTGGCGTCCACTTTGTTGGCTCGGTTGCGGTAGTACTCGTAGTTCACCGGTATCATTCCGCCATACACCGAGTCGTGCAGGTAGTTGAGCGTACCGAAGTGCGAACCCATATAGTCGTTGGCGGCAACGCCAATCTGTGCATCTACAGGCTCCGATACATACTTAGTCGACATCACTGCACCGAAGAAATGGTTATCGAGGTATTTGCGATACAGTCCGAGGGCTTTTATCTTCTCGCCGTCCTCATCGCGGCGATCTTGCAAGCCCCAATAACTGAACTTTTTCTTTTTGTATTGCTCGTAGTAGCCGCCGCCGTGGGTGTAGTGGAGTGTGGTGTTGAGGCTCCAATTAGGGTTAAAGCGATGGTTGATAGCCAGTTGCGCATGCTGTTGTGCGTAGTTGTCCGTTTGGTTGTCGTAGTACTTTGTTTCGCCGTTATCGTCCGTGTACTCGCCTGCCGGGTTGTAGCGACGGTCTGCACCATTCAACCCATAAGCCACATCTTTGGTTACGCCGTCCCAACCCATACCGGTCTTTTCCTTACCACCGAAGAAACGCGCGATCACTTGTGTCTGCTGTCCATACCAACCCAAATCACCATAGTACGAATAGAGGTCAGAATTGGTACGATAGAGAAAACCGTCAGAGTTTACCTTGCTGAAACGCGCGTTCGCACGCCAGTTGTTGGGCAGTACCACATGTGCTGATACCATCTCGCGGAAGGTATTGTACATACCGCCGTTGAAACCGAGTGTAAAGTGGCTAACGGTGTCATTATCACCCGTTTGCATATTCAGCGAAGCACCGAACGAAGCACTACCGTTGGTGGATGTACCTACACCGCGTTGCACATCGATGCTCGACATCGAGGCTGCCATATCGGTCATATTTACCCAAAAAACGGTTTGGCTCTCTTGGTCGTTGAGGGGCACATCGTTCACCGTCATATTGATACGCGTGTGGTCGGTGCCGCGCACACGGAAATAGGTGTAGCCCACACCCAGACCATCATCGCTCGTAATCTGCAAGGCCGGCACCGTGGATAACAGGTAAGGCAGGTTCTGCCCCGTGTTCTCACGGTTGAGAACCTCGTGAGAGATGACCTCGTGGTTGGTCGTGGTTTGTTGTACTCGTTGTGCTACCACATGGATGTCCTCCATTTGGTTCATCACAATCGTTAGCGTGTCTTTAGCAGACGAATCGGCGGCGTAGCCCTGTACGCTGCCTACCATGAGTGTTGCCGACAAACAGCAAACTCCCAGAAAGTAGTTTTTTTTCATTTTCCCTCTACAGAATTACCTGTGCAGGTTCCACGGGTTTAATCTCAGCCGTCTCGGCACCCCGAACGAATCTGAACGAAAGTTCTTTGTAAGTGAATTAAAATTTATAACTAAAACTGACATACCAACTCCATTCCCATAGATGCTGGCTGTCGATAATTTTGTTTTTTACCAGGTTGTTCAATCCGAAATCATACCCCGCTTGCAGGCGGTATCTGTCCCATTCAAAGCCGCCGCCTAAGCCCATTTGGATGTTGGTGCGGTAGAGTTCACCGCTACCCAAACGGTCGTATGGCTCGGTTGCGATGTCCTGCTGCTGTAGCCATTGGAGCGTACCTTCGCTTAGGTGCAACCGCATATAGTCGTTTTGTGCCAAACCTATCTGCAACTGCGGACCGCCATAGAAAAACATGTTCAGTTGCCGCCAAAGCGGTATGGTGTAGTAGCACCGCACCGGGATAGTCAGATTGTGCTCCAATATGCGGTGTTGGATATACTCGGTCTGCACGCTCGCTGCGTCCATAGAGCGCCAATGTTGCTCGTTTCTGCCATAAGCAATCGAGTAGAGTACGCCGGTCTGCAGACTGAAACGGATAGGAAGGAGAAAGGTGAAAGTGGCACCGATACGCGCACCATGCAAGAACATGTCGGGATACGAATAGTTGTTGGTGCGCTGGTTGGCTTGTACATACCCCGCCTCAATACGATACTCTAGCCCAAATTGATAGGTATCTTTTTTCTTATCTTTGCGTGTCGGGTCAAAGAAACTATTATCTGCCACTTGCAAATCCGGTTGGCGAACCGTCTCTTGTGCGCAAACCGTTGCGCACATCGCACACAATATATATAAGGTGTATCGTATTCTCTTGGGCACTATACTCATAGAAACAGACTTTTTGCGCTGCAAAGATACTATAATTTGGCTGAATATGCAAAAAAATGAACCAAAAAGTATATTTTCTCTGTAAATTATTTGGAGTATTCGGATTTTTGTAGTATCTTTGCACCCGCTTTTCGCTTGAGCGGTCTCTTATTGTGAATAAACTTAACAAGTAGAAAAGTTGTGGGTCCATTCGTCTATCGGTTAGGACGAGAGATTTTCATTCTCTAAAGAGCAGTTCGACTCTGCTATGGACTACTTTAATAACCGCAAAGAAAACCTTCCTCAAAGGTAACACATTTGTAAAACAATTTTCATCTATTTACTAAGATGGCAAATCACAAATCTTCTTTGAAACGCATCCGCCAAACGGCTACCCGTAAGGCTCGCAACCACTATTATGCAAAAACGGCTCGCAACGCTGTGCGCGACTTGCGTGCTACTACCGATAAGGCTGCTGCTCAAGCTGCACTGCCTAAGGTCAGTTCGATGTTGGATAAGTTAGCTAAACGCAACATTATCCACAAGAACAAGGCTGCTAACTTGAAATCGAAGTTGGCTGTTTATGTAAACAAACTCGCCTAATCTCGATTAGATTAGTTCGGATAGACCGATAAGTCTGATACATAAAATAGACTGAGTAGGTTTGAATCTATCTTGAACTTGTCCACATTTTATTGACAGGGTATGATTGTTTGAAACAAATCCGCCAACCGTCAATTCAATAAACCTTTACACGCAAGGGACTGCCGCACGGCAGTCCCTTCGTTTGCGTTTTGATACGAGATAATTCGCTGTGGGATAGTATTTTTATTTGCATACCTCATCAAAAAGATGTATCTTTGCACCACAATCTTTTACCATTAGGTATTGTGTGCTGGCTTGTGTGCAGCAATGCATCGGGGGAAATTTTATGGGACACCTCGGTGCATAAGATTACGGAACGGAAATAACACTATGTCATTTATAGCGAATATATTATCCCGATTTAGTAAAAAGGATATGATACCTACACCCGAACTTCAGAAACTAAAGGAGTTCGAGGTAATGATTCGCTCTCTATTGGGTGCGGACAAGTATATCGCACGCAAAGATTATTTATGGCTTCGTGATGAATACAAGGATGTTTTCACCACTTTTAGTAAACTGATTTCTACAGGGATGCTGCAGTCCTATTGTGAGACCAACCATGTAGAAAGAGCGCGTATCGAGCAATTTATTGAGCGGTATGGGTGTGTATCTGATTCCAATGGCGGAAAGATTTTTGCTACGCACAATCAGCACTTTATTGAGCGTCATTTGCAGAGCGATAGAGGTTATTTAGATTCGATACTCAAACCTATTGATTCTGCGATTTTGTTAGATGAGGAGCAGAGAAAAGTTGTATTGTCGGATGAGGATTATACCTTAGTAATAGCTGGTGCCGGTGCGGGAAAAACCACTACCGTGGCTGCAAAAGTACGATATTTGGTCGAGAAAAAGAAGATTAAGCCGACACAGATATTGGTGATTTCTTTTACTAATAAGGCAGTGGACGAACTGCGCCAAAAGATAAATAAAGCATTGGGTATTCCTTGCCCTGTAACAACCTTCCATAAAACGGGTTACGCTATCTTGAAAAGACAAGATGAGGATAGAAAAAGGGTGGTTGATTCGGGTTTTATGTATCATGTAATCAATAACTATCTGAAGGGCAATATATTGGAAAATCCGGAGTTGGTAGATAAGTTGGTCTTATTTTTTGGTAGTTATTTTGATGCACCTTATGAAGGGGAAGACCTAAATACCTTTTTCAACTATATTGCCAAAGCCGACTTTACCACCATCAAGGGAAATATAGATGAATATGCAGAAAAGATAATCAACCAACGCCGAAGCAAGCACATAACCATTGTACATGAAACATTGCGTTCTAATCAAGAAGTGCAGATCGCTAATTTCTTGTTTATGAACAATATAGCTTATGTATATGAAAAACAGTACCCGTTCAATATTCTCCATTCTTGCAAACCATATACGCCCGATTTTACAATTACGCAAGGGGATAAGGTTGCATATATTGAACACTTTGGAATAACGCAAGACGGACGAAATGCTCGCTATACAGAGGCTGATTTGGAACGCTATAAAAAGGCTGTAAATGATAAAATTGTGCTTCATCGCGAGCATAAGACCGATTTAATTTATACATTCTCTGCCTACAATGATGGGCGTTCTTTGCAAGACCATCTGAAAGAAGAACTTATTAAGTATGGTTTTGAATTACAGCCGCGTCCATCGCGTGAAGTATTTGAGAAAATAGTCAGCACAGAGGAAAACAAATACATATCTCGTTTGGTGAAGTTGGTCTGTACTTTTATACAGAACTTCAAAACTAATGGTATGACTACGGATTGTTTCTTCCGTTTTCAAACGACATCTAATAACGAGCGTACTAAATTATTTCTTTGCATTTGCGAGCAGTGTTACTATGAATATACAAAACGGCTCAAAGAGCGACACGCTATAGATTTTGAGGATATGATAAATGATTCGGCGCGTATCTTGCGTGAGGAAGAGTTGAAGGGTACGAAATTAGATTTCCGCTATATCATAGTAGATGAGTATCAAGATATTTCCCGCCAACGATTCAATTTGACGAAAGAATTGAGCCGAATGTGTAACGCAAAAATCATTGCAGTAGGAGATGATTGGCAGTCGATATATGCGTATGCTGGATCGGATATTAGTCTATTTACCAAATTTAAGGAGGTTTTTGGCTATGGTGATGAATTGCGTATTACAAAAACTTATCGTAATGCGCAAGAATTGATTGATATTGCAGGTGGCTTTGTGCAAAAGAATATCCATCAGATGCGTAAATCGCTTGTTTCGCCAAAGCATATCAAAGATCCGATAATTATTCAAACTTATACAGAAGAAGTCGATCGTTCTAAGTATGAGGGAAAAGGAGGAAAGTATTATTTGATTGGTGAAACGGTCGAAAAAATAATGGATGAGATTATTGCTCAAAGCCCCAAATCTACAATTCTCCTGCTTGGTAGATATAGTTTTGACGGATATAACCTGTGCCGTTCCAGTGATTTTGTGTACGATGAGAAGACAGGCAATGTTTGGTCGAAAAAATACAATGCTTACTATTTTGATTTTATGACTGTACACCGTGCCAAGGGACTCGGGTACGACAATGTGATAGTTTTCAACAATATGGATGCCGTTTATGGTTTTCCGTCTAAAATAGAGGACGATCCCGTGTTGCATTATGTTGTCAAAACCGATTATGACATTGATTATGCAGAAGAGCGACGCTTGTTTTATGTAGCCTTAACGCGTACAAAAAATAGGGTGTATCTTGTTACGCCACAGCAACATCCGTCTGATTTTATATTAGAATTGCTGCGCGATTATCCGAGTGTGGTGGTCCGAGGTGAGATCGATAAAGAGAAGAAAAAAGGCGTAGAGCGTAAACAGTGCCCGATATGTGGGTATCCGCTGCAACTACGCTACAAAAAATCGTATGGTCTTCGACTATGGATATGTTCAAACGAACCCGAGATTTGTGATTTTATGACCAACGACTTAAAGGGAGAGAATATGTCCATACTCAAGTGTGATTCGTGTAAAGATGGCTATTTGATTGTTAAAAAGGGGCAGAGGGATATGTTTCTTGGTTGTACCAACTATCGGTCGGACGGAAGCGGCTGCAATCGAACGATGTCCTATTCGGAATATAAGCGGCTGAGATTAACGAGAAATTAGGTGCCTTATCGCAAAATCAATTTGCTTTGGGGATAGAAAATTCGCAGGCGATGGAGTATCTCTATGTAGAGTTTTTAGGCTGCGCGATACCGAAATGGCATAAGTGCTTGCATATCTGAGAAATTTGTCGTAACTTTGTGCGCTATTTTGCAACTATTGTCAGTAGCGGTAGGCGGAGAGATTATAGTAGTATTCTCTCAATAATAGTTGTAATATATATATTAGGCAGACTTAGAAAGACAGACGGATATGATTGAATACATCAAAGGACAACTTGCTGAACTAAACCCGACAATGGCGGTGATAGAGGCTGCCGGTGTAGGATATGCCATCAATATCGCCCTGCCAACCTATTCGACATTGGTTGGCAAAGAAAATCAAGATACCAAACTTTATATTTCCGAGATTATACGCGAAGACACCCACGATTTGTTCGGTTTCCCGACTACGGGAGAACGCGCTTTGTTTGTCTTGTTGCTGACGGTAAGCGGTATTGGTGCTAATACTGCACGGATGATAATGTCTGCTTTTTCTGCAGCGGAGATACGCCAAATTATTGCAACGGGCAATGCCAAAGCCTTGTCGCAAGTGAAAGGATTGGGACCCAAGACTGCGCAGCGTGTCATCGTGGACCTCAAAGATAAGGTGCTCAAAATCGATTTGGGTAGTGATCCGACCGAGTTGCCTATGGAAGATAATTTTGGTTCGGTGGATAGCGAAGTGAAAACCGAGGCGGTCAGCGCACTCACTATGCTTGGTTTTCAGGCTGCTGCCAGCGGAAAAGTGGTGGATAAGATTCTAAAAGACAATCCTGCATTCGGTGTAGAACAAGTGATTCGTCATGCCCTAAAAATGCTTTGATTCTCTGAAACGATTTGCCTATATATTTTTGCTGTTAGCCCCTCTAACCCTATGGGCACAACAGCGTCAGCCGCTTGTTCCGAGCAAGCGGAATGATCGTCGTATGGAGGAGCAAGCCGCTGCCCAAGCCGCACAGCAGACTACTACGCAGGAGCCGACAGATGTAGAAACAGTATCGGCAGAGACGGCTTTGGCAGATAGTGCAATATGGGCACCCGTACAGGTACAACAAGTAGGGGCTGACAACTATGAGCAACTCTCCTCTCCTAAGAGCAGTATGGATCTGACAACCCCTGTGAATATCACTACAACTATTGATTATCAGCCCAATACGGGGTACTATGTCATCCATACCAAGATAGGGGATGTCGATATTGCTACGCCTTACCTAATGACGGAGGGTGAGTACAAAGCCTACACAGAGCAGAAACTGATGCATTCCTATTGGCAACAGAAAATCAGCGAGGTGGAGCATAACAACGAGAGCAAATTCGACATCACCGATATGAAGTTTAATATCGGTCCGGCGGACAAGGTGTTCGGTCCTGGTGGTGTGCAACTGAAGATGCAAGGCTCGGCGGAGTTGCTGTTTGGCTTTAAGCACCAATACATAGAGAATCCGAGCCTTACTCTCCGTGCGAGAAACAACAATATCTTCGATTTTGACGAGAAAATACAGGTGAGCGTAAATGGTAAGGTGGGAGAGAAACTCAATTTCAATATGAGTTACAACACCGAAGCCAGTTTTTCATTCGATCAGCAAAACCTTAAATTGGCGTACAAGGGGCAAGAGGATGATATTATCCAGTCGATAGAAGCAGGTAATGTTACGATGGATTTGAACTCCGGTTTGATCCGTGGTAGTCAGGCTCTGTTTGGTATCAAGACCAACCTTAAGTTTGGTAAGTTCCGTATTCAGGCTCTTGTGAGCCAACAGAACTCAGAGAGCCAAACCGTAAGTTCAAAAGGCGGGGCGCAGATGACTAAGTTTGATGTCTCCGGCGATAATTACGATGAGAACCGCCACTTTTTCTTGAGTTATTTCTTCCGCGACCAATATGAGGGTGCTATGGCTACTGCACCCTATATTGCCAGTGGCGTAACAATCAATAAGATTGAGGTTTGGGTTACCAACAAACGCGGCAACTACGACCAAACCCGCAACATCATCGCTTTTACCGATTTGGGCGAAACCAATGCCCATATTGCCAACCATACTTGGGTAGCCGGTGTTTCGGCTGTGCCGGACAACAAGACCAATGATCTTTACAATAATATCCGCAGCCGAGCCAACATCCGCGACATTCAGCAGGTGAGCAAAGTGCTTTCTGACTTGGAGGGCGGTGATGACTTTGAGAAAGTAGAGTCTGCGAGACTATTGTCATCGAGCGAATATACGCTCAACTCGGCTTTAGGTTTTATCTCTTTGCGTTCTGCGCTCAATCAAGATGAGGTGTTGGCCGTAGCGTACGAATATACCTACGGCGGACAGGTATATCAAGTGGGTGAGTTCTCTACCGATGCGAGCGACGAGTTGCGGGCACCGAATGCCTTAGTCCTCAAACTGCTGAAGAGTACATCCAATGCTCCGCAAAAGAAAAACGCAGGTACTTGGGATTTGATGATGAAGAACATCTACTCGCTTGGCGCTAATTCAATATCGTCCGATAAGTTTGAGTTGTATGTTACCTATCGTAACGACTCGGTGGGTACGGATATGCAGTATCTTACCGAAGGGGCCATAGCGGGCAAACAATTGCTACGCGTGATGAACCTCGACCGATTGGATAGCAAGAACAACCCCTATCCCGATGGTAAGTTCGATTATATAGAGAATATGACCGTCTATTCGAGCAACGGTCGTGTTATTTTCCCGGTATTGGAGCCTTTCGGTAGCCATTTGCGTTCGGCTATCGGCAACGATGCGATTGCTAATAAGTATGTGTTCCAAGAACTCTACGACTCTACGCTTGTGGTGGCGCAGGAGATGACGGAGAAAAATAAATTTCATCTGACGGGTAAATACAAGGGCACGAGCGGTAGCGAGATACGCCTGAATGCAATGAATGTGCCGCGTGGTAGCGTTATGGTAACAGCGGGTGGTGCCACACTTATTGAGAATGTGGACTATACCGTAGATTACACTATGGGAACGGTAACCATACTCAACCAGTCGATTCTCGAATCGGGTACCAATGTGGATGTCAAACTGGAGAACCAATCCACCTTCTCAATGCAGCGCAAGAGTCTCTTTGGTGCGCACCTTGAGTATGAATTCAACCCCGATTTGGTGATTGGCGGAACGATTATGCACTTGCGTGAACGCCCGATTACCACCAAAGTGAATACCGGAAGTGAACCTTTGGCAAACACAATATGGGGTGTGAACGGCAGTTGGAAAACCGAGATGCAATGGCTGACCAATGCCATCGATAAGATACCATGGATCAGTGCGTCTGCGCCTTCTACTTTTCAGATAAATGCCGAGTTTGCCCACCTCATACCGGGGCATACACGCGATGTCGGTTCGGTAGGTACGGCATACATCGATGATTTTGAATCCACTACTACCAATATCGATGTCCACTATCCGAGTTATTGGTTCTTGGCCTCTACGCCAAGTCCGTTCGATGAGTCGAAACTGAGCAATGATATTCAATATGGTAAGAACCGTGCGTTGTTGGCATGGTACACGGTAGATCCTATCTTCGGCTATCCGCAGACCAATACGCCGCAGCACATCAAAAACGACCCCGATGCGATGTCGGATCACCGCACTCGTATCGTATGGGAGCAAGAGATATATCCCGAGAAAGAGCAGGTAGCCAACGAGGATGCAAAGATCAGCGTGCTCAACCTGAGTTTCTACCCCGAGGAGCGTGGCCCATACAACATCGTGGCAGATGAAATCGACCCCGCAACGGGTAAACTAAAAGACCCAAAGAAGCGTTGGGGCGGTATGATGCGTAAGTTGGATAATACCGACTTTGAGAAATCAAACATCGAGTATATCGAGTTCTGGTTGATGGATCCTGCACTTACCAACCCCGACGGATACGAGGGCGAGATGTACATCAACCTCGGTGATATATCGGAGGATATCTTGCGCGACGGAAAGAAATCGTTTGAGCATGGTTTGCCTGTGTCCGATCAAGACTTCAATCAGTTGGATTCCACCGTATGGGGGCGTGTTCCTAAGACTACCTCTACCGTTACGGCTTTCTCCAACGAGGCGGGGGCGCGTGCTAAACAAGATGTGGGTCTCAATGGCTTGAGTTCTGCCAATGAGCGCAATTTCTCCTTTAATGGTCGCCGCCCGTATGGCGAATATGTCGAAACTCTGGAGAGTACGCTTGCCCCTGAGGTACTCAGTGCTTGGCAGGCGGATTCTTTCTCACCGCTTAACGACCCCGCCGGGGATAATTTCCACTACTATCGCGGCACCGACTTCGACCAACAAGAAGTCTCTATTCTCGATCGATACAAGCACTACAACGGTACCGAGGGCAACTCACCCGACGCAGATTCGCAAACCGAGAGTTATGGTACCGCCTCTACTTTGCAGCCGGATATAGAGGACATCAACGGCGATAACACGCTCAACGAGTACGAGAAATACTACCAATACAAGGTACTGCTGCGCCCCGATATGATGGAGGTAGGTCGTCAGCATATCACCGAGAAAAAAACAGTGAGCGTCAAACTGCGTAACGGCTCGACGACGGAGGTGAATTGGTATCAGTTTAAGATACCTCTCCGTGGCGATAGCAGCGATGTGCAGACCGTAGGCTCCATTCGCAATTTCAAGTCGATTCGTTTTATGCGTATCTATCTCACGGGATGTCCCCATGAGACACATCTTCGTTTGGCAACTCTTGACCTTGTGCGCGGCGAATGGCGCAACTATACCAAAGACCTCTATCCGCTGGGTACTACCGTCAATACCGGTGCGCAGTTGGATGTACAAGCCGTTAATATAGAGGAAAACTCCTCGCGTACCCCGGTCAACTATGTCTTGCCGCCGGGTATAAGCCGACAGACCGATCCCGGGCAAGCCACCCTCATCCCGCTCAACGAGCAGGCTATGGTGTTGCGCGTAACCAACCTCAGTCCGAAAGATGCACGCGCCGTGTATAAGAATACAGGTTACGATATGCGCAACTACAAAAATCTGCAGATGTTTGTGCATGCGGAGAAGATGGAGAACCTTGACCCCGATTTGAGCGATGGCGACTTGAGTTGTTTCATCCGTCTCGGCTCTGACCTAAAGAATAACTACTACGAATACGAGATTCCGCTTCGCCTAACCGAGCCTGGTTTATACGACAAAGACAATGACCGTCTTAAGGTCTGGCCGCAGGATAATATGTTCGATTTCCCATTCACGGTATTCACCAACGCCAAGACGGCACGCAATAAAGCCAAACGCGCCGGCAACTCCGATGTAGGCAACAATATACCTTATATAATATATGATGATGCCGGCGGCAAACCGCAAAATAAGATTACGGTCTTGGGTAACCCGACGCTGGAGAATGTAGAGTGTATCATGATAGGTATCCGCAATTCGGGTACGCACGAGGCATCCGGTGAGGTATGGGTAAACGAACTGCGTCTGAGCGAGTTTAACGAGCAGGGTGGTGTAGCGGCTATGGCAAATGCGGCTCTGTCGGTGAGCGACATTGCACAACTGAATGTAGCAGGTAGATTGGAGACAGCCGGATACGGCTCAATCGAATCGAATGTATTGGACCGCAATATGGACAATATCTACCAGATTTCGGTAAGTGCCGCTCTCGAAGCCGGGCGTTTGTTCCCTGAGAAAGCCAAGATACAAATGCCGCTCTATGTATCGTATTCCAACGAGACTCTGTCGCCCGATTATGACCCGTTGGATACCGACATCAAACTTAAAGAGACACTGGATACCTACGCCAACGACGAGAAAGAAAAACGCGATTCGGTGCGCACTATGTCGAACACGGTACAAGAGTCCACTTCGTTCTCGGTAACGAATATGAAAGTGAATATCAAATCGAAGAAGCGGGATATGTTCTACGACCCTGCCAACTTCTCGATTTCCGCTTCATACAACAAGCAGAATGAGCATACCCCCGAGATGGAACGCAATGTAACCACTGACCACAAGGGGTCGTTCAACTATGCTTATTCGTTCAATCCGCAACCATGGGAACCGTTTAAGAAAGTACAAAAAGTACAGAAAGTGAAATTCCTCAAAGAGATGAATTTCTACTACCTGCCGCAGTCGTGGGCATTCTCCACCAATATGCACCGTACTTTCTCCCACATGAAAATGCGTGATCTGACGGCCACGGCAAGCGATCAGATGGATTTGACCTTCTCCAAGGACTTTACATGGGATCGTAACTTCGATTTCAAGTACGACTTGACCAAGAATATGAAGTTCTCGTTCCAGTCGGCAATGAACTCTACCATCGACGAGGGCTACTATGCTCCCGAGATACTGCGCGACTATGCTTTCACCAACGATTACTACGAGGCATGGCGCGATACTATCCAACGCAGTCTTGCCAAATGGGGTTCGCCCTATACCTATCAGCAGGTATTTACAGCCTCGTGGAATGTGCCCTTCAATCGGATTCCGTATTTAGAAGCCTTGTCGGCTAATGCCTCATACAACGCTACCTACAACTGGGCGCGTACGGCGCAGACCACATCCGATACCGACCTCGGCAACACTATCTCTTCGTTACAATCGTGGCAAGTGGACGGTGGTATCAACTTTGAGACACTCTATGGCAAATCGAAGTATTGGAAACAGATGACGCAACAATACACGCGTCGTCAGACCCGCCGTGCGTTCAAGCCTAAGACCTATTCGCAGACCATCAAGGCGGAGAAAGGCAAGACGATAGAGGTTACCCACCGCCTCAACTCGGAATCACTTACCGTTACGGCAACCGACAGCGCGGGGCATCGTATCCCGGTATCGTTTAAGCCGAACGGAAACACCAAAGTGAACATCACTTCCAAAGCCGATTGCGAGGCTATGGTGCTGACTATCACCACAAAAGACCCGAGTCAGCGTACTCCCGCACAAGTAACCGGCGATATGTTTGCCTACATAGGTACGATGTTCCGCCGTGTACAAGTTACCTATCGCGAGACCAACTCGATGACCGTACCGGGCTTCAACCCCGAGGCGGGCTTTATGGGGCAGCGGCGCACCGAGGGACTATATGCGCCCGGGTTCGATTTTGCCTTTGGTTTTATTCCGTCCGACTTCGTCAATCGCGCTAAAGAGAACGGGTGGCTGTCGGGCGATACGGCAGTGGTACAGCCTGCTACACGCGCTTTCACCAGCGATTTTGACCTCAAACTGACGCTCGAACCGCTCCCCGGACTGAAGATTCAAGTGAACGGCAAACGCTATTTTGCCAACTCAACCTCGATCATCTATTCGTATGACCAACTGCAAGAGAATATGACGGGGTCGTTCAATATCACGCAGGTGGCTATCGGTACGGCATTTAGCAAGATTGGTACGCAGGAGGACAACTTTGCCAATGCAACCTACAACCAATTCTTGCAGAACCTCGATGTGATGCAAGGGCGTGTACAAGCGCAATACGAAGGTGTCTTGTATCCGACCACCGGTTTTATGAAAGGCGTACTCCCCGGCGGACAGGTGTATGACCCGTCGAAAGGCAGTGTGGCTAAGAACTCAGCCGATGTGCTGGTGCCTGCTTTCTTGGCTGCATACACCGGTCGCAATGCCAATACGATGAATCTCAATCCATTCTTGAGTATCCTGCGTGTGTTGCCCAACTGGTCGGTTACCTACGACGGATTAGGCAAACTGCCATGGATGCGCGACCATTTCCGCTCCGTTACGCTCACCCATGCTTACACCTGCAAGTACTCGATAGGCAGTTACGGCAGTTACTCCACATGGGTACCATTAGATGGTCAGACCGATAAAATGGTCGGTTTTGTTCGTGATGTTACCACCGATATGCCTATCCCTTCGTCGGCTTATGACATCTCCAATGTGTCGATTACTGAGGCTTTCTCGCCGCTGATTGGTCTCAATCTGTCGATGAAAAACTCGCTATCGTGCAAGTTTGAGTATCGTAAACAGCGCAACTTGGCGCTGAATGTAACCAGCGTGCAACTCACCGAAGGACACACCAATGAGTTTGTCATCGGTGGTGGTTATACGATAAAGAACCTGAGTTTTATCACCAAGAAGAAAGACGGCGGTCAGAAGAAAGTCAGCAACGACCTTAAACTCAATGTGGATATCTCTTACAAGGATATAAAAACACTATTGCGCAAGGTGGAGGAAGGCATTACGCAGGCATCGAGCGGCAACAAAGTGTTTGCTATCAAGATTAGTGCCGACTATGTCCTGTCGCAGAAAGTAAACTTGCAACTCTTCTACGATCACCAAGGTACAACCCCGCTCATCTCGTCGTCGTATCCTATCAAATCGGACAATGTAGGTATCAATATCAAACTGATGCTTACACGCTAATCGGTATGCTCAAAGTAGGAATTATCGGACCGGAATCGACGGGCAAATCTACTCTTGCTCAGCAACTCTCCCAACGCTATCATGGTATCTATGTACCTGAGTATGCGCGTGAGTATGTCGAGCAGTTGGGGCATCCCTATACCTACGATGATGTCTGTGCTATCGCTCGATATCAAATAGAGCAATTGCAAGCCTACGCATCCTCCCCCAAAAAGACGAATGTAGGAAAAATGGAAAGCGGCTGTAGTGCTGAGGCCGTAGAGAATAGCAATACGGCTGAGGCTGCTGACGATAGATGGAAAGCACTCTCCCAAGGTGGTATTGTCTTCTTTGATACCGAGTTGATTATCACGCGTGTATGGTTCGACTACTGCTATGGCAGTGCGCCCGATTGGGTCTTGGAGGCAATGGTACAATATAAGATGGATGTCTATTTGCTGCTCTATCCAGATTTGGCTTGGGTAGATGACCCCGTCCGTGAGAACGGCAGTGAGGCTATTCGCCTTGAGTTGTTCCGACGCTACGAGCAGGAAATCCAATCTCTTGGCGTCCCCTACTACATCATCCGCCATACCTCCCAAGACACCATCTCTGCCACCAAGATGGCATAATTTCGTCCTACTTACTACCTTACTAGTATCTTTGTTTCCTCTTTTTCGAGACCATATCGGGTCGCTAATAGGTGATTAATAGGTTGTTAATAGGTGATTAAGCCAATCAGACCATGGTCTGCCCGTCGTGGTGTCCTAAAATAGTTTGACCAAATTGTGCCATACGCTAATCAACCTCTCAACTCCATAGCCACAACTCATCTGCGAAGTGTTCTTGTGGCGGGCTTGCCAAGCCCGCTATTCTCTCTGCGACAGACTCTCTTTCCTCAAAAGATAAACCCCGATGTATGGCATATATGCAATCATTTTGGTGCGGTTTCTTGGTACATTATGCTATGCTTACCGATACAATTATGACAAAATGACAGCCTCGGGGCTTTGGCAAAGTTTTTGAGAATGTGAGTATGGTTGCTTGTGATACCGCTGCAATGTTGTGAGAGGTGAGCAAGCACGAATAAGTAGAACAAATAAAAAACTTACATACTATGAGCAAAGGAAACATAGGGGTAACATCAAACAACATTTTCCCCGTTATTAAGAAATTCTTGTACAGCGACCACGAGATTTTTTTGCGTGAGTTGATATCAAATGCAGTAGATGCAACACAGAAACTGAAAACCTTGTCGAGCGTAGGTGAGGTAAAAGGTGATTTGGGTGATACGCGTGTGCGTGTCTTGATAGATAAGGACAAGCATACCCTCACCGTTCAAGACCATGGTATCGGTATGACTGCCGAAGAGGTAGATAAGTATATCAATCAGATTGCGTTCTCGGGTGCCGAGGAGTTTGTAAACAAATACAAAGATAAGGCTGAGGCTATCATCGGGCACTTTGGATTGGGCTTCTATAGTGCATTTATGGTGGCTGACAAGGTGGAGATCTACTCACAATCGTACAAAGAAGACACCAAAGCCGTACATTGGAGTTGCGACGGTACGCCGGAGTACACAATGGAAGATACTATCAAAGCCGACCGTGGAACGGATATTGTATTGCATATCAATGACGAATTCAAGCAGTATCTCGAGGATTCAACGGTAGAAGGTCTGCTGACCAAGTACTGCAAGTTCTTGCCGGTAGAGATTGTATTCGGTAAGAAAAAAGAATGGAAAGACGGCAAACAGGTAGAGACCGAGGAGGACAATATCATCAACGATACCAACCCCGCGTGGATGCGCAAACCGTCTGACCTGACCGATGAGGACTACGAGAAGTTCTACCACGAACTCTATCCTAACCAGATGGACGAGCCGCTGTTCCACATCCATTTGAATGTGGACTATCCGTTCCATTTGACCGGTATCTTGTACTTCCCCAAAATCAAAAACAACCTTGATGTACACCGCAATAAGATACAACTCTATTGCAACCAGGTCTATGTAACCAACGAGGTGGAGAATATCGTACCGGAGTACTTGACGCTGTTGCATGGTGTCATCGATTCGCCCGATATTCCTCTGAATGTCAGTCGTTCGTATCTCCAAAGCGATAACAATGTCAAGAAAATCAGCGGCTATATCACAAAGAAAGTGGCTGACAAATTGGCAGAACTCTACAAGAACGACCGTGAGAACTTTGAGACGAAGTGGGACGATGTCAAGATGTTCATCCAATTTGGTATGCTCACTGACGAGAAATTCTACGAGCGTGCCATCGGTTTTGCCCTGCTCAAGAACCTTGATGGCAAGTACTTTACATTGGATGAGTACAAAGCAAAAGTAAAGGAGAATCAGACCGATAAGAACGGCGACTTGATACTGCTCTACACCCAAGACCCCGATGCCTCCTATTCGTATATCGAGCGTGCTAAGGCAAAAGGCTATGATGTCTTGCTGATGGACGGAGAACTCGATATTCACGCTATGTCCCAAATGGAGCAAAAGAGCATGTCTACATCCGATAAGGACAAAAAAGACACCATTCGTTTCGTGCGTGTGGACTCCGATGTCATCGAGAACTTAATCCTCAAAGAGGACAAACAAGCCGTTGCGCTTACCGCTGAACAAGAAGACGCCTTGCGCTATAGTTTCGAGAGTCAGTTGCCCAAGAATGACAAGACCAACTATGTGGTTAGTTTCGAGAATGTTTCTGCCGATGCACTGCCGGTATTCTTGACGCAAAATGAGTTTATGCGCCGTATGAAAGAGATGTCGGCTCACCAGCAAGGAATGTCGTTCTACGGACAGATGCCCGACCAATACAATATGGTGGTCAATACCGCCAATAGCAAGGTAACCGACCTGATGAACGAGTTAGTAGAGGCTTGCAAAGCCGAGGTCGCACCGCTCAACGAGCAGATTGCCGCTAAGCAAAAAGAGGAAGACGACTTGCGTGCCGCACAGAAAGACAAAAAGGAAGCCGACCTCACCCAAGAGGAGAAGGATGCGGTAACCAATGTAACCAAGGAATTGGGAGCATTGCGTACACAAGTGAAAGATGTGTATGCCAAACATGCTGCCGGCGACGAGAAAGTACACCAACTCATCGACATTGCTCTCTTGGCAAGCGGTTTGCTCAAAGGCGAAGCATTGGCTAAGTTTGTCAATCGCTCGGTCGAGATGCTGTAATAGGTTGCGCCCCACAATGGGCGAGTAAATAAACAAAATCGGAGAGATGCACAAGCGTCCCCCCGATTTTTTTTGTATGTGTTATTGCTGCGTAACTTGCAGTCAATCATCTATCTTTACAAATGAACGATATGCCGGCATTACACTTGTGTAAGTGCCATACATATAATAATGTAGAGGATACAGTTGTCAGCCGCCGCGCTCATCTATCTGCCGGCGTTGCGCATAACGCGTTGCAGTTCGCGTTTGTCGTCTTGCTCACGAAGTGTTTGGCGTTTGTCGTAGGTATGCTTACCTTGGCAGAGGGCTATCTCCATCTTTGCCAGTCCGCGCTCGTTGATAAACATTCTGAGCGGGATAATCGTCTTGCCTGTATCGCGTGTTAGGCGTTCCAATTTGCGCAGTTCTTTCTTCTGCAGGAGCAGTTTGCGGTCGCGCCGTGCTTCGTGGTTGGCGTAACTGCCGAAGCGGTACTCTGCGATATGCATCTGTTTCACCCATAGTTCGCCGTTAGCAAACTGGCAATAGGTATCCGCCAGCGAGGCTTTGCTCTCGCGGATCGACTTGATTTCCGTGCCAAAAAGTTGAATACCGGCTATGTATCGGTCGAGTATCGCATAGTCGAAGGTGGCACGGCGGTTCTTTATGTTTACATCACTTTTCAGTCTCATTGTTTTTCTCCGTGGTTGCCTCTTCTTTAGGCGGCAACTGCTTGATTTCTACTCGTTTATACTTCTTCTGTCGCTGCTGCCAACGCTCGCGGGCGTACTGCTGCATATCGATGATGTCGTCGCTCTCGTCGATGATCTCCAGCCCGAAAATAGTCTCGATGATGTCCTCCAATGTCAAGATACCTTGGAAGCAACCGTACTCGTCAATCACCAGTGCAATCTGCGATTTCTGCTTCAGCATAGCATCGAAGATGTCGGCAAGCGATTTGTTTTCATCGAATGATGGCAGAGAGCGTTTGATTGAACCGAGCGTTACTTGGAAGTGGTCTTCTGCCAGGTCTTCCAACGCATCATCGCGCAGCACATAGCCCGTGATAAACTCCGGCGCATCCTCGTTATAGACCGGTATGCGCGAGAAGTGGTCGTACTCGTCCGATTGGTAATACTCCTTGAGCGTCATAGTCTCGGGCGCAGTCTTTGCCACTACGCGCGGTGTCATCACATCCGAGGCTTTGATGCTGTCCAAGCGCATCACATTGCTGATGATTTTGTTCTCATCTTTCTCTATCACACCCTCTTCTTCGCCTACATTCACCATTGCCAGCACCTCCTCGCGTGATACGGTGGCTTCGCCGTCATCGTGCTTGAAGATGCGTGTTATCCATTTGATAAACAGCACACAAGGGTACATCACTACTACCAGCACCTGTATCGTGCGAGCCGTAAAGCCCATCAGCGATTTCCAATAGGTGGTACCTATCGTCTTCGGGATAATCTCCGAGAATACCAATATCAGCACCGTGGTGATGGCACTCACCAGTCCGAACCATTGCGAACCGAAGATGATGTTGGCTTGTTGTCCCACACCGGCGGCACCTATCGTGTTGGCTATCGTATTGAGAGAAAGTATAGCGGCAAGCGGACGCTCCGTCTCGGTCTTGTAACGCTTCATCAGTGTGGCAGGCTTGTAACCCTCATCCTCGCGCATCGTGATATAACTCAAGGTGGTGGTCATCAAGGTAGATTCAAGCAAAGAGCAGAGAAATGATACTGCCATTGCAGACAGTAAGAATGTGATTAAGAGTCCCATAGTTCAAAATTAGACCGCAAAATTACTACAAAATTTGCATATTTCCAAAAAAAGCAGTACTTTTGCGCAAATTTCTTATTTTAGTTTTGATAATACTATGCTGAAGAATATTCTCGCTATCACGGGCAAGCCCGGATTGTACAAATTGGTTAGTCGCGGCAACAATATGCTCATCGTGGAATCGCTGTTAGACGGTAAGCGTACCCCCACTTATGCGCGTGATAAAATTGTTGCGCTCAGTGAGGTCTCTATGTTCACCACCGGTGATGATGTCAGCCTAAGCAGTGTGCTGACGAGCGCGGGCAACAAAGAGGGATTGAAACCCGCTTCTATCGATGCGAAGAAGGCCGACAACGAGGCACTCCGTGCTTGGTTCGACGAGGTCCTGCCCGAGTGGGATCGCGACCGTGTCTATCCGAGCGACATCCGCAAACTTATCCAATGGTACAATATCTTGGTTAATGCCGGTATTACCGATTTCTCTATCGACGAGGAGAATGCCGCTGAAGAGACGGCTATCGAAGCACCCAAGGCTGAGGATAAGAAACCTGTGGCTAAACAAGCACAGGTAAAAACACAAAAATCGGCGGCTACATCGGCTAAGACCGGAGTCGGCGCACGAAAAGGTTGATCCTAAAAGACATTATCGATATCATAGAATCTGTGGCTCCCTTGAGTTACCAAGAGCAATGGGACAACTCGGGAGTGCAGGTGGGTAACGCAGACGCAGACATTAGGGCTGCCCTGCTGACAACAGACATCACAGAGGCTGTTGTCACTGAGGCTATTGAGAAACAATGCAACCTCATCATCAGTCATCACCCCCTGCTTTTTCACGGACTGAAACATATTTGTGGTCTCACACCGCAGGAGCGATGTGTAGAACAGGCTATCCGTCATGGTATTGCGCTCTATTCGAGCCATACTGCGATGGATTGTTTTTTGCACGGCGTCAGCGGGCGGATGGCAGATATTTTGGGCGTGGAGAACTATCGGATTTTGGTGCCTGCCCATGCGGGCGCAGACTATGGTCTCGGCGTGATAGGTATGCTGCCGGAGTCGATGCAATATGCTGATTTTCTGTGTCTTGTGCGTGAGCGATTTGGTGCGTGGTATGTCCACTATACCCGCCCGAAGCACGATCAAGTGCAGCGTATCGCTATGTGTGGCGGTGCTGGCGCAGAGTTTATCGGCGAGGCAATACGCCAAGGAGCCGATGTTTATCTCACTGCCGACTGCAAGTACCACGAGATGCAAGCCGCTGACGGAGAGGTAGGCCTTGTGGACATCGACCATTGGGTAAGCGAGCATTTCACGCGCGATATATTTCGAGAACTGTTGGCAGATAAGGTGCCAACCTATATATCGGAGGCAGATGCCACGCCCGTTCAGGTGCTGGCGTAGTGGGCGGCTACACTTATTAGTTAAGCCCTTGTGGCAAGAAAAGAAGAAACTAAATAAACAACATATACAACTATGGCTACAAAAGAAAAAGAATTGACGGTAGAGGAGAAACTGAAAGCCCTCTACGAATTGCAGCAAGTAGATTCGCGCATCGATGAACTGCGCACATTGGCAGGCGAGTTGCCCCAAGAGGTAAAAGACATGGGCGATGAGATCGAAGGACTCAAGACGCGTTTGCAGAATATCGAAAACGATATCAAAGAGTGCGAGAACAAGATTTCGGACTGCCGTGTAAAAACCGAGAACGCCAATGCTACTATCGCACGCTACCAAGAGCAGCAGAAGACCGTTCGCAACAATCGTGAGTTCGACAACCTCAACCACGAGATTGAGTATCAAGAATTGGAGATCGAATCTGCCCAAAAAAGTATCCACAACAATACGATGGCTTTAGAGACCTATCGTGCGGAGAAGGATAAAACCGTGGCTGAGATCGAGGAGAAGACCGTTGATCTCAACCAGAAAAAGAACGAGTTGGATTCTATCTTGGCAGAGACCAAAGCAGAGACCGAATCGCTGATTCTCCGTTCGGCAGAGATCGAGAAACAGATCGACGACCGTCTGCTCAGTGCTTTCAAGCGTATCCGCAAGAATGCACACAACGGCTTGGCGGTGGTAAAAGTAGAGCGTGACAGTTGCGGCGGTTGCCACAGCAAGATTCCTGCTCAGCGTCAGTTGGATATCCGTCAGCGCAAAAAAATTATCGTTTGCGAGTTCTGCGGTCGTATCTTGGTGGACGATGCTATGGGCGAGGAGTAATTAGTCCGATAAGTGGCATAAAAATAGGCTGTTCCCGTTTCGGGAGCAGCCTATTTTTGTGGCTTGTGGTCTATGCACCGATAGACAACCGTAGGCCATCATTCGGTGTCGTTTCCCTGTGCAGCAGCCTTCTCTACATTCTAACCATTCCTATCGCATCGATAATGCAATCTCTACATTCTCTGCATTCGGGACAAAGGCACTTTTACATTGAACCGGTCAGAGCCATTAATGGTCAATTAACTGTAATTAACGGAGAACCTGTCCTCACTGTGAATGGCATTTCAATGGATGGTAACCCGTAGAAAAGAAATTAATGTCTAATTATATGGTAATTATATGTTCTTAGAGTCCCCACTATGTTTAATCGTCAATTAACCGTTAACGGAAACCATGGTACACACGAAACCGCAATTTCGTCAGCGTTCTTCCGCTCAAGACGGCTTATGTTTGGGCGCAAAACCAAAGAAATCTTTGTAGCATTTGGCAAAATACGATGCCGACGAGAACCCCACGGAATAAGCCACCTGCGACACCGAGAGGTCGGTATGCTGCAGCATCTGTTTGGCTTTCTGCAAGCGTATCTGCCGTATCAAGTCCACTGGCGTTACCCCTATTTTTGATTTCACTTTGCGGAACAACTGCGCCCGACTGATGCCCAACTTGCTCGCCTGTGTTGTGCCATACATCGTCAAAGTCGATACTTACACCTTTTTTCGTTCCTGCAAGCCCTGCAGACAGAAATGCTTTATTTTTTACGCCCTGTCAAAATTTTGCTAATCTCTATTCAGTCCATTTTCTCTCTGCCGATCTAATTCAATCTGTCAGCGCAAAGTGAATTTTTGTAGCATTTTGTCAAACAGTCTTTGTCGAGATTTCGTCGAACTATTGTCGAGACCTCATCGAGACCTAACACCGTTTTGCTCATTATCATTTTGTCAGCCTCGCTGCTGTATCAACTGTCATTTTGCTAAATCGTATGCCTCTCTGCATAGTGCTGACACCATACAAAAAGTGGCGGCTCCCATCACAAAAGCAGCCACTCTGCGGACAAAGGTCCGGAAATCAAAATACCACAACTTTTTTCGTTTCTTTGGTGTGAAAAAGTATGCCGCAAAATTACGCAAACTTCGCCACATACCCGCCAAACATCATCTCAAAGATACAAAAAAATGTTGCACACCCTGCGGCATGCAACATTTTTGCAAGTGATTGATATATTATTGTATGTATCAGTCTTTTATCAGGTTGTGTCCTGTCATCTCTGCGGGCTGTTTCAGCCCGAGGATATGGCAAATCGACGGTGCTACATCTGCCAAGATACCGTTCTCCACTTGTGCGTGGGTATGCCTGTTGCTCACATACACAAACGGAACGGGGTTGAGCGAGTGAGCCGTGTTGGGCGTGCCGTCGGCGTTCAGTTCGTGGTCGCAGTTACCATGGTCGGCAATGATGATGATTTCGTAGTCGTTCTTGAGCGCAGTGGTAACTACCTTATCTACGCAAGTATCGATGGTCTCAACGGCCTTTTGTACGGCAGCATAGATACCTGTATGTCCCACCATGTCGCCGTTGGCAAAGTTGAGCGTGATATAGTCGTACTTCTGCGTATCGAGCGCATTGCAGAGTGCGGTGGTAACCTCGGGTGCCGACATCTCGGGTTTCAGGTCGTAGGTGGCTACCTTCGGACTCGGTATCAGGATACGCTCCTCGCCCGGGTACTCCGATTCGCGACCGCCGTTGAAGAAGAAGGTAACATGCGCAAACTTCTCGGTCTCGGCGATACGCAACTGCTTCATACCTGCGTTCGACACAATCTCGCCCAGCGTGTTTTGTACATTCTCTTTCGGGAAGAGGATATGCAAGCCTTTGAACGACGAGTCGTACGGCGTCATGCAGTAGTAGTTGAGGTTGGGGATAGTGTGCATTCCCTGCTCCGGCATATCCTGTTGGGTGAGCACAATGGTGATTTCTTTAGCGCGGTCGTTGCGGTAGTTGAAGAAAATCACTACATCACCTTCCTCTATGGTAGCCAGCGGTTGACCGTTGCGTACATGTACGATAGGTTTGATAAACTCATCGGTTACGCCCTCGTTGTACGATTCTTCCACTGCCTTGTGCATGTCCTCGCTCTCGTGGCCGATACCATTGACCAAGCAGTCGTAAGCCACCTTGATACGCTCCCAGCGTTTATCACGATCCATAGCATAGAAACGCCCTTGGATAGAGGCAATCTCGCCGCAGGTTTCTGCTAAGTGCGCCTGCAGTTGGTCGATAAAACCGAGTCCCGATTTCGGGTCGGTATCACGGCCGTCCATAAAGCAATGAACGAAGGTGCGTCCCTCCAAACCATACTCTTTGGCTATCTCGGTCAGGTAGAAAAGGTGGTCGAACGATGAGTGGACACCTCCTGTAGAGGTCAGACCCATGATGTGCAGTTTCTTGCCCGACTCCTTAGCCGTCTTGAAGGCACTGATTATCTCTGGGTTCTGCTTGATGGAACCGTCTTTGCAGGCGCGGTTGATCTTTACCAAGTCTTGATAAACCACACGCCCGGCACCTATGTTGAGGTGTCCTACCTCCGAGTTGCCCATCTGTCCGTCGGGCAAACCTACATTCTCGCCGCTGGCTTGCAACTGACTATGCGGATATTTGGCCAACAGCGCATCCCAATGCGGAGTAGGTGTGCAAGAGATAACATCGGCTTTTGAGTGATCTCCGATTCCCCAGCCGTCGAGAATCATCAATAATGCTTTGCTCATAATCTATTCTGTGTTAAATAATTCGATAGTTTGCTTTGTTAGACAACCATTAGGCAATCCGAGTTGTCTATTGCCTGCAAAAGTACTGCTTTTTTGGCAGATATGCAAATATAAATCCCTACTTGCCACATAGACAATACAAATCGTGCTACTACCCCAAACCGATAACCCTAATGGGCGGTTTGCAGGTGGTTTTCAGTCGGTTTTTGCCGGAAAAGCACAAAAAAACGCCATTTTGTTTGCTCATATCAATTTTTTGTTGTACCTTTGCAGCCGCTTTCTAAAGAGAGTATCGTTTCTCACACAAAAGAAAGTTAGTATTTACTATCTCTTCGGAGATGGGTTGGCGGGATAGCTCAGCTGGTTAGAGCGCATGATTCATAATCATGAGGTCCCCGGTTCAATCCCGGGTCCCGCTACAAAGGAAGCCTCAGCGCAATGTGCTGAGGCTTTCTTCTTGCTTATATATTATATTGTGTAGTTTATTCTCTCAACGCCGCAGCGTACTGATGTCGGGGAAGGTATTGGCTTGGGTGTTGAACCATTGGTCTAAGTCCATCTGCGGATCGCCCAAGCGGTTCTTGAGTTTTTGCCGCCGATTCTATATCGTGCGGTCGGTGATACCGAGCAAGAAAGCGATGTCGCTATTGTCGAATTGCAGTACACCCAACGCAACTACTTGCTCATCTTGTGTGGTCAGTTCGGGGTGCGCTGCTTTCAGTTTACAGAGTAGATTATCGTATAGGTTGTTAAATTCGGTGCGAAACTTCTGCCAGTTGCTCTCGTCGGTAAAGAGCATATCCTCAAGGAAATCTCTCAGTTCGCGAGGCAACTTGTCGGGCATATTGCCGCTATGCAGATGTTTGGTGATGTTCAGACGCTGGTAGAGCAGTTGCCGCAGCGTGTTGCGTTTCTCGGTCAGTTCGGTGCGCAGTTGGCGAATGTCGGCTTGCAGTTGTTGTTCTCTTTGCTGATGCAGCATACGCTTGTGTAGGTATATGAGGCTGATTATCAGCAAAATAATACAAAAGCCAAATACGATACTGCCAATACTGATCCATAGGCGTTGGCGGGTGATGGTTAGCCGCAAGGTCTTTTGTTGCTCCTTTTCGAGGTCATACTGCCGAGAGATAAGGTAGGTGCGGACTTTGTTGCTTTGCTTGATTTGTTCGTGGAAAGCCTCATAAGTGTGCAGAATTTCTGAATAGGCTAATTGTGGCAAATTCTGACTGTATAGCCATTTGCTGTGCAGATAATGCTATTGATATATGCTCCAATCGGCAGTGGTGGTGTCGGTGGCAAAGTGTTGCAGATAATAGTTCGCGGTCGAGAAATCTTGCCTATTCATATAGTATTCTGTAGCATAGTCAGCATAACGGGCATATCCAAATGAGTCGCAAAGTTGCAAAGTGAGATCTAATACTTTTAGTGAATCGAACGGCGTGGCATTTTGTTCTTTGGATAGCATTGTCAGCGTGCAGGCTAAGGTATCGCCGGATAGAGCGGCATATCGGATTGCCTCATCGATATATTGTGCATTGGGTGTAATGTCTTGATATACATCCATATCGTATAATCCTCTATAGCAACTACTGATACGGATATAGTCGTTGTTTCTTAAGAAGAAAGGAAGTGCCTGCTTATACTTTTCGACTGCGAGGAAATACAAAATGTTGTTCTCAAATATCGCACCTTCTATCATATAGATGAGTCCGGCAAGTGATTCTGTTGAATCGGTATAGGGAATGTATTGCTCAGCCTCTTTGAGGCATAGCATCGCCTTTTGATAGTGCATAGTATGCTCGTATTCTGCACCTTGTACATACAGGGCTTTGCATAAATGTTTTTTATCTTTTGTGCGTTGGTAATAGTCCACTACCATCGGTATAATCGAGTCGGGAGAAACCGGTTGCCACAGTTTGAGAGAGGCATATTCCCGCAGCAAATACCTGTAAATTTTGTCGTTTTCCGGCAACGAATCATCGCTGATAGAGGCAAGAATAGCCATTGTACTGTCCGGCCGGCTCTCAATAAGGCTGTCTGCACGCATAATGTGCACATTCTGTACTTTCACATCGTGTTTGCAACTGCTTAATATACAGCAAGATAGCAAAATAGCCACTACACAAGATATGCACAAATAGGGCAGGTAAGTATTTTTCTGAAACATAAAATTGCGCTATTGATTATCAGTGAGTTACGAGCAATAAAGTGACCAAATTTGATAGGGCGGGTAAGTATTTAATTTGGTGTTTTGCTATCTTTTCTACTATTTTTGTGCCGTTGCCGAAAAACGGCGACTGTAGGCAAGCCTGCCAAACACCCTGCAAAGGTAAGCATTTTATGGCGATAAAACAAATAATTACTTAAAAATATGAAAAAAATTCTTATTGCTTGCTCTTGTAGCAATCTTTGCCCTGCCGCTCTCGGCAGGCAACCCTAACGATTTGAAACATCTAAAGGGAACTAAGGTGCCAATGAAAGAGGTGCCTTCTAAATCAATAGGTGGGCGACCCGGTATTCGACCTTACTCATTGGATGGAATGTTCGATTATGATGTGGTACTTGCGGAGGATGTACTGTTCATTGTGGTAAAAGCGGATGTAGAAACCACGCGTGTGCGTATTGATTGTGTAGGCGAAACGGTGTATGAGGCAATAGAAAGCACGCTCGGTGGAGAGGTAATAGAGATTTCGCTAACCGCTTGGCAACAAGGAACTTATACCCTATATCTCCAAAACAAAGACCATATACTCAAAGGAGAGTTTATGTTCTGATATGTATCTTTGTGATAATTGATTTATCGTGATAATTTACCAATTAACAACTAATTAAATAATAATTACAATGAAAAAACTTATTTTTTCGACTTTGGCACTATGTTTGCCAATGTCATCGTGTAGCAACAATGAGTTGCTCAATTCGCAAATCGGAGATACAGAAACTCCGCAAGTGCAGATTAGTGAGGAAACACCGGCTATGCGCAAAGCCCGAGCAGCAGCCTTTGTACGGCAGAACCCTGCAATCTTTGGCACAAATGTGAGGATTTTTGATTCGTATGACGAATTGGATTCTACGCTTGCTGTGCTTCAAGATATGGACTATAAACAACTGCGTCAATGGACTAATGAAAACAATGTAGAGAATGAGATCTTGGAATCAAACATCATTTATGAACAAGAGTGGGAAAAAGCATGGGAGTTGATAGAGGCAAAACCCTATCCGGGAGGTAGTATTAATTTGCACGCAGCCTTTCCGCCGGGTTATGGTAATGTGTTTGTATCTCCGGCAGAAAAAGCGTTGGATCAGTTTGTAAAAACTATGCAGGAGAAATATCCACAATATATCTTAGAATACGATAGTCTTGGAGAACACTATATAGAATCGTTGGGACTTGTTGATGAGATGGTTTTTTGTAATTCCAACAATCTGTTTGTTGTTGGTGAAGAGGTACATCGCTTTTTTGGAAAGGATGAAGTGCTATGTAGCACGACAAACTATTCAAAGATTGCTCAGATGAAAAATATAATGGAGGTAAAACAACTGCAAAATCAAGCACAAGCCTCAGGGGGTTAGTAGTCCTTGTTTCATTACAAATACCTCGAATGTAAAGGAGATGAATAGTACTAATAAGGACAATTGTTATATTTCTGTTAGTATTAGATCAAAAGATTGTCGTACAATTTTGGGAATAGATAGAAGAAACGCTTATGTGGTAATAAGTAACTATCGGCGTAGAAATGGTAATAATGTTCAGTATTTTTGTAAAACAAATATGAATATAAGAGTTGCTACAACATGTGGAAACACCCAAAAAAGACACAACCATACTTTTACATTCAATCATAATTGCAGGATGAAAAACCGCTCATCCAACCATATTAAGTACTTTAGTGCATGCGGGTACCCTACATGGATAAGTTCTTATTCGGTTAAGGTTAGTAATGCGGATGGTGCTGCTATTGATATATCTAAATAATATAGAATGAGTATGAAAAAGGAATTTATTATGGCAGTATGTGCCATTATGACTATCTGTTTTACAGTAACTTCATGTGAAACGGAAGATCCATTTGAGGGTAAGAAGTGTGTTGCAACATACACTTATAATTACTATTGGAAAAATACTTTATCTCAAGATGTGTCCATCAAGTTTGTATCTTACGACTCTAATCGACATTTAAATCGGCTTATAGACAAATTGGTAGTATTGGCTCCTAACTCTGTTGCTAAAGTCGAATGTTATACGCAGAACGCTTTTGTAATCATAGGAAGTAATGAAAAGGCACCAGTGTACACAGTAGATGATGGATTGAAGTATTTGTGGTATGATGCACCTACAGAAGGGTATCAATATGAATTTGGAATGCAAATTGGTAATGACGAATATCGGAAATTAGATATAGAGCAAAATAAACGCATTTTCCAGATTGAGAATTATGTACCCGAGTTGATAGATGATACTACTTTCAATTTCTACTTTACTGTAGATAGCGCATACCTCTCTACGCTACGGTGATTGAGTAGGGAGTGTATATTTGTACCTAATGTGAGTCTGCTCTGCAAGCGATTTGTCGGGCAGACTTTTTTTATACGCATATCCGCTGCAAACCATCATTGGCCCCATTCGTCATTGATTCCCTTTGATACGCATATCCGCCGACCTCCCTTGCCGAGAGATAGGCGGATATGCTGCGTTTGGAGAGATTACCTTACCAAATGGGTAAACGCCTCAGAAGCCTATTTGACATCGGCATTGAACTGAATCTGCTGTGATGAAAGGATATAGGGCGACACGATATGCAGTTGGTTGCCGGTGGTAATGCCGGTAGGGATGACGATGGTCTTGCTTGCTCCCGGGAGCAGGCCTGCTAGCGAGGTCTCGGAGCGGGTGTCGCCGATAGCGAAGTAGGCATCGCGGTAGAGTGGGGCGATACCTTCGTTGGTAACGGTTACCCAAGTTTGACTGCCATCGGTCTTGCAGTCGGTTACGCGGAAGCAATAGCCGCTAGCCATACCCGCGGACTTAAAGCGTGCTACTGTACCATAACTGCCGCTTGGTGCGTCGTTGGCAATCATAAAAGAGATGTGGTATTTTTTGGCTGCGGCTTCCCAGGTAGTGCCGTACATACCGGCGGGGTTGAGGAAGTTCTTTTGGTCGTTGCTTGTGTAGTAACTGACTTCGCCGCCGCAGACGCCTGATTGCCAGCGTGTGTTTTTGCCGATAGCATTCCAGTTCTCCTCGTTGTAGCCGTCGGAGGAGCCTATCTCATGCCCGGCGTGCATAAACGAATCGTCGAACAAGCCGAACGACAGTCCCATTAAGGTATTGTCGGCCACCACAGGACTGTACGAATCGTCGGCAGCATCGATAGAGACAAGCCATGGGATACGCACTACGGAAGCCAAATGGAGGAAAAACTCTTTTTGATAGGCTTTAGAGGGGAAGTTTGTACCGAGTTTGAGGGTAGTGCCATAGATGTGATACTCCGACCAATGCCCGAAGCCTACTTCGAGGAAGGCTATACGCGGGTCGTCGTTGTAGCGTGCGGCGAGGTCGGTGTAGAACTGCTTGGTGAACCACTGCAACTCGGTGTTGCTCCAGTCGGCATAGTAGGTCGGTCCGTCTCCGCCCGGGTTTTTGCTATAGGTCTCGTGGTAGTCCGAAAGGTTTTTGATGTACTGTGGTACGGCGGTGGTACCCTTGGTACCATCTACATCGGTGCTACTCGGGTACTCGTATCGGAAGCGGATGACGGCCTGGTGTCCGCGAGAGGCAATATCGTTGAGTATATTTTCGAGGTATGACCAGTTGTATTGTATCTTGCCGTCTTGCTTGCCTGTTACCACTTTGCAGGGCAGGCAATAGTGAAACTCGAGCGAGATAGACGATTTATACTCGTTGATACGGCTATGCGAGGGCCACATCACGAGCCCGGTCATCGGTTGTACAGCATCTACCTTGCTGCTTACCGCCACGCGGCGTGTGTCCGCAGGCGGTTCGGGGGCGGTGAAGGTGATGCTGTCTAATTCGGAAACGGTGTACTTACCGTCTTTCCATAGATACATCTGCGCAGAGATGTTGGCACACATACAGAGTGCAAGAACTGTAGAAATGGTGTGTTTCATATCGTGTTTATTTGTTTTTGCGGTTTTGCAGATAGGGTTCTGCAATTCGGGTAATGCAGTTTTTATAATTCAATAAATTGTTGTATCTTTGCAAGCGCAAAGGATTGGTGTTGGGGTAGGAGACGATTATCGTGTGTTTTCTAAGGTGGTATATGATAAGGGAGGTATGACAATAATCGTTTGCAAAGGTACACATTTTCAGTGAAATGGCAAAGAAAAAAAACAATTATTATGTAGTGTGGCAGGGGCGTTGTTCCGGCATATATGCCTCGTGGGCGGAGTGCGAAAAGCAGGTGAAAGGCGTAGCAGCCAAATATAAGGGTTTTGCTACACGCGCCGAAGCCGAAAAAGCCCTTTCGGATGGTTTCGATATGTATATTGCTCCTGCGGGTCGTTCGACACAAGAAAAGACCGCAAAGGCTATGCAGAGCATAGCGAATGCGCCTACTAAGCCTATCTATCCGGCGTTGGCAGTGGATGCCGCCTGCTCGGGTAACCCCGGGGTGATGGAGTTTCGGGGTGTGATTGCCGATACGGGTACGGAGGTGTTTCACCGCGGGCCGTACAAAGGCGGTACGAATAACATCGGTGAATTTTTGGGTATTGTGTTAGGTTTGGCGTATCTGAAGCAGAACAACCTGCCGTGGGTGTTGTATTCTGACAGCCGAACGGCACTATCGTGGTTGAAGAAGGGGCATGCGAATAGCAAGTTGCAGCCGAACGCACAGAATGCGGTTCTCTTTGAGATGATAGAGAAGGCCGAGCAGTGGCTGGCAAACAATACTTACACCACCCATATTTATAAATGGGATACCGAGCATTGGGGGGAGATACCTGCGGACTTCGGTAGGAAGTAGAGAGGGCATAGAGCAAAAGCCATTGTAAAAAAGACCATTAAAGACCTCCCTGACCCCCCCCAAGGGAGGGGCTATTTTGTCCCGAATAGAGAGAATGTAGAGAATACTGCTACGCAGGATAATAATAAGCATTCCTAATTTGATGCGGTTGCCCTACTGTTGCGAGGCAGGGGGAAACGGCAACAGGTGCTAATTTTTTATGCAGATATACACAAAAAGAGTCTGTTTTGGAATAAAAACAGGCTTTTTCTTATTGTTTTGCCGAATGTTCGGAAATTTATTTGTATATTTGCAGCGTATTTGAATCAACCAATAAGCAAGCAGCGATGAGTGTACCGGAAAAAAACATTCCACTTTTAGACTGCCCGATAGATTACCTGATAGGTGATGCGAGCGGTAAGATAATGAACGAGTATGGTCGGTTCCCGTGTAAGATTAAATGTGGTGTGTATGCGTTTATCGTGCGTGGTTCGGCTCGTGCGACAATCAACATCACGCAGTATTCGTTCCGCGAGGGCGATGTGCTACTGTTGGAGCCGGGCAGTTTCCTGCTGATACATGAGTTCTCGGAAGACGCGCTGGTCTATTATGTGCTGTTCTCATCGTCGTTTCTAGAGAAGAATACCTTTAATAACCGTATGTCGCTGACGGCGTTGCAGTTGCAGTCGCCGATTATCCATGTAACGGATGAGCAGGGCGAGGTAATCAAGAACTTGGCTAAACTGCTGATGCAGGCAAGTAATACTCGTCCGTCGATGCTGACATCGGAGCAGATGGTACATATCTTCAACCTGTTGCAATCGGGGTATGCCACTTATGCTCGTTCGCAGGACTCGTACAGAGTGCGTCCCATAGATAGGAAGACGGAGATATACCAAGACTATTGCCAGTTGGTATTGAAGCACTATCAGGAGTGGCATCATGTACGGCAGTATGCGGAGTGTATGCGTTTGACGGTACCGCACCTATGCTCCACTATCAAGAGCGTGAGCGAGCGTACTGCAGGGGATATTATCAACGATGCCATACTGACCGACGCTAAGGCTCAACTGAAGATTACCTCGCTGGCCATCAAGGAGATAGCTATCTCGTTGGGCTTTGAGAATGTGGCGTTCTTCAACCGTTTCTTCAAGGCGCATGTGGGGGTAACGCCCAAGATGTATCGGAATACTTAAATCTCCCCAATCCTCTCCAAAGGAGGGGGTGTGCATAGGGGACACAGGGGAACATATAATAGCCATATAATTAGCCATAAATTTCGTTCGGCGTGGCTGTTTTTGTTCGTTAAATGCCCAACCCCATTACCAATTTGGTAGAACCTAATTGGTCGTTGTGGTAGAAATAAGGCTCTTCTTGTTTATTCAAAAATGCCTAAATTATTGCCAATGACATTATGTAATCTTGGTCGCCACGAAGCGTACAAATCTGCCGTTGCCAAAAGTCGTTGCAATATGCTCATTGCCGATAATGTAGTGCTTAGTGTAGTATTGAGGCTTTATGGTTAGGTGTTGGAAAGTATATAGAGTAGCCTCATCGAAATCAATCTTTGCTTTGCCTGAACCTCCATTCAGTTGGTTGCTGCTATTCACGCCTATAATCTTATCAATCAATTTAATGTCATAAGGAGAACTATGCATAGATCTAATTAACATGAGTTCAAAATAATGAAAACCTATAAAACACAACGAACAAAAACTTGTTTATGGCACAATATGTGTCGCTATTGGGAAACAAATACACGAAAAATTAAGCCAAATATAGAAAAATATATTAGAGAACAACAACTCAAATATCTATTATCAACAAAAAATATGCGTTATGTCTTATATCGAACTGACGTTAAAGAAGATGATGAAGAAACTCAAATCTTTTTTGGACTTTTTGTGCAGATATTGTGCCGCACTTACTACAGACCCCAAGTTGATAATGCTATCTGAAATCTAATTCTTAAGGAACGACGACATAACTTTTGACTGACATTGTAACAAAACAAAAGACTGCCTAACAACTTTACATTGTTAGACAGCCTCTATTTTTGCGCTTTTTCTGCGATAAGGCTCTATGTACCGACTGTCATCTGCGTGTCTGCGGTTAACTGCTACATATTCTTCGCTTTCATTTTTAGCCAGCCGTTACTTGTTTCTTGTCTAAAGAACCGTCATCGAGTTTTGTTGAGATTGTTTTCGCACTGCAAAGGTAAGTCATGGGCGCGGACGAACCGCCAAAGGCTATGCAAGGTCATGCCGCCGGTGCTTTCTGAGATGCAATAATTGTTTTCATAATCGATTGATTTTATTAGTTGATTTAAGGGTTCTCGTTCTTATTTTTTAGGGTGTCTGTTGTGGTGCTGTCGGGATACGCCGATGTATGTTTCCATGACCGACAATCATTACCCCCTACTAATACCCCGCAAAGGTACAAAAATCTATTGAATAAACCAATCTTCTGTCAAATAAAGTACACAAGACGACCAATTTATATCCGCCAATGCCCTTCAAACTTATTTTTTACCCCAACGGATATGCAGAAATCTATTGCCTTGATGCTACAAATAAACAAAAGGGAACGACCAGCGCTCCCTTTTGAATAACTTTGCTCTTTTTGTTTATTTCACTTTTTGTCCCATCACGGTGAATATTTGGTTGCCGCGAATGATAAACACTTGTCCACCGTAAACTATTTTGCGTACTTGCGTCTCCGCTGAGGCATCAGTTTGCTCAACAGCGGTGTGCGGGGTTTCCCGTATAGCACGTACAGATATACCTGCCCATCGCATATAGTCTGTTACTTGGGAGGCAGTGCCCGTTCCTGCATTGAAAGTGAGTTTGTATGCTTTGGCCTCGTCACTTGTCAGGGTACTCGACCAGAAGAAACCGCTTGTGTTGCCGAATGAGAGACTATTGTCCAAGTAAGCACCGCCTGCGGGTAGGAATATGGCATGGCTATTGGTCCGAGAGGCAACGATATTACCCATTATACCCGTACCCTGGTAGTCATCGGTCCATGTCCAATCGCAATTGTCGATAAGTTCTTGCCAATTTGCTTGAGTCGGCATACACCACGGTGCACCCCATTGTTGTGTGGCAGCGTCATCATCGCTGTCAAGTTGAGTCTTGCCATCGGTGGTGTTATATTTGTTAATCACGCTACCATCGTCGTTGGAGTAAGTGTAGTTGGTCCAACCGAAACCGGTTGTCCGTGGAGTGGTCTCGCCCCATGCAAAGTAGTCGCCGTATTCGTATGGAGTGTTTGCTCCGATATTGGTAGTTGCCCAAAGCACCTTGCTTGGCAAAGCGAGGTCCACATATTCGAGGATGAATGTAACGCTCACTTCCACATTGCCGGCAGGCATAGTGAACTGATACTTGTTTTCTTCGCCTGCCACGGGAGTAAGGGTAACGGCGGTGGTACCAAATATGACGGAGAGGGTAGATATCTTATAGGTCTCATCGGGTGTAACGGTGATGGTAACCACCTCGCCTGCTGAGGCTTTTGTTCTGTCGGCACTGATTGTCCCGTTTGCGGTTGGTTGGATGATGATGGTAGGCATATACTCTTGTACCAAACGAACCGAATAGCCGGAAGATCGGTCGGAGGAAAGCATCGGATTTAGAATCGAATTGTTGAAGTTTATACACAATGCTGCGTTTGTGACAAATGAAGCCGACCAATAGTTTCCGGAGGCATTTATCTCCGACAGGTTAAGACCATTGCGTTCACCTCCGGCGGGTAGAAATACTGCTCCGGCTTGCTCCATCAGCGCCCATTCGTAGATGGTGTAGGTGTTGTGTGTATAATTGTCATCATCCTCGTTTTCGTATCCGCTTCCCATATCGTTTAACGGGATGTTCTTTGTGGCCGCCGAGTTGAATGTAATGTCGGCAGGCGTGGTCCATGCGTCGGGCAGAATAATAAGTCCGTTTATGCCATTTACAGAACCAAAGCCGAATAGTTGGGTGGCGTTGGTACGTTCCATAAAGATATAGTTCCATTCTTCGGAACTTAAAGTGTACCATTCGTCGGCAGGCTCGGTACCGATGATGTTCTCTCCCCAATCCAAAAACTCGTTGGCGGCATAGTCTGCTCTGTCGGTAGATGGGATAGTACCAAACAAGGTGTTTGCTTGGTCTGCACTCCAACCCAAGAGGTCTATCTTATCGCTCAGTGCTTTCTGAAATGTTAAGGGTTTTGTATTTTTTAGAATGTATGTTATGTTCTGGTTTCCTACAATATCATACTGATACTCAGCAAATTCCCATGTCATTGGAGTAGCGTTGCGATTGGTGCATTGTAGGTTGCCGGGGGCAAAACGTACTTTCTTGTTTTCTGCCACGGAGATAGGTTTTGGTTGGTAGGATGGGGCTATAGGCAAATCCTGTACCAAGCGCACAGGATTGCCACCCCAACGTTCGGCAGATGAAGTGCCGACAGAACTGGGGCTGAATGCGGCATAACAGGCATGGGTGGAATAAGTACCGTAATTAGTGCTCAACCAATATCCGGCACGCCCTTCACCTGCATAGAAAATATTTTTTTCGATGCGTACATGTGTCCGTGGCAGGAATACGGCACCCATTTGTTCTAATTGTTTCCATTGTGCAGCCGTATAGGTGTTGGTGGCGTAGTCGGTGGCTTTGGGAGTCCAAGAGAGGGTGGACGGCATTTGGAATGCGTCCGGCAAAATAATCATACCATTGATATTATTCACCGTGCCAATAGAGTGAAGTTGGTCTGCGTTGGTACGTCCGCTCATGATGTGGCTCCATTCCGTGTGAGTCAGGGTACGCCACTGCTTAGGTTGGTTGCCACCGTTGCTGATGGCATTATATACACCCCAGTCGTAGTTTGCACTGCTGCCTGCCATATCGCGGTCGGGCATATTTCCGGACGGACCATAGCCGAATGGATTATCGGTGTTTGCATCGTTTTTGGTTTTGCTGCTTGCCCACGGTTGATAATTGATAGCCAACGGGTCTTGGGTGGTGTTGTCGTAGCCGCTGGTACCCCAACCGAAGAGATCGATGTAGCCGTCGTAGGTGGCGGACAGGTTTCTATTGTCTCCTCCAATCTCATCGTATTGGTTTTCGGCGAAACGCCATGTGCCTTGCTGTGTCTCGCCATCGGCACATTTGTGGGTGCCCTGTATGGCATTGAATTGTAAGTTTCCCGGTGAGAAATATACTTGGTGGTTCAGTCCCACCGAGATAGGTTGCGGCTTGTAATCGGATAGGCGGAAGAAGGTAGCCTTCACTTCTACGCCGGTCCCTGACGGCATGATGAATGTATATTGCCCGTCTTGTCCCACAACGGGTGTGAGTTCGATGGCGGTTGTACCTTGTTGCACAGCCAATCCCTGCAGTGTGTACCCTGCATCGGGGGTGGCTGTGATGGTGATGGTCTCGCCGGCGAGAGCGTGTGTCTTGTCTGCGCTGATAGTACCATGCTCCGCATCTACAATAGTTATGGCAGAGATTTCTTGTACCAGGCGTACGGCAATACCCGTATGGCGAATGAAATAACTATTGCTAACTTCCGAATCCCATATTTCTGTGTATAATGCACTATTGATGGCTTCGGATGTGCTAGACCAATAGAATCCGGCCATTTCTAATATGTCCTCATCTATTTCAATAAAGCCGGAAGTAGAATTTTTTTCGCGTGCACCGGTAGTGGGGAGGAATACGGCTCCTGCTTGTTCCATAGTTTCCCATTCGGTGGTGGTGTAGGTATTGGTTGATTGGGCGTTAAACGTAACCGTGGCTGGGCAGACAAATGCGTCCGGTAGCACTACTATACCATTGATATTGTTCACCGTAGCCCCCGAGTAGAGACTCTTGGCGTTGGGCCTGCCTGAAAACAGATATATCCATTCTGCTTGTGAGAGTGTGCGCCAAAGGTTGGGCTGGTTGCCACCGTTGGTAATGGCATTGGTACCCCAATCTACAAAGTCGCCGGCATAGTCAGCGGCATCCTGCGAAAGGCTGATACCGAAGGGGGCGGTGGTGTTGTTGGCACTCCAACCGAAAAGGTCGATAGTGCTGCCCAACAGGACTCCTACTTTCGTTTTAGATTTATCGAAAAGGTCTTTCAGATTGGCAGTGCCGATACGGTCGTATTGATGTTCGGCGAAAGCCCATGTGCGCGTGGCAGCATCCTTAGGATTAGTGCATTGCAAGTTACCTTGCGAGAAATACACTTGCTTGTCTGTCGCAACAGAGAAGCGACCATCGATAGCCCCTGTAGGCGAGGGGACTTGGGCTATTGCGCCTATGGTGGTGGCGATAGCCATTGCGGTAAGAAGTAATTTTTTCATCATAAGTATTCTATATTATTAGGTTAGTATTTGGTGTTGATTTTGTATTTGGTTGTGTTGGTGAATTTAGAGCAATATGTCCTTAACCGCCGCAAAGGTACAACAAAATTTAGAAACATACAAATAAAATGTTTATTTTTGAGGGAACTATATACTTGTTGGCAGTAAATCCGAGATTATCACTATACGATGACTAACAATTATAGGGTAAGTTACCGTTATTGGAACTAATATCCATAAGCATCTGATTTTGTAAGCATTGCGAGCAAATTACTGCCAACTGATATATAATTCCTTTTTTTTGTATATGTGGCATTATCTGCCCCCCAAAAAAAAAACAATGTTGATAGTTGGTTCACCAATACGCAGTTAGTACGCTTCATTGAGAGTAGACATATCAAGTGTAACTTGTTGGGTATGATTAAGTTAACATGAGTTCGAAATAATGAAGACTTATAAAACATAACGAACAAAATCTTTCTTATGGAGCAATATGTGCCGTAATTTGGAAACAAATACACGAAAAATTAAATCAAATATAGACAAATATAGTGGAACAACCAATCGAATATCTATTATCAACAAAAAATATGCGTTATGTCTTATATCGAACTGATGTTAAGTTAGGCAAAACAAAATACACTACCGATTCGGGAAAATGAATGCCCAACAAATCATCAAACATCAGCAAGAAGCGAAGGCATGCAAACGCAGCCGAAAACTCCACTGCACATATTGCACAATGGATGTGCAATTAGACGGTATGCATGTCCGATTGTTCTTCTGCAAACGAGGAAACGGAAAATGGAACGGCTTGTTGACAACCGATATGTCGCTCGATTTCTTAGAAGCCTATCGACTGTATGCGGAAGTTACCAAGGATACTCTTGAATTATCTGTTGCGGATAAAATTTGGGTGGCTATTGTGGATATTTTATTAGATATAGCAGAGCGTTACTCCATTGAAGAGACACTGTTGCTCACCGATTATATCAACAGAAACCACACCGGGCAAATGCTAAAAAAGTTGCGACCTTATGCACTTGTGAAACTTCAGTAAGGTGATACCTGTAGTGTGGCAGCATGGGTAAGCCCCTAGGGGCTTGTGTAGTGGAACAGGTGATGTTGTTGTCGGTTTGTGTAGCAGCGTGGGGAAGTTGGTTGTCGGCTTGTGTGTCGGCTGCGTGCGAGAGTACGAAGTTGTGGTCGTAGCCGTGTCCGTTGTGGAGTCGGAGGTTGTCGGTACAGATGTCCTGCCCGGTTGGCAAGGGTGTAGAGGGCAGTAGGTTGCCCTTCGTAGGCACCTTGAAAACGGTCGGGATCAAGTCCCGAGTGGGTAGTGGTGGCGGTGCAAGCGCAGAGCATTGCGGCATCCACGATAGGAAGCATATGTTTCATAATTTTAGCAGTTAAGAATATCGTATTTTGTGTAGGTAGGACTGACTTTTTTGTACGGTCAGCCTGCGGTGTGGTTACTATCGGCCTACGGTCGGGTTCGCATAATCACCGCATAATCACCCCTTAATCACCCCTTAATCACCGCATAACAACCCGATACCGACTCGGGAAAGACAGCGGGGAAATAGCAGGATAAAAGTGAAAGGTAAGGAGCAAAGACGCATTTGGGTTGTATCCTGCTCCTTACCTTATCGAATGATTAGCGTACTACGGCTTTAGCGTACTCGCCATTGACCTCAACGATGTATGCTTCCGGAGCCAAAGCGGTGGTGTAGGAAGCGGCGTTGGTAGTGGTGGAGAGTATCTGCTTGCCTGTGAGGGTATAGATAGCGATGTTGTTAGTGCCTGCCAGGCGTTGGATAGAGAGCATACTGTCCATCACGCTGACAAAGAACGAGGTAGCGTGCAGGTTGTTGATTCCCATACCTTGGCGCGAGAGTTGGATACCACGAGTAAGCGGCCAACCATTGATTTTCTGAATCTTAATCTTGTTGGGGTAGTCGGCATAGAGTTCGATACCTTCGTACTTGTTTTGGTCGAGTAGCGGGTGTAATCAGACGGCAAATGGAGCAGCATTTTGCGCGTGTGGCACTTTATTTTTGCAGATGTCGTATTTTTTTAGTATCTTTGCGGGCTAAATGTAGATAATAGCACAGAGATATGCAATTTAAGGACATTATAGGTCAGACGGCGGTAAAGCAGAGGTTGATACAGTCGGTAGCCGAGGGGCGTGTGCCACACGCTCAGTTGTTGGCAGGTCCGTCGGGTGTAGGTAAGTTGCAGTTGGCGATAGCCTATGCGCAGTACCTCAACTGCCCTAACCGCACGGAGCAGGACTCGTGCGGCGTGTGTCCTACCTGCTTGCAGTACCAGCACTTGCAGCACCCCGATTTGCACTTCGTATTCCCGATAGTGAAGGACAAAGACAAGAAGTACGATGTATGCGATGATGTGGTAGATAAGTTCCGCAACCTGGTGCTGAGCGACGGGTATTTCGATTTGGACGACTGGTACAAAGCCTTGGAGGTGGAGACCAAACAAGGGATGATCTATGAGAAAGAGAGTTCGGAGATACTGCGCAAACTGAGTCTGAAGGCTTTTGGCAGCGGCTACAAGGTGATGATTATCTGGCAACCGGAGAAGATGAACGAGACCTGCGCCAATAAGTTGCTCAAACTGCTGGAGGAACCGCCTGCACAGACGGTGTTTCTGCTGGTAAGCGAGCACCCCGATCAGTTGCTTGCCACTATTTTATCGCGTACGCAGCAGATTAGTGTTCCGCGCCTGCCCGAGAGCGAGATTGCGCAGGCGTTGCAAGAGTGGCTGATGGTGTCGCCCGAGGCGGCAGCCGACTATGCGCACATAGCCAATGGCAGTTACCTGGTTGCCAAACGCCTGACCGAAGCCAAAGAGGAAACGACCAAAGAGTTTGACGCTTTTGTGGCTCTGATGCGCAATGCCTATACGGTGGGGGAGATAAAGAATAGTCAGAAGAAGTTTGAGTCACTGCAATACCTGCGCAAGTGGAGTATGGATATGGCGGATGCCAAGGTGGGACGCGAGCGGCAAAAACGCTTCTTGCAATACGCTCAGCGGCAGGTGCGTGAGAACTATATCTACAACCTGCAACATCCCGAGATGAACTACCAGACCTCGGCGGAGCGTGCGTTCTCTACGCGTTTTGCACCCTTTATCAACAACGCCAATGTAGAGGCAATTATGAACGAGTTGGCAAAAGCAGAACGCCAGATAGAGCAGAACGGAAATGCGAAAATCATATTCTTCGACCTATGCTTGCAGATGATTATATTGGTGAAGAATAGGGGGTAGATGTTGGAGGTTGGATCGCACTTGCGTGCTGTTGGAGGTTGGAACTTAATTAAATACACATATACATAGAATGGAAGAGAGATTCACACTGAATAATGAATCGTGCCAATTTCGGGCAAAAGGTTGCTGCCGCAATTCGGCACACATGTTGCCCGTAACCGATTGGCTGTGCGACCTGCCCGAGAGCGTGGCAGAGACCGATTTGGTAGAGGTGCAATTCAAAAACACCCGCAAGGGATACTACCACAACTCCAATCATCTGCCTTTGGAAAAAGGGAAGATGGTTGTAGTGGGGGCTAACCCGGGTACCGACCTCGGTGAGGTGGTGCTGACAGGGCGGTTGGTGAAGCTGCAGATGCAGAAGAACCACATCGACACCACACGCTACGAGATACGCGATGTGTTGCGTTTTGCCACAGAGGAGGATCTGGCGCGTGCCGAGCAGGCACATGCTAAAGAGCAAGAGACGATGATCAAAGCACGCCAATTGGCAAAGTCGCTCGGCTTGGAGATGAAGATAGGCGATGTGGAGTACCAGGGCGACGGCTCAAAAGCCATCTTCTACTATATCGCCGACGGGCGTGTCGATTTTCGTCAACTGATCAAGGTGTATGCCGAGACTTTCCGTATCCGTGTGGAGATGAAGCAGATTGGTGCGCGTCAAGAGGCTGGGCGTATCGGTGGAACGGGGCCTTGCGGACGCGAACTCTGTTGCAGCACATGGATGACCAATTTCTCGTCGGTAGGTACAGGGGCGGCACGCTTGCAGAATATATCGCCCAATCCGCAGAAACTGGCGGGTATGTGCGCCAAACTCAAGTGTTGCCTCAATTACGAAGTGCCCGTTTATGAGGAGGCAGTGCGTAATATGCCGCAACGCAATATCCCGTTGGAGACCAAAGACGGTACCTACTATCAGTTTGCTACCGACCCGCTCAAAGGCGCGGTTACTTACTCTACCGACCAGCGTATGCCGGTTAATCTGCAAGTGCTGACCCCCGAACGCGCGAAGGAGATTATCGAGATGAACCGCCGCGGCGAGAAACCCGATACACTCGGAGGAAAATCGACCACCGCTACCGAGATACCCGAGATTGGCTATCAGAATGTGGTGGGGCAAGACGACCTGACACGCTTCGATAAGAAACGCAACCGCGGACAACAGCAGCGCAATAATAACCCGCGCCGCGACCGGCGAGATAGTAGGGATAACCGAGATAATCGCGATCGCCGCGACAGCCGAAACGCTAATAACGGCCGCGATGAGCGCGGCTGCCACCCCGATGGCGACCGCCGCCGCGACAACCGACCGAGAAACAACAACGCACCGCGCAACAATGAAAGAAATAATCCGAACAATACTCCTAAGTAGTTGTCTGCTGCTGGCAGCATGCAGCCGTGATACGGTCTATTCCGAGTTTCAGTCCGTTCCGCTGAACGAGTGGGGCGCAGACTCGGTGCTGACCTATCGTTTCAGTATAGAGGACACTACGGCTACCTACCAAATGCTTGTCTGTGTGCGCCATACGGAGCAGTATCCGTACCAAAATATGTGGCTCTTTGTGGGCGACACACTCCGTCAGGATACTATCGAGTTCTACCTTGCCAACGACCGCGGCGAATGGCTCGGCAATGGTCAAAACGGACTGATAGAGATGCCGGTGCTATACGAAGAGGCATATCGCTTTGCCCACAGCGGCGAACAGGTATGGCATATTCAACAGGGTATGCGCGAAGAGAATTTGCGAGGCGTATCGGATGTAGGATTTATCATAACAAAAAATGGGAAAGAATAAACTGAAGAAATTTGCCGAGATGGAGACATTCCACAATGTCTTCCAGTGTGGCGCACGCGAGATACTGCCCGATAACCCCATCGCCCAAATGGCGGGGCATTGGCGCGATCAGTACTTCCATAATAGCAACCCTATCGTGTTGGAGTTGGGCTGCGGGCGTGGCGAATATACGGTCGGATTGGCACAACTATACCCCGATAAGAACTTTATCGGTATCGATATCAAAGGCGCACGGATGTGGGCAGGTGCCAAGCAAGCCGAGCAGGCGGGGATGACCAATGTGGCATTCCTGCGCACGAATATCGAGATGCTGACCTCCTTCTTTGCTGCCGATGAGGTGGATGAGATTTGGATTACTTTCCCCGACCCGCAGATGAAGAAAGCCACCAAGCGACTTACTTCCACCTATTTTATGCAACGCTATCAGCAGGTGGCGCGCTCGGGCGGACTGATCCATCTCAAGACGGATAGCCCTTTCCTTTATATGTACACGCGCGAGATGGTGCGCCTCAATACCTATCCCGTCATTGCTGACACCGGCGACCTCTATGCCACCGATGATGCGCTGACACCGCTCAGCGAAGCCAAAATGCTGCAGACCCACTACGAACACCAGTGGCTCGATCGTGGACTGACAATCAAGTACCTCTGTTGGCAGTTGGTGCATAAGTCCGCATGGGAAGAACCGCAGATAGAGATAGAGAAAGATACTTATCGCTCGTATGGGCGCAACTATGTATCGCCTGTCGAACCTACCTCTAAGCAGTAATCGACCTGAGATAAAAGATTAGGGCTGTTCGGAAAACTCCGTGCAGCCCTAATTTATTGGTATGGCGTTGTATATCTTCAGAATAGAAATACTGCCATTCTTAATTCTTCATTCTTAATTGACTCCCCCCTATAAAAACAAAAGTGGATTGTCATCACGACAACCCAATCTTTTTACTTAACCTTAAATCTAATACCATGAAAAACACGGTGCAAAGGTACGGTATATTTTTGATACTGCCAAATAATTTGCAAGAAAAATATGTTTTATAGCATATTTTCTTAGTTTTTGGCAACTAAACTTATCAAAAAAATGGTTTTTGGGCGAAAAGAGCCACCCTTTTTGTGCGTTTCGAGTTTTTGTAGTAATTTTGTGGCGTTAAAGAACGGCTTTTTTGCAAAGCACATTGTACACTTCGTTTTTTCCTCCCTTTGAGGTATCAATATGGTACAGACTTTGCACAAAAGAAAGTGGTGTCGGGTAGTTTTTGTAGCGAACCGACGACTTGACAAAATGACTGATTAAATAAAAATATACTATTATGAAAAATCTTGATCTTACACAGTACGGAATCACGGGTACAACCGAGATCGTACACAACCCTTCTTACGAGCAGTTGTTCGCAGAGGAAACCAAATCAGACTTGGTAGGTTATGAGAAGGGACAAGTAACCGAATTAGGTGCTGTCAATGTAATGACCGGCGTATTCACCGGCCGTTCGCCTAAGGACAAATACATCGTTGATGACGCACAGAGCCACAACAATGTATGGTGGACCAGCGAGGCATACAAGAACGACAACCACCCGATGTCGGAGGCTACTTGGGCTGCCGTTAAGGAGATTGCTAAGAAAGAACTCTCCAACAAACGCTTGTTCGTAGTAGATGCTTTCTGCGGTGCTAACAAAGAGACCCGCTTGGCTGTGCGTTTCATCGTTGAGGTTGCATGGCAGGCTCACTTCGTTACCAATATGTTTATCCGTCCTTCCAAAGAGGAATTGGAGAACTTTGAGCCTAACTTCATCATCTACAATGCATCCAAGGCCAAAGTAGAGAACTACAAAGAACTCGGTTTGAACTCTGAGACCTGCGTGGCTTTCAATACCACCAGCCACGAGCAAGTGATCATCAATACATGGTACGGCGGCGAGATGAAGAAGGGTATGTTCTCTATGCAGAACTACTACCTGCCTCTCAAGGGTATCGCTTCGATGCACTGCTCCGCTAACACCGATATGGAGGGCAAGAACACCGCTATCTTCTTCGGTCTGTCGGGTACAGGTAAGACCACTCTTTCTACCGACCCGAAGCGTCTGCTCATCGGTGATGACGAGCACGGATGGGACGACGAGGGCGTATTCAACCTCGAAGGCGGTTGCTATGCTAAGGTAATCAACCTCGACAAAGAGAGCGAGCCCGATATCTACAACGCTATCCGCCGCGACGCACTGCTCGAGAATGTTACCGTTGATGAGAACGGCAAGATTGACTTCACTGACAAGAGCGTTACCGAGAACACCCGTGTAAGTTATCCTATCTACCACATCAACAACATCGTTAAGCCCATCTCTGCAGGTCCCGCTGCTAAGAATGTTATCTTCCTCTCGGCTGATGCATTCGGCGTTCTGCCTCCTGTAAGCATCCTTACTCCGGAGCAGACCAAGTACTACTTCTTGAGCGGTTTCACGGCTAAGTTGGCAGGTACTGAGCGTGGTATCACCGAGCCTACTCCTACTTTCTCGGCTTGCTTCGGTCAGGCATTCCTCGAACTCCACCCTACCAAATACGCAGAGGAGTTGGTTAAGAAAATGGAGAAATCGGGTGCGAAAGCATACCTCGTTAATACCGGTTGGAATGGTACTGGCAAGCGTATCTCAATCCGCGATACCCGTGGAATCATCGACGCTATCCTCGGTGGCGACATCCTTACCGCTCCTACCAAGACTATCCCTTACTTCAACTTCGAGGTTCCGACCGCTCTCCCGGGCGTAGATCCCGCTATCCTCGATCCGCGCGACACCTACAAAGACGCTGCAGAGTGGGATGTTAAGGCAAAAGACTTGGCAGGTCGTTTCATCAAGAACTTCACCAAGTACGAGACCAACGAAGCCGGTAAGGCATTGGTTGCTGCCGGTCCTCAACTCTAATCTGCCGACTGTCGGACTAAATCTGCCTTGTCGGTCTAACCGACCTACGCAGGTAATAGCCTGATAAAGCATACTGAAAAAGCCTGTTTGGTACAATGCCAAGCAGGCTTTTTGGTAGGCAAAATAGGTGTTTTCTACGCCAACCTCTCTAAGGTTGGCATAGATACTATCCGATGTAAATCATTGATAGTCAGTGAATAATTGTATTTGTCGGCAATGCCGACCGCCAACCTGCCAACCTTTTTCTATATATACACCCGCACGCGCACGCGGGTATATGTATAGTTTGTAAAAAGGTTGGCAGGTTGGCGTGGTTGGCGGACGATGACATCTCCACGACTGTCGCTTGGTGCCCCCGTCGCATATACCTAAGGTATGGACCATGTCTATACTAGGCTATATTTCAAAATGTCAGATACTTCTGCACAATGGCTGACAGAATGATATTCTGCACCTAACCTGTACTTCGTCGAACTCTTGTCGGGACCTCATCGAGACCTAAGCCCCAAAGTTCAATTATCAAAATGACACTGTCTTCCCTTGCTCCGCTTCCAAATTGCTATTTTGTATCCGTTGTGCTTTGTACCCACGCAGCAGAGCAATCGTAATTAGCGGAGAATAGTGCCTCCCACGGATGGTACATTGGTATCCCCCCCTATATCGAAATCTGCATTGTTTTAATGACCCTTTAATGGCGTTTAATGGAGCAACAACAAAGCCCTTAATGGGCAATTAACCGCAATTAGCGGAGAATACTGGTCTGTATGTTTGCATATCCCGCAAAAAAGTCGTACTTTTGCACCGTTTTTTATGGCCGATGGTTTTCTGATAATATCCACCTCAAAGGCTCTGTTGCGCATAGCAGCGGAGCATATTGTCTATCTTGAGGCGGATGGCAACTATACCACTATCTTTGTTGTCGGAAAGCATTCCGAATGTATTACCTACCAATTAGGCCAAATCGAAGACTTGTTGGTTGCGCAACTCAAGGAGGATAGCAACCGCTTCGTTCGAATAGGTAGAAGCCTAAATATCAATACCGACTATATCTATTCTATTGATATTACGCATCAGAAATTGGTGTTGCTTGATAGCCAACTCTGCCGATACGAACTGGCAATCAGCAAAGATATTCTAAAGAACCTAAAGTCTGCTATCGAAGAAGAATTTGGATTATGAATGATGATATAAAAGATAACGAGGTTCGCTTTCTGCGCTACGACCCGAACAACGATCCGCATGCAACCGATCAGGTAAAAAAGTCGGCGGAGTGCGGCGAATACGATGTGCATCGTATGCCTGCGTATGCCACGGCACATCCTCGCAAACACTTTCGCCCATGGCTGTGGGGTTTGTTGGCAGCCGGGCTATTGCTGCTTATTGCCGGAGTCGTCTTGGCGGTTTGCCTCACGCATACTACCGAAGATGCGCCTGTTGCTTCGGCTTTTGAACCGACACCCCAACAGCCGCAATTGCCTCACCCCTTGCGCTCTTGGCTCATCGATTCCGACACCTGCACCGCACGAGGAGCACTCCGAAAAGATACGGTGGTGAACGATATACCGCTTACTATTCTGTTGCCTATCCATTGCACACCCCGTTTGGAGATTGGTTATGATTGCCTGCGTGATACGGCGAAGTGGGTGGCTTGTTTTCAAGCAGCCGACATTCGCGCCGATAACAAGAAAATTGTAGGGGCTTTTGTCCTGCGTGGCAACCCTGTCAGTTGGGGGCTTAGCAAACGCGGCTACTGCGCTATCATCGATGGCATCCCCTATGTCGGCGTATCGGACAACTCCCCCTTGTTTGAGCAAGCCACCGAGACAGGTGGCGATTTCTTCCGCCAGTACCCATTGGTGGATAACGGGCGATTGGTGGAGAACGAACTGAAAAACAAGTCGCTGCGGCGTGCCTTGTGCCAGATGGACGGACATACGCTTGTGGTGATGACCGGCACAACCGAGTCGCTGCACGATTTCGCACAAGCCTTGGTGGACATCGGCGCAGAGAACGCCATCTACCTTACAGGAAGCACCTCTATCGGTTGGTTTGCTGATACCAACGGGGTGGGGCATCCCATTGGCGACCAGTGGCTCAACAAAATCTACAAGAACATTTCTTTTATTATCTGGCAGTAACTGTCGGCCTACCGATAGGCAGATATTTTACACTTGGCAACGGACTGTATGAGCGGTTTCATACAGCCCGTTGCTTGTTTCATACATTTTCCGTCAAAGGGTTTCGCCGTCTCATTTTTTATCCCTAATTTTGCACTCGAAAGCAAACAGCCGACGGGTTATTCCGCTGCTAACGAGGAAACAAAAACGCAAAGGACAAATGAAAAAGATTACTGAACTTACAGGATGGCTTCGCCAACATATCAGCCTCAAATCTACGCTGACTACTATTGCCATCGTAGTGGTTATCGTGGCAGTGGTGTATGCTCTATGCGGCACTCTCTGTTCGCGCAATGTGGCAAAGCAACTCTATGGCGAGGAAATCGGCAAGAAGGGCTTGCGCTACAAGTATCAGGAGCATATCTACGACCCCAAGACGGGCAAAGTGTTGGTCGATAGTATTCAGTGGCTCTATTGCTGCAACGATACATTGGCTATCCTTGCCAAACACAACAAACGCGCCTATATCAACCTCAATACGGCGGCTCTCATCACCCCGCTTGACTATGACAAAGCCTGGACCTTCAGTTCCGAGCGCGGAGTAATGGTGAAGAACGACTCGGTCTATATATTCCGTCCCGATGGCTCTTTGGTTAATCCCAAGGGCTTGCCGTACTATCGAGAATCCGAACTCGTCTATTACCACAACGGACTGGTCTTGCATGGGAGCGAAGATTGGGTGGGCTTGTTAGATACTGCGGCTTGCTGGTCGCTGCAGCCCCGCTACGACTATATCCAAACCGACTATCAGCATCGCCTCTATAGCACCAAAGCGGGCGAACAGTGTATTGTCTATTCCTTCCGTTTGGATACGGTGCTTATCGGCAACTATAGTTCCGTGGCGGTCGATTGGTCGCAAGGGCTTATCGCCACCGAGCAAAACGGTATCCAACATCTGTTTGATTATCAGGGGAAAATGCTCTACGAAACTATCTATCAACGGATAGAGGAATTGCCCTACAACACTCGGCAAAAAGATGCTGCGGGCAAAGATATTTGGAAAGAAACCGATTGTTATGTCTATACTGCTTACAATGGTAAACGCGGCTTGATGGATCGTCATTATCATGTACTTACCCCACCTCTCTTCTACAGCATCGAAGCGCAAACACAACACATCTTCTTTGCTTCGTTCGGCGAATACGGTGAAGATTTCGGAACACTCATTGACGACCATGGTAAACCAATTCGTTAAGTTTCTGACCCGCCTGGCTTCCGCTTTCTTGCTGGTGTCTGTCTGCTTGGTGCTGGTCTTTCGTGTGGTTCCTGTGCGTCTCACTCCGCTGATGCTCATTCGCATGGTGGAGGCGAGACGCCAAGGAAACTCGCTCGCTATTCGACAAACATGGGTGCCGATAGAGAATATCTCGCCCGATATGATAGCCGCCGTAGTCGATTCCGAGGATGCGCATTTCTATACACACCGTGGCTTCGATTGGGATGCAATATGCAATGCCTATCATGCCAACCGCTACTATGGTCGTATTGTTCGGGGTGGCAGCACTATCTCACAGCAAACGGCGAAGAATGTCTTTTGTACACCATCGCGCACCTATCTGCGAAAGGCTTTTGAGGCGTATTTCACAGCGTTGATAGAGTTGCTGTGGGGCAAAGAGCGCATTATGGAAGTGTACCTCAATGTGGTGGAAACGGGCGATGGTTTGTTTGGTGTTGAGGCAATCAGTCAATCTTATTTCGGGCATTCGGCAGACAGGCTCTCCACGAGCGAAGCCCGCTACATCGCCTCTATCCTTCCGTGCCCGCAGTGTTGCAACGGCTACACCGCCCGATAGTCAATCCTTATCCGATTTTATTGGTATTTTAACGAACAAAACAAGTAATTAATGACCAATTAACCGTAATTAGCGGAGACAATGGCATTGAATGGAGAACCATAATTTCCAAATCCTAATGTATATTCATTCGCCCATCCACAGGCGCCACTATCGTATCTTGTTCTTCTACGGCTTCCAAATATAAGTCGCGTATCAAACGCTCCGAACGCCAAATCTCTACATAGTGCGTTAGTGGTGTCATGTGGTCGGTGCCTCCGCTCAGATAGTCGCTGGTGGCCACGGTATAGTATGCCTCGGGCTCTATCTCTTTGCCGTCTATCTGGGCGTCAATCAGTTGCTTATCCTCTGCCGACATCCGTAAGCCTGCTACACCTTGTCCATAGTCCTCGGCAAACACTTGGCATAGTTCTAAGATGTCCTCGCCGCGCAAAGTCAGTACCACCAACTCGTTGTCAAACGGCATCAGTTGGAATACATCGTTCCGTGTAATATCGCCTGCAGCCCATTCGCACCGCATGCCCCCTATGTTCACTACCGCCATATCTACCCGCCCGGGATAGAGTTGGCGGGCTTTCGTCAGCAGCGCATCGCTCGCCCAATTGAGCATCGGACACTCCGGAGAATATATGCGCATCGTCTCCGGAGCATAGCCTAATACCGTATTCATCTCTTTCTCCAATGTGGCTTTCTTGGGAGCCAATGCAACCAAATAGTCGCTGTCTTGTATGGCGTCCAACAACGAGTCGATGGCTATCGCTTCGGTGCTGACCGAACTCACCTGCATCTGCTTTTGGCAAGACAAAAGCAACAGCGGCAAACAGTATAGAAGAAATTTTTTCATATTGATTGTGTAGTTCATATTTCTATTATGTAGATACTTAACCGATGAAGTCTTGCTTATTGGACTTTCAGACTTCAATCGGTGTCGCAAAGGTACACAAAAAAAACGGAAATGCCAAATAAATTTGTAGGATTGCAGATTTTGCTGTACCTTTGCACTGCGGAAGTGTGCTTTTTGTTGGCATACTTTTTGCCCGATACATCCAAAGTATCAACATCAAACACATTTTTTTGAATATGAAACGCAAGATTCTTACTCGTATCAACCTCATCTTGGGTACTCTCAGTTTGGCGTTGGCAGGTTGCCACACGCAGAAAAACGCTACCAATGCCGACAACGGTGTAGTAGCGTTGTATGGCATTACCGTCGAGGACTATCAACCGGTGGTTGGGGACACCCCCGAGCAAAACGCTCAAGCAGATACTATCCTTCCGCTCCCGACCGATTCGGCTGAGCAAACCATCAACGATATGCCCCGCCGAGACCCGCAGATAATGGTTAAGTACGGCGTAATGCGCCCGCGCAAATAGTCTGCCCTATGAACCTGCGTCTTCGTTTGGCGTTGCGCCTTGAGCAACTGCGCCGCCGCAACCTCAAGACACTCCACCCCTTGCAGCAACTATTTTGGGAAAGCACCCTACGCTGCAATGTGCACTGCCTCCATTGTGGTAGCGATTGTGTGGCATCAGTCGAGCAACCCGATATGCCCGCCGAGGATTTTCTCCGTGTCATCGATACCGAGATTACACCCCATGTCGATCCGCATAAGGTGCTGATTATCATATCTGGAGGTGAACCGCTCATGCGCAAGGACTTGGAGCAGATTGGGCGTGCTTTGTACGACCGTGGCTACCCGTGGGGAATGGTTACCAACGGATTGGCACTTACCCCCGAACGCTTCCGCGCTCTGCGTCAGGTCGGTCTTCGATCAATGGCAATCAGCCTCGACGGACTGAAAGATGACCATGTTTGGCTTCGGCAGCACCCGCTCGCTTTCGAGGGCGCATGCCGCGCTATCCGCCTTGCTGCGGCGGAAAAAGACCTGGCATGGGATGTCGTTACTTGCGCTAACCAACGCAATATCGATCATCTGTCCGAGATACGCGACTTGATTTGGAGCCTGGGCGCACGCGATTGGCGTGTCTTTGGTATCGATCCCATGGGGCGCGCAGCGCAACATCCCGAACTCATACTCAACGACGACCAGTTCCACCAACTGATGGATTTCATCGTGGCCGAGCGAGAGGCAGGTCGTCATGTCAGTTACTCTTGCGAGGGCTTTCTTGGCGACTACGAAGGCAAGGTGCGCGACCATCTCTACCAATGTGCCGCAGGCATATCCATCGCCTCTATTCTCATCGATGGCAGTATCTCTGCTTGCACCAGTATCCGAGGTAAGTACTACCAGGGGAATATCTACCATGATAAGTTCTGGGATGTGTGGGAGAATGGCTTTGAGCAGTACCGCAACCGCAATTGGATGCGACAAGCAGAGCCTTGCAAAGACTGCAAAGTGTTCGACTTCTGCGAAGGCAATGGTATGCACCTACGCCGAGAAGATGGTAGTCTGATGCTTTGTCATCTGCACCGCCTCTATCCGCAGACCAAATAAAAGTATATGCAATATGAGGGCAAAATGAGACGGAAGTAACCTACTATTTGCCTATCTCATTTTTTATTTGTAACTTTGTGCGCTGTTTGCTTAAATGGCACTAATTGAACAACAATGAATATACTCAAAACTCCAATCGAAGGATTAGTGGTGATTGAGCCACAGGTGTTCCGTGATGCGCGTGGCTATTTTGTAGAGACCTACAACGAGCAACGCTATCGTGAGGCGGGGATTGATGCTCGGTTTGTCCAAGACAACCAATCCTGTTCTTCCTACGGCGTAGTGCGCGGGCTTCATTTCCAACGCCCTCCTTACACCCAAGCCAAGTTAGTCAGTTGTGCGGTTGGTCGGGTGCTCGATGTTGCAGTCGATTTGCGCAAAGACAGCCCTACTTTCGGACAATGGTATTCGGTGGAGTTGTCGGCGGATAATCATCGTCAGTTCTTCATCCCGCGCGGTTTTGCACATGGTTTCTCTGTACTGAGCGAAACGGCTATTTTTACCTACAAGTGCGACAACCTCTATCATCCCGAGGCTGACGGCGGTCTCCTTCTCAGCGACCCCGACCTTGCCATCGATTGGCAAGTGCCTGCTGAGCAACGCATATTGAGCGACAAAGATCAACGCCATCCCCTCCTCAAAGACCTCAACAACCCCTTCTGACACAATAAACATATATTGTATATGAATATCTTGATTACAGGTGCTAACGGACAACTCGGCAACGAGATGCGCAATGCGGCACTTCTACATACCTCCCACACCTATTTCTTCACCGATGTAGCCGAGTTGGACATCACCAACCGAGAGGCGGTGCATACTTTTGTCAAGCAGAACGCCATCAATCTGATTGTCAACTGTGCCGCATACACCAATGTCGATCGTGCCGAAGAGGATGAACCTACCGCTCGTCTTATCAATGCCGAGGCGGTGGCTAATTTGGCAAGTGCAGGGGCTAAAGTCATTCATGTCAGTACCGACTATGTCTTCTCCGGCGAAGGGTGGATTCCCTGCAAAGAGGATGACCCCGTTGCGCCGCGTACCGCCTACGGGCGCACTAAGTACGAGGGTGAACAGTTGCTGCTCTCGCTCTGTCACGAAGCCATCATCTTTCGTACCGCATGGCTCTATTCGCCTTATGGCAACAACTTCGTCAAGACAATGATTCGCTTGGGCTTGGAGCGTGAAGAACTCGGTGTCGTATTCGACCAAGTAGGTACACCTACCTGCGCTGCCGACCTTGCCGCTGCTATCTTTGCTGCTATCGAGGCACCCGAGTGGCACGCTGGTATCTACCATTTTACCGATGAGGGCGTCTGCTCGTGGTTCGACTTTACGGTCGAGATACACCGTATCTACAATGACCTCACCCGCGGGCAACATATCGCTTGCCGTGTGCAACCTATCTTATCTTCTCAGTACTACTACAAGACCCCGCGTCCCCACTACAGCGTCTTAGATAAAGCCAAATTTAAAACTACCTTTGGTATCGAGATTCCATATTGGACTGATTCCCTGCGCAGTTGTATCGCTAAGTTGTTAAACGACTAATCTATGGCTGACTTCAATCTTCGCATATCGCTCGATTTCCTCACTCAGTTGGCAGTAAACAACAATCGCGACTGGTTCCAATCGCACAAGGATTGGTACACCGAGGCGTATAGTCAGTTCCTTGCCTTCTCTCAGGAGTATGTCGCTCGCCTTGCCGAGGTGGACGATACCTTGCTCGGCTTGCAAACCAAAGATTGTATTTGGCGTATCTATCGTGATGTGCGTTTCTCGGCTGACAAACGCCCATACAAGGAATGGTTTGGCGTATTCCCCGCTGCCAAAGGCGGAAAGAAATCGTTGCATGGCGGCTACTATGTGCATATCCAACCCGGTCATTGTATGTTTGCTGCCGGTATCTGGAGTCCTACACCCGAGTTGCTCAAGACGCTGCGCAAAGAGATTTGGGCAAACTACGACGAGATAGAGGAAATCATGGCGCAACCCGATTTTCAACGCTATTTCACCGATTTTGATACCGATGATATGCTCAAGAAAGTACCGCAAGGCTTTGACCCCGATTTTGTGCATGCCGATTGGCTCAAACGCAAGTCGTTCACTTTCAGCACACCGCTTACCGATACCCAAGTCTGCGCACCCGATTTTATGGATCACATCATCCGTATCGCCACGGCAGCAAAACCGCTCAACGACTTCCTTAACTACACTTTTGAGCAGTACGGTGAGTTCCCCTCACGCTGTGGCAGATAATCGCAACACGACTGTATGACACATACATATACATAGTGGTTCGATGATACACAATATATATATTGGATAGAATATAGGTAAGTCGGTATTATTATAAGTAGAAAAATAGTATAGGTAGAAGATAGATAAGTTGGCAACTGCCAATTACTAACCAATCAACGATCGAACAACCACAAAACCGCATACCAATAATTATGCATTAAATTACGCATTATGCATTCATCATTATGCATTATGCATTAAACAAGGGCTCCATAGTTCAACGGATAGAATACGGGTTTCCTAAACCTTAGATCCGAGTTCGATTCTCGGTGGGGCTACTTTCCAATCAAGCATCCGGGCTGCCGCTTAACCAAGTGGCAGCCTTTTTTATCTCCTCCCGCCTCTTCTTCACCGAGTTCACACCGAGTCAATTACGATAAAAACACGGCAACGACACGACAACGAAAGCCATTTGTACCTGAAAAAGGTTGACCAATTTGTGCCTTAGTACTGATTTGATTGACTAGGTTCTTCACACGCTGGTTAGTGGGATAACTACATCACTCTGTGTTTTTACGACCTCTTTAATGGGCTTTATGGAGAAAAAACTCAATCAACTGCAATTAGCGGAGAATAGTGTATAACTCTGTATTTTAATGACCATTTAACGGTCTATGGAGAATCCACAGGACATGCAGAATTGCAATTACTGGAGACATTGTGCATTCTTGCAGCCGCCCCGATTTTCTTATAGAGAAGCCTTAAAAATACACATACTGATAATCAGATAGTTACAAAGAAAGTGCAGAAAAAAGCACGCAAAATTTGGTCAGTTCAAAAAAAAGCAGTAATTTTGCACCCGCTTTTGAGAAACAAGCGTGTTTCCCTTTTCCGCCAATAAGGTGTATAAAATTAGGAGTCTCTTTTGAGGTTCTAATTTTTTTTGCCCCTTTCGCAAGAAAATCCTTTGAAAGACTTATTTCTGAGTAATGCTGAAAATCAGCCGATTACAAAGAAAAACGAAAAAAGTTACTTGAAAATTTGGTGGTTCCAAAAAAATGTAGTAATTTTGCAATCGATTTCGCGCTCAACTCAAATGAGCCTACGAAACTAAGACGGAGTAAGTCTTATGTTCTTTGAAATTTTGAAGCAATTAGTGTAGTACAAGCGAGTACTAATTCGTTGCGAAAGCAAAAGAATTAGGAACTCAGAAAGAGTACTAATTCGTTGCGAAAGCAAAAGAATTAGAAACTTAAAAAGAGTACGAGAGTACTCAGGGAAACAGCGATGTAGATCATTATGCATTATGCATTGTGAATTATGCATTGTAGATAAAGTTCCCGTCAAGTAGTACAATAGATTTAGAGTGTTCTGAACTAGGAAGATAATTTTTTTATTACAACGAAGAGTTTGATCCTGGCTCAGGATGAACGCTAGCGACAGG
>UQNE01000004.1 GCA_900542355.1 uncultured Bacteroidales bacterium | reverse complement strand
GGCGGTTACGGTGCCGTTCTCGGCAGGCGTGATGGTAACAGGGCGGGCTATATCCTGTGCGCGATAGCCGGTTACAGGATTGAACTGCGTCCATACATCCGTGTTGTCGTCTTTCAGCGGCATGACGGTGTACTCGAACTCGCCCACTATGGTCTCGTCCGATGTGTCCGCCCAACGGGTGGTGTCGGTGCTGGTAGCCACCTCCTCAAAGGAATCGTTGGTGTTTGCCGCACGGCGGCGGATAGAATAAGAGTGTATGCGCATACCTTTGGGGCTGTTCCACTCCACAATGATACTGTCGCGGTTGCCTTGTGTGGCGGTGAATGTGAAGTCAGGCACTACGTAGAATACTGCAGCGTACTCCGTTTGTTCGTTGCTGCCCCAAACAGGGCGGAGTATCAGCGTGAGCGTGTTCTGCCCCCACTTCTTGGGTGTCCATGTACAAACCGTACCCTCGCCGAGTTTTGCCTCGGTTCTCAGAATCTCCGTGGGATTCTGGTTGTCCGTAACATCTGTCAGCACCGCCGTCTGCTTCCACCATGCGTCATTCTCGCCAAAGCCAAGACCACCCTCTCGCACCTCCGGTTTTGCCCAACGTGTGGACCATGGGATTGGCATACTCTCCAGACCGCCCTGCACTTCGATTAGTCTTGTGCGGGTGTCAAGGTCGAAGGTTTGCTCGAACATGATGGGGTCGCTGTACTCATCGCCCTGAATAGTGATTTTCAGGACAGCGTTCAGTTCACGCATACGCGGTGCGTCCGCCTGTGCATCCCATATAATACGATCGTTTGCGCCAAGCGTAAACGCGCCGTTTGTAACCCTCCCGCGCCGGATTATACCAGCACTGTTATCTAATGTCTCGCGGACGAGTGATTGAACGGCAAAATCCGCTCCGTCTGCCGTTGTTACCCTGATGGTAACGGTTCTTTCCGGTATTGCGATGCCTGTCAGTTGTGCCAACTTATTGCGCACCGTCTTGTAGGTTAGGTCAATATCGCCGTGCCGTTCCATGGCCAACATGTAGAGACACCCTTCAGTTCCGCCTCATCGAGCGTTCTATAGCCAACAACAGTCCCCGAAGCAATGGCATTGTTTGCCGAATCGAATGCTTTGATTTCATACGTGTAGATTTGTACTTCTTCGGCACTCATATCCGTGTAAGTGGTATCGGTGGTTTCTGTAAGCAGTATGCTTTCGCCTCCATCGGCAGTGCGCGTAACCGCATACTTGACCCCATTCGGGACATTCGGCCACGTGAGGAGAATACCGGTCTTGTCGGCAGTCGGCTCGGCAGTAACAGGGCGCGTATCCAGAGCCACTTTCCCGATGGCATCGTCCACCACAAGGCGCAGTTTATCCCCCTCCGTCGCCGGTCTTTCCCAACCTTGTACCCAAATGGTTACATCATTGTGATGGTAGTTCTTCAAATCTTTGTAGGCGTCCCATGTGAATGTTCCCGATTTGCCGGACATTTTCAGGGAGAAATCGGTCGCGTCTATATCCTGCGGTGTTTCATCGGGACACATTACCTTGAGGCTCTGCACTGTGAGCGGCGTTCCGTCGCGCCGCGCATAGGGCTTCTGCCCTTCCGGAGGGGCTTCCGGAAACCAACCGTCATCAGGAATCTCCACAGCCTTGAAAGTGAAATAGAGCGGTTGCTCGCCGTCTGTCCCGCGCGAAGATTTATAGGTGTAATTGACTATGACAGATGTCTTACCATCCAGTTCGCCACGCGTCGTTACCGACGATACCACCAAACTATCGAGTGTGCGGGATACATACATGGTATCCGACCATTCGCTGAAATAGCAGTCCTGTGTCGGGTCGGGGTCTTCGTTTGGCGTGTCATACAGCCCTTCCCCGCGCCAAACGGGATTGCATTGGCACCGCACACGAAACTGGTAGTTTGTTCCGGGCTCGGCATTACGCTTCAGCGTCACGCGCTCAAGGAACTCCCCCTGTCCCCCAAAATTAGACTCATATCTACTCAAGATACTGCAATTCCACCACTCGCTCCACTCGGTGGTGCCGCTCTGCCGAGTGCGACAATCAACAGAATAATAGACTTTGTCCGGTACCGTCCGTCCGTCAATCTCCTCAGGGTAGCCGTCCACAGGCCAATGTACACCGTCCCACTGAAGCACGATTTGGTTGCCGCTGAGCGAAGCCGTCATGTTTTGCGGTGTCGGATACGCTCCCAAGTGGTCAACATTGGTGAATGTTTTGCCTTCTACCGGCGCAGCATACGCACTTGTGCCGCAAAGGAAAGTGATAAATAGAAACAGGAGTGATAATTTCTTCATCATATTTATTATTTTTGTTACTTTGTTGCTGATATGGAGTGTTGTGTTTCTCATAGAAGTACAGAATTACGAACTTGTTACAAAAGAGAAATAAAAATAACCATAACGAACACTTTTTTCGGTGCAAAGATACAGATAATATGTAAAATACACAACTTATAGTATGAATTTTACAAATTATTATACATTCCACATCACGCGCCACATCACGCGCAAGCCCAATAACCGACTTGCCAACCAACCTTTTTCCAAACTATATTATGCTTCATTTTCAATTAAAATTATTTTTTTGTCCCGAATGGAGAGAATGTAGAGATGCATTATCAGAGAATGTAGAGATGCATTATCGGTGCAGCAGGAATGGTTAGAATGTAGAGAATGCTGCTGCGCAGGCTTGGTTCTCCGTTAATTGCGGTTAATTGTCCATAAATTTCTTTCTTCAAAAAGGGATATTGCGTGCTTTTGCGATTTTACTTTTTGATAGCAAAATAGAAAGTATTGGAACATTTTGACATAATAACTGATTGGTCTTAGGTCTCGATTAGGTTTCGACTAAAACTCGACTAAGTCGGCTCAAAGACCGTGTAACAAAATGTAAGTAAACAAGCAGATTGCGTAACTTTTTGCGTTGTGGTATCATGCGCATAAAGTAGGACTTTTCCTACACCCACAAAAAGAATAATCTATCTACATTAGCCCAATCAACAGGGACATAGCAAATTACGAACACTAAAAAAGGACTGCCGCCCCATGTGCGACAGTCCTTTTTATTTGATTGTGTGAGAGGTAACCTTAACTCGCTTTGCAATGCATTTTCTGCATACGCTCAATATGAGCCATAGATTCTGAGGTTCTAAATGCTATAGAATTATCATTCTCGGAGCAACATGCAGAGAGAATTACTCTAAGCAGGCATCTAAGGCATCGGTAATGGCCTTTTTATCAAGGTGTTGACCGATGAAGACGAGTTTCTGCATACGGTCTCCGTACTGCTCGTCCCAATCGTGGCGCAGTTGAGCATCTTGCGCCATCAGTGCTTCCAACTCGTCCTTAGGCATAGTAGCGAACCACTCGCCTGCTTTCTTGAGGTTGAACTGACGCCCTGCCTGCTCAAAGAGGTAGCACATATCGTACTCGTCAGCGAAATAGCACATACCCTTGGCACGGATGACATTCTTGGGCCAATGCGCAGCCACGAACTCATCGAATAGCCCAAGATTAAAGGGGCGGCGGGCATAGTAAACAAAAGTAGAGATACCATACTCTTCTGCTTCGCCCTCGTCGTCATCGTGGTGATGATGATGGTGGTTGTGATCGTGATGATGCTCGTGATGATGTTCTTCCTCATCGTGGTCATCATCGTGATCGTGGTGATGGTGCTCGTCCTCGTCATGGTCGTCCTCGTCGTGGTCGTCGTCATCGTGATGGGCATCTTCTACCTCTTGAATCCAAGTGGCAGAAGTAGCGACTGCATCGAAATTGAACATACGGGTATTGAGAATCTTGTCGAAATCGACATCGCAGTAATCGCAAGGGATGATTTCAGCCTTTGGTTGGATAGCACGGATGATAGCACGGATATGCTCCAAATCGTCCGCCGAGACCTCACTTGCCTTGTTGAGCAAGATGATATTGCAGAACTCGATTTGCTGGATGACCAGCGAAGCCAAGTCCTCCTCGCCGATGTCCTTTCGGTTGAGATCCTCGCCCGATGCGAACTCATCGCGCATACGAAGTGCATCGACAACGGTAACGATGCAATCGAGTGCCGGTACGCCGTCTTTGGCGAACATCGGCACCATCTGCGGGTAGGAACAGAGCGTCTGTGCGATAGGCGCAGGTTCGCAGATACCACTTGCCTCGATGACGATATAGTCGAAAAGGTTTTGCGAGACGAGGTCGTGGAGTTGCTGCACCAAGTCCATCTTGAGCGTACAGCAGATACAGCCGTTTTGCAAAGCCACGAGACTATCGTCTTTGGAACTGACCACACCACCCTTTTGGATAAGGTCGGCATCGATATTGACCTCGCCTATATCGTTGACAATCACCGCAAAACGAATACCTTTGCGATTGGTAAGAATACGATTGAGGAGCGTAGTCTTACCGCTGCCCAGATACCCCGTGAGCAGCAGGACGGGGATTTGATTAACCATTTTCATAATTGACAGATAATTAAGTTGCCCTATATATATTTATTGTGTATGGAGCCTATAGGGCATAGGTTTGCGTACAAAATAGAACTCTGCCACCCTCACGAGGAGAGCAGCAGAGTTACGATTTAACGATTTTCTACATACTGCTGATACTCAGGATAGTACTTCTCAAACAGTTCGTTCTGATGAAAGCGATCCAAGGTCTGCAATACATAGTTGAACACAGCGGCGTGGTGTCCGAGCGTTTGGCGTGCGCCGGGCTGTTGTTTCTTGCTCAGTTGTGCGCCCCAACGGAGGTACTCCACGCAGTTGTTGGCCACATTATCGAGGATAGCATCAGCCTTGTCGGCTTCGCCGAGCATGAGATACATCGATGCCATAGAAGCGGAGGTGTAGTCGTAGGGGATATTGTAGCCGGGGAGCATCTCTTCGGCATAATCCAATACCTCGATGGCTTTCTCGCGCTTGCCCTCACGGATCAGAGCCTCTGCCAACTGGGCAAACATCATACGGTGAGTACGGCACATACGCATCAAGTTCTCATCGATGTAGATACCCGGGCGGTTCATATTGCCATAGGCGAACTTGTGCATCATGTTGTCGTACATCAAGTCGGTATTGACGCGCGGTTGCCCATCATTACTGCGATAGGGAGTGATACGATATGCCAGACCGGTCAGTTCAAAATAGGGTTCGAGCCCCAGATAGTAGTCGTTGCCGACGGTAACGGCAAAGTACATCGGGCGTTTCCAATGGTTCTGATCCAGCATCTCCATAATCATCATCTCGGAACGGGTGTAGCGACGCGCGGACTTGAAGTAGATCTTCTGCGTATCGGGTTGCAAGATACCAGCAGCCGAATCAGCGGGCGTGATATGGGTGATGTAGAGGCGGTTGGAAGGCAGGTAGTTCTCTCCCTCTTTGTTCTTGGTGCTTTTGGCATCGGAACGCAAGAAGCGGAAAGCCTTGTTCACCGACATCTCTCCGAAGCGATTATCGACCCAAGCGACCTCGTTCTGACCAGGCATAAAGTCTTTGTACTCCCATGAGATAGGCAGTGCAGACGACTCGTAGTAGGGGCGTTTCATCTGCGAGATATACCAGTCGGTTTGCAAGTAAGAGAGGTTGCAGACACGCAGGTCGGTACCGACTTCCTCGACCTCTTGGTTGTACCAAAGCGGGAAGGTATCGTTGTCGCCATTGGAGAAGATGATACCATCTTTCTTGCAGGATTTCAGGTAGTTAGCACCAAAATCGCGGCACGAATAACGGTGTGAGCGATCGTGGTCGTCCCAGTTCTGCGAAGCCATTTGGACAGGTACCAACAAGCAGACGAGCGTAACCACCACAGCCATTGCAGTCTGTGCTTTCGGGTTCTTGATAGCGGCAGAAAGCCAATCGATGAGTGCTAAGGCACCCAAGCCAATCCAAATACAGAAAGCGTAGAACGAACCGGCATACGCATAATCACGCTCACGCGGCTGATAGGGCGTTTGGTTGAGGTAAACGACGATAGCCAAGCCTGTGAGGAAGAAAAGAAGGAAAGTAAGCGTAAACGATTTCCATCCCTCTTTGACCTCCACACCGTTCACTTTTACACGCTTGCCACACTGCCAAACGATACCGATGATACCAAGCAGGAGCGGCAACATGTAGTACACATTGTGTCCTTTGTTCTCCTTCAACTCGGTAGGCAGAGCCGACTGGTCGCCTAACATCGCATTGTCGATAAACGGAATACCGCTAATCCAGTTGCCTTTGGAGATGTCGCCGTAGGACTGCAAGTCGTTCTGACGGCCGGCAAAGTTCCACATAAAATAGCGCCAGTACATGAAGTTGACCTGGTAGCGGAAGAAGAAGCGCATATTCTCCACAAAGGTGGGGCAATAGTCGGTTTTGGTCTGCCCGCAGTACTCGTAGCGCACGCGTTTGCCTTTGACATCCGCCCACTCTTTGTACGCCTCTACATGGCTCGGATTAGACGAGTGCATGCGGGGGAAGAGCATACAGAACTCTTTTTTGAAGACATAGCGTGTCTTGTAGCCCGTGATGACATAGTGGTCTTTCTCGCCGTCCACCTTGGGTGCGGGAGCATACTGCGCATGCCCCTGTTTCTCCACGGGGATGCACATATTACCCTTGACCTCCAACTCGACGGGTGCGTTGTATGCCTGGCCATAGAGCAAAGGCGTGTCGCCATACTGCTCACGGTTGAGATAGTACTTGAGCGAGAACACATTGTCAGGCGAGTTCTGATCCATAGGTGTATCAGCCGCAGAGCGGATAACCAAGACGGCGTAACTGCTGTAGCCGATAAGGATAACGGCAATCATCAGTGTAGCGGTATTGAGGACACGCGTGGTGATGGTGTTGCGTTTCCAAAAAAGCAAGCCGATGAGCAATGCACTGAGAACCAAGCCAATCCACCAACTCTCGAACAAGAATGCCGCTCCCGACAGGGCAAAAGCCAAGACGAAAGAGATAATCTGACGCCAAGTGAGTCGGTCGCCGTGATTGTGCATGGTCTCGACAGTAGCCCATACCAAGGCAGCCAATGTAAGCACGATGTAAACAGCCACACCTGTATTGAACGGACAGCCCATAGCATTAACAAAGAGCAACTCAAACCAACCGGCAATTGTGGGGAAGCCAGGGATGATACCGTAGAGTATCAATGCCAGCATTGCCACCGAAGCCAAGAAAGCACAGATGACACCTTTCCACGAGAAGTCGTAACGGCGGAAATAGTACACCAAGACGATAGCGGGGATAGTCAGCAAGTTGAGCAAGTGGACACCGATAGACAAGCCCATCAGGTAAGCGATGAGTATCAACCAACGGTCAGCCCCCTCTTCGTCGGCATGCTCTTCCCACTTGAGAATAAGCCAAAAGACGATGGCCGTGAACAAAGACGACGAGGCATAGACCTCACCCTCGACGGCTGAGAACCAGAATGTATCGGAGAAAGTGTATGCCAATGCGCCGACTGCTCCCGCAGCCAAGACGCCGATACCCTTAGCCAAAGTATCGGGCTTAACCAACTTACGCGCCAAGGCAGTGATAGTCCAGAAAAGGAACAAGATAGTGAACGCCGATGCCAAGGCAGACATCGCATTGACGCACATTGCCACATGGGCGTTGTCTTGTGCGAACAACTGGGCGAAATGCCCCATCAACATAAAGAATGGTGCTCCGGGCGGGTGTCCCACATCCAACTTATGAGCACTTGAGATGAACTCACCGCAGTCCCAAAACGAGGCAGTGGGTTCAATGGTCAAGAGATACGTTGCAGCCGCAATGGCAAACACCACCCAACCGCAAATCGCATTCCACAGATTGAACTTTTTCATTTATTTATTGCTATTGTTGTTTATTGATCTGAGCCATACCTTGGCAGACGGACTTGCCTCCAGGCAAAAACACCTCTGCTCTGCCGGTGCGGCTCACGACCGACACCAAAACACAAGCAGGGCATTGTCTGCCCAAAAATACGCGCAAAGGTACGCAACAACTTCCACTTAACAAAATCTGTACCACAAAAACTATCATCTTTCTGCCAAATAGTATCTTTTTTGCCTTTTTCGCGCGTGCGCGCTTGCGCGTTCCAAAAAAAAGATGTATTTTTGCGTGTTTTTAATGAGTATAGTTGGAAACACTATCAAAGACACTTAGGAACACTATTTTTTGAATATAATAAGAAACACTATGTCAGATATTAGAACTATTGCCGTTGTGGGGCTCGGCTATGTGGGGCTTCCTTTGGCTATTGAGTATGGTAAGAAGTACCGCGTTATCGGTTTTGATGTAAACAAAGCCCGTGTGGAAGAATTGGAAGCAGGCAAGGATCACACCCTCGAAGCCGACCTAATTGGCATGAAGCAGGCGCGAGATGCCTACAACACCACCCACAAGATCGGACTGACTTTCACGAGCGATATGGAGCAACTCAAGCAGGTGAACACCTACATCGTAACCGTTCCCACCCCTATCGACCGCTTCAACAACCCCGACTTGACACCGCTGATCAAAGCAAGCGAAACCATCGGCAAGACGCTCAACCGAGGCGACATCGTCATCTATGAATCGACCGTTTACCCAGGCTGCACTGAGGAGGACTGCGTACCCGTATTGGAGCGCAACAGCGGACTGAAATTTAACCAAGACTTCTTCTGCGGCTATTCGCCGGAGCGTATCAACCCGGGCGATAAGGTGAACACGCTGACCAAGATAAAGAAGATTACCTCAGGTTCTACCCCCGAAGTGGCAGACATTGTGGATGCGCTCTACAACTCGATCTTGGAGAACGGCACCCACCGCGCACCGAATATGAAAGTGGCAGAGGCCGCAAAGGCAGTGGAGAACAGCCAGCGCGATGTGAACATCTCATTTATGAACGAGTTGGCACTGATCTGCGACCGCGTAGGTATCGACACCAATGATGTGATAGAGGCGGCAGGCACGAAGTGGAACTTCCTCAAGTACCGCCCCGGATTGGTAGGCGGACACTGTATCTCGGTGGACCCCTACTACCTCGCGCACAAAGCCAAATCGCTCGGCTACGACCCGCAAGTGATCTTGAGCGGGCGTGCGGTGAACAACTCTATTGCCAAGTTCATCGCCGACAAGACGCTCAAACTGATGATACGCACCGACCATAAGATCCTCAACTCGAATGTGCTGATCTTGGGTGTAACCTTCAAGGAGAACTGCCCCGACTGCCGCAATACGAAGGTGGTGGACATCGCTAACGAACTGGAGGATTTCGGCTGCAAAGTGGATATCTACGACCCGTGGGCCAGTCCGGAAGTGGTAAAACGCGAGTACGGCAAGGACTTGATTCCTGCCATTGACCCCGATAAGCAGTACGCCGCCGTGATTGCTTGCGTGAGCCACGACCAGTTTAAGACCTTCGACTTCCGCAAATACAAAGAGCAGGGCGCAGTGATCTTCGATGTGAAGAACTTTGTGGACCGCTCGCTAGTGGACGCACGACTGTAATCAATAGGACAAACAAGCAGAATATGAACATTGCCGTAGCAGGAACAGGATATGTAGGATTGTCGATTGCCACGCTGTTGGCACAGCACAATCATGTAACCGCTGTGGACATCATCCCCGAGAAAGTGGAGATGATCAACCGCCGCCAATCGCCCATACAAGACGAGTACATCGAGAAGTATCTCGCCGAGAAACCGCTCGACCTGACAGCCACACTCGACGCCAAGAGCGCATACCAAGACGCTGATTTTGTGGTGATTGCGGCACCGACCAACTACGACAGCCAAAAGAATTACTTTGACACCTCGGCAGTGGAGACCGTCATCGGCTTGGTGATGGAGGCGAATCCGAATGCGGTGATGGTAATCAAATCGACCATCCCGGTGGGTTACACCGAGGCGATTAGGAAGAAGACGGGCAGCCGTAATATCCTGTTCTCGCCGGAGTTCTTGCGCGAATCGAAGGCATTGTATGACAATCTATATCCTTCGCGTATCATCGTCGGTACCGATATGAGCGACCCACGCTTGGTGGAGGCGGCACATACCTTTGCCCGCCTGCTGCAAGAGGGGGCTATCAAGACCGATATCGACACGCTCTATATGGGCTTCACCGAGGCGGAGGCAGTAAAACTGTTTGCCAACACCTATTTGGCACTGCGAGTAAGTTATTTCAACGAGTTGGATACCTACGCCGAGATGAAAGGACTTGATACACAGGCTATTATCGACGGTGTATGTCTCGACCCGCGTATCGGCACCCACTACAACAACCCCTCCTTCGGGTACGGCGGATACTGCTTGCCGAAAGATACAAAGCAGTTGCTCGCCAACTATCAGGATGTGCCGGAGAACTTGATTGAGGCGATAGTGGAGAGCAACCGCACACGCAAGGACTTCATTGCCGACCGCGTGTTGGCCAAGGCGGGCTACTACGACTACTACAACAACGGCAGTTACAACGCCGCCGAGGAGCACCCGTGTACGATAGGTGTGTACCGACTGACGATGAAATCGAACTCGGATAACTTCCGCCAGTCGTCGATACAAGGTATCATGAAGCGGGTAAAAGCCAAAGGAGCGCAGGTGATTATCTACGAACCTACCCTACCCAACGGCAGCACATTCTTCGGTTCGCTGGTGGTGAATGACTTGGCACGATTCAAATCGCTCTCGCAAGCCATCATTGCCAATCGCTACGACGCTTGCCTCGACGATGTAAAGGAGAAGGTCTATACGCGCGACATCTTCCGCAGGGACTGAGCAAAAAGTAAGCAAACAAGACGATTAAGTAGCAAAATGCTATTAAAGAAATCTGCGTTAGGTTTCGATGAGGTCTCGACAAAGTTTCGACTAAGTCTCGGCAAAGACGAGATGATATTTTGGTAGTAAAATGCGCTAAATGGTAGCAAAATAACAATTCGGTATTCTACAAAAGCAGCGGCAGTGGAACAAACGAGAAATAGCCCCCTATGATACAAAAAAATACTGCTCAATGACAAGTTGGGCAGTATTTTTGTTATTTTTGGGGGCGACTATACATTTTTTTTGGGGGGCGGTATTTTTGTCTCACTAATCATTAGGAATGACATAATTATAGATGTTGCCTTCTGAATCGATGACGCGATACTTATCAAGAACTATATAAGCACCATAGAGTTTTGAAAACATATACAATTCAATAGAAGTATAAACTAATTTATCATCGAGAGTATTTTTGACATTACGGATAACTTGACGAATTTCCCATTTTTCCGTATCGTACATTCCTGTACTTTTTTTGTCATCAATCACAAATTGCGCCCACATATCTAAATTATCTCTAATGCTATTTAGTGCCTCATCAAATGTATTCCCTGCTTTTCGTTCAAATAAGATACATATATACGAGTCAACAGGTGCTCTCCCAACTCATTACTCTGTTGAATCTGATAGCCCTCAGTGCAATCAATCTTACCACTTTCTGCAATAGTCGGTTTAATATCACATGCAACTAATATAACCAAGGCTGTTAGGAGAAAAAGTATCTTTTTCATGATTATAATTTTATAAATTTGTTAGTACTAATTTTTCATCAACTCAATGAATGTGGCATTACATAAGAGCAACAAAGAGAATAAAAATCGGTAGTTTTTCATTGTAGTATTAAATTTAAGTTTTAGTATTTTCGTTGCAAAAGTACATATAAATTTTAGAATATCCAAATCAAGAAGAAGAAAATTGTTCATTTTACATATCTATGACAATTAAGTTCTATCAACAACAAAACAAAAAAAGCGGCTACCGAATAGACGGATAGCCGCTTTTTTGATATGGCAATAGAGCCAGTTTGAATGAATAGAACAGATAAAAATCTCTATCGGTTATTCCAATTAACTCTATCGATTATTTTTGGAAAGTTTGCCGGAGATTACTCAGCCATGAGCAGTTCCATGATGGTGCAAGCGGACTTAGCCACATTGGTACCGGGACCAAAGATAGCAGCGACACCTGCCTTGTAGAGGAAATCGTAGTCCTGAGCAGGGATAACACCTCCGGCGATGACCATGATGTCGGGGCGGCCAAGTTTCTTGAGTTCTTCGATTACCTGCGGGATGAGGGTCTTATGGCCGGCAGCCAGAGAGGAAACGCCCAAGACATGGACATCGTTCTCTACTGCTTGTTTAGCCGCCTCGGCGGGAGTTTGGAACAACGGTCCCATATCGACATCGAAACCACAGTCAGCATAGCCGGTAGCGACCACTTTGGCGCCACGGTCGTGTCCGTCCTGACCCATCTTGGCAATCATAATACGAGGTTGACGGCCTTCTTTCTTAGCGAAGGCTGCAGTGAGTTGCTGCGCACGAACAAAATCACTGTCATTCTTAGTTCCTGATGCGTACACGCCTGAAATAGTTCTAATGGTTGCTTTATATCGTCCTACTACTTTCTCACAAGCATCGGAAATCTCGCCGAGGCTTGCACGAAGACCGGCAGCCTTAACTGCCAAGTCGAGGAGGTTATGACTACACTTTTTGCCGTCTGCCCACTCTTGTACGGTAGCGGTAATCTCGGCAAGAGCCTCTTGTACGGCTTTCTCATCACGGTGCGCACGCAGTTCTTTAAGACGAGCGACTTGCTCCTCACGCACAGCGGTGTTATCGATCTCGAGGATGTCGATCGGGTCTTCGTGATCAAGACGATACTCGTTGACACCGATGATCTTCTGCGTACCCGAGTCGATACGCGCTTGGGTGCGGGCAGCCGCTTCCTCGATACGCATCTTAGGAATACCCGTCTCGATAGCCGCAGCCATACCGCCGAGTTTCTCGATCTCTTGGATATGCTCCCAAGCCTTGTCCATAATCTCTTTAGTAAGCGACTCTATATAGTAGGAGCCACCCCACGGATCGATCTCCTTGCAGACCTTTGTTTCCTCTTGGATATAAATCTGGGTATTACGCGCAATACGAGCAGAGAAATCGGTAGGCAGGGCAATCGCCTCGTCGAGTGCGTTGGTGTGGAGCGACTGGGTATGACCGAGAGCGGCACCCATAGCCTCGATACAAGTACGACCGACATTGTTGAAGGGGTCTTGCTCGGTAAGCGACCAACCTGAGGTTTGGCAGTGGGTACGCAGAGCCATCGACTTGGGGTTCTTAGCACCAAACGACTTGACAATCTTTGCCCACAACATACGACCGGCACGCATCTTAGCAATCTCCATAAAGTGGTTCATACCGATGGCCCAGAAGAAGGACAGACGCGGTGCAAACGCATCGACATCCATACCCGCATTGATACCGGCACGGAGATACTCCATACCATCGGCCAGCGTATAAGCCAACTCGATATCAGCCGTAGCACCTGCCTCTTGCATGTGGTAACCAGAGATAGAGATAGAGTTGAACTTAGGCATCTTCTGCGAGGTATATTCAAAGATGTCGGCGATGATCTTCATAGAGAACTTAGGCGGATAGATATAGGTATTGCGCACCATAAACTCTTTGAGGATGTCGTTTTGGATAGTACCCGCCATCTCTTCGAGTTTAGCCCCCTGCTCCAAGCCTGCGTTGATATAGAAAGCCAGGATAGGCAACACGGCACCATTCATGGTCATCGAGACAGACATCTTATTGAGCGGAATACCGGCAAAGAGGACTTTCATATCCTCGAGCGAGCAGATACTTACGCCCGCTTTTCCAACATCGCCGACTACACGCATGTTGTCCGCATTGTATCCACGGTGGGTAGGAAGGTCGAAGGCTACGGACAGACCTTTCTGACCGCTGGCAAGGTTACGACGATAGAAAGCGTTGGACTCTTGTGCGGTGGAGAAACCTGCGTACTGACGGATAGTCCAAGGACGCAACGGATACATCGCACTATAGGGGCCACGCAAGAAAGGCGGAATACCCGACACATAGTCGAGATGCTCCATACCTTCGAGGTCTTCCTTGGTGTAAATAGGCTTCACATCGATCAATTCAGGTGTTTGCCAATTGGCTTCATTGGCTCCTTCTACATGAGAAGTAGCCACTTTGTTGATATCAATATCTTTGAAATTAGGTTTCATCTTGCTACTTATTTATTAAGGAGTTGCTTGTTAAACTTTTTCAGTGTTTCGAGGACATTGCAACGGACATGGATGAAGTTCTCGATACCGAGTTTCTGCAGGTCTTCCATACATGCGGGTGCACCGGCCACGATGAACAGTTCTTTTGCACCTTGCAGTTTCTTCCATGCCTCGGGAGCCAAAGTAGCATATTCATCATCACTCGAGCAAAGGACAATGATGTCGGCTTTCGCCTTGCGAGCCGCCTTGATACCCTCCGCAATAGTTTGGAAGCCATTGTTATCAATCACTTTGTATCCGGCGCAAGCAAGGAAGTTGCAAGAGAACTGTGCACGCGCAATACGCATAGCCAGGTTACCGATAGTGAGCATGAATGCCACCGGTTGTTTCTTTGCAGCCTCGGTCTCAAGACGGAGTTGCTCAAACTCTTCTGCTGCGCGAGCGACAGGCAAGATAGGAATCTGTGCATCGTGTTTAGCGCAACAGCCACAGCCACAATCGGTGTTTTTGATTTTCTTAGCAGCCGTCTCAGTGAAGTTGGGGAATTGGTTCGAGCCGAGCAAGATCTCCTTGCGCTTAGCCACATCGGCGAGACGCTTGGTGAGGTTGTCTTGCATAGCCTGCTGTAGTTTGCCGGAAGCGACCATCTCGTACATACCTCCCTGCTCTTGGATAGCGAGGAACTGCTTCCAAGCCTCTTGTGCGATAGAGTGCGTGAGGTTCTCGAGGTAGAACGAACCTGCAGCGGGGTCAACCACTTTGTCGAAGTGGGCTTCCTCTTTGAGCAAGAGTTGCTGATTGCGGGCGATACGCTCGGAGAAATCAGTAGGTTGCTCGTAGGTAACATCAAACGGCGTAACCACTATCTCATCCACCCCGGCGAGGGCTGCAGACATGGTCTCGGTCTGTGAACGGAGGAGGTTGACATACGCATCGAAGATAGTCATATTGAATCGACTCGTCTCCGCACTAACATTCATCTTAGCCGCCTCTTTAAGCGCAGCGGTGAAGAGAGGTGCCTTGTATGCCTCTACAATCTTCGCCCACAGCATACGACCTGCACGGAACTTAGCAATCTCCATGAAGTAATTGCCACCGATACCCATATTGAAACGGATAGCATTAGCAGCCTTGTAGTTAGGTACACCTGCCTCGGTCAGCATAGTCATATACTCAGCACCCCATGCCAAGGCATACGCCAGTTCTTGTGCGCAGTAGGCACCCGAGTTGTTGAGGATGACGGAGTTGACACCAACCACGCGGTAGCCGGGTAGCGACTTAGCCGCTTTGACGGTAGCAGCGATTTTCTCAGATACCTGTTCGCGGGAGAGCAACTTACCCTTGAGGAGCATTTGCTTGATTGGGTCGACATTGATAGAGCCTTCCATCTTCTTGACATCGTATCCCATGCGTCCGTAGTAGCGAACGAGAATACCTGCCAACTCAGGCGCAGCGCAAGGGCAAATAGTGAAGTTGATGCGGATAGCATCAGCCTTAATGCCATTGAGCAAGTTCTTGATGAAACGATAGTTGAGTTTCTCTTTGTCTAAACAGAAGCCGAGCGAAGTGATGCCCTTGTTGAGGACATCGAGGGCTTTCGCATTGGCCTTACGAGCATTTTCGCAGGCACAGATGTTCTGACGAATAGCCCATTCGTTGTTGGTTTTCGTACCTCTCACATAAGGGAATTGCCCCGGAGCGGAGGTAGTGGTTTTGAGTCCTTTGAGGTCTTCACGACGATAAAACGGTTGTACATTGAAGCCTTCCGGAGTGCGCCAAACGAGTTTTTTCTCGAAGTCGGCACCCTTTAAGTCAGCGATGATTTTGTCCTTCCATGTCTTGGTTGACACAGCGGGGAAATCAGCCAACAAATTCAATTCTTGTTCTGCCATGATAAAATTGATTTATTGTTGTTTATTGATTTATTCTTAGTTCTCGACCAACACGCCCTGCGCGTTGTAGGTCTTGTCGCCTATTATAATAAGGAGTTGTCCATTGCGCAAGACCTTCTTTGCCACAGGTTCGATAGGCTCGAAAGTAACCTCATCGATAGCGGATTCCTTATCGAGCAGACCATTGCTTTTGCCAGGGATAAAACGACTATCCGACGAACTGATCAGTTCGCTTAGGTTCACTTTCTCGCCCGCCTTTTCGCCCCATATATACTCGACAAGATAGGGGTAATCGATAAAAGGATTGCGGTTGCCTTGGGTCTTTTGGATACCGTTGTTGCGGTCAATTTCCTTTTGCGAAACAGGGTCTTCACGATGCCATTTGAGCAACAAAGCCACTCCGTATTTGGTCAGACCGAAATAGCCCGTAGCGGTATAGTTTCCGCTAAAGATAGAGCCACCTTCTCCTGATGTAAATGCCTGATAATCACCAGCCCATCGTATCATTGTGCCAAAATAGCCACGCGCGAAGTCTCCTTTGTATTCGTCTATCGGTTCAAATACCTTACCCGAACAAGAAGCGGATATATTGTCGCCTACAACTGTTTTGCCGTTTACGGAGATTGTCTTCGAACTACCCAACTTACTGCCGTTGCCCGATGTATAAGTAGCCGATGCAACCTCACCGAAAGGTTGATTACCGCGTCGATTATTTACATATCCATCAGTAGGTACAAGGTGAAAAATATCGCATCCGGGACCGGATTTACTACCACCAAACCACGATTTAGGGATGGAATGTTCACGATTATAACACGAACATTCACCTGAATAACTACCACATTGTTTACTACCAAACTTAAATTCACAATTGCTGTACATATCCCAAATAGTTCCATCCGGGCGCAGGTCCGTCTCTTTATACGCACTCCATAAGCCATCATAACCCAACGAGTGGTAACCCACTTTTGCTATAGTGTGTACTTTATCAAACAAGTTTTTGCCCGATTGATTGTTCACTGCCGCATAATACTCAGGAAGATTCTCGGCAGGAGTAACGGATACGGCAATCGCCAAACCTGCCCATAGCAGAGAAACAAATAAAGAAACAAATCTACGATTCATCGCATTTTTATAAGGTTAATTGGTGGCGTTGGGCGGTTGCTTGCTTTGGTACTCGATACTATAATGGAGATGTGATTGCGGGCACAAGGAAGCGGAATGCAACAACGCCTATACTTCTAAAAGTCCACAAAGTTACAACATAAATTGCAGACCTGCAAGTTTTTTCGCCATTTTGCGTCAAAAAAGTGCTTTTCAGCGCATTGGGAGGGGATTTTAAGAGCAAAAGTAGTTGGAGAAATGGTCATTTTTTTCGTATCTTTGCAGCGGAATTGCCTTGAGGGGGGATTCCTTCTGCCCGAAGAAGCAAGGCTCTCCATGGAACATGGGAGAGATAGAGCAGAATAAATTGACAAAGGGAAGAATAAATTGACAAACAACTGAAGGAAATGAAGTATATCATCTTGGATTTTGACGGAACAATCGGTGACACACAAGCACTGATTGTAAAGACTTTACAACAGACAATGCAACAATTGGGGTTGGCAGTGCAGTCAGCCGAGGCATATGCTAAGACCATCGGATTGCGTTTGGATGAGGCATTCGGTGCATTATTCCCCACGATGACGGCAGCGGAAACGCAGTACTGCGCAGAAACCTATCGCAGGATATTTGAGGAGAATAAAAAAGAAATGATTGTGTCGGCCTTTCCGCATGTAGTAGAAACGATACGGCAACTACATGCTCAGGGCAAGGTGTTGGCTATTGCAAGCAGTAGGAACAGTGCCTCGCTGACAGGCTACATAGAGCAACTACATATTGGCGATGCCATTGCTTGTATAGTAGCCGGAGAAGATGTGGCACACGCCAAGCCGGCACCGGATATGGTGTACAAAGTGTTGGAAACACTACATGGCAAAAAGGAAGAAGCATTGATGGTGGGCGATATGCAATACGACATCGATATGGGACGCAACGCCGGCATCAAGACTTGCGGTGTTACCTACGGCAACGGCACACGAGAGGAACTTATGAACGCCGATTATGTGATTGATGATTTTGCTGACCTGATAGCCATCGCACAATGAGGATTTCTTGTTACCAATCTACTAACTTTTCTCCATATAAACACCATGTTTCCTGCCTGCTCCGATTCTCCATATAAATGCCAAACGCCGCAGAACAAAGACTCCGTTAATTACGATTAATTGTTCATTAAAGCACAGCGAGGAATAGTGCTTGTACGCCGAAAGAAGATAACAGATTAGTGTTACTGCAAGGAGGTTGCGAATTGGGTGGTAAAAATGGGGACTTAGTGTTGCAGGACGGATTTGATCTGGTGGACTTGCTGGCGCAAGACGGGATCGATGTCTAACTGCTGGCACATAAGGGAATAAGAGTGCAAAATCGTAGCGTGGGTACGGTGCATATAAAGCCCAATCTCGTTGAGAGAATGCCCTGTGAGTTCACGGCTCAGATAGATAGCGACATGGCGTGCCTGCATAATCTCCTTAGAGCGATTCTGCGAAAGGATAGACTTCTCGGGGATATTGAAATGCTCTGCCACAGCCCCCATCACATCACTCAAATCAACGGAAGCAGGTTGTATCTCCACGATATGCGAAACGACTTGCTCGGTGAGTTGAAGATCGATCTCTCGGTCGGTAAGCGTAGAATGCGCCAAAAGACTCGCTAAGATACCTTCCAAATCGCGCACCGAATCACGCACATTATTAGCAATGAAATCTATCACATCATCGGACAACTGAATGCCATCACGGTGCATCTTGTTGAGCAAGATATTGCGGCGCAAGTTGTAGTCAGGGCGTGTAATCTCTGCCGACAGTCCCCATTTGAAGCGGGTAAGGAGACGATCTTCGATGTCCTTGAGTTGCACCGGAGAGCGGTCGGAGGTGAGAATGAGTTGCTTATGGGACTGCTGTAGGTAGTTGAATATATGGAAGAAAGTATCCTGCGTCCCCTTGAGCCCTGCAAAGTACTGAATATCATCAACAATCAGTACATCGACACTCTGATAGAAATTCAAGAAATCAGGGATACGATTGGTGTTGCGGGCGTCTTGGAACTGGAGTTTGAATGTATTGGCGGTAACATACAGCACGCGCGATTGCGGGTTGAGCAGGCGCACATAGTTGCCAATAGCATTGGCAAGGTGGGTCTTGCCTACCCCACTTCCACCATAGATAAAGAGAGGGTTGAAAGCGGTATGCCCCGGTTGCTTAGCGACAGCGACCCCTGCGGTGCGTGCCAACTTGTTCGGTTCTCCGGCTACATAGGAGTCGAAAGTGTAGATACCGTTGAGTTGCGTATCAAAGTCGATAGCCGGAGTAGCGGGTGTATAGGCACCCGTGGAGCCATTTTCCTTGCGGATATTCTCGTTGGAAGTGCCGGTAGAGGGGATTGTACTTCCAGCACCGGAAGTAGAGTCAATCAGAACACGATACTCCAACTGCGTGCCTTGACCGAAGACGCGGAACAAAGTGGCTGACAGGAGGTTGATATAGTTCTCCTCGATATACTCGGCGATAAACTGCGACTTGACTTGCAGCACCAATATATTGTTGGCATATTGCAACGGAACAATGGGTGCGAACCAAGTTTGGTAGGCACTGGGCGTAAGATTGTCAGCCAAGACAGACCGACATTTGCCCCATAATATGTTCAGTTGTTCATCCATTGTTTTTTTGATAAAGCGCACATTTTGCTTTTGTAGAAACTCACCTGTGCGAAGTATCATCATTCGCAAAAGCGCGAAAAAAAGACGAAGGGGTTACCTCCGAATTCGAGTGCAAAGGTACTGCTTTTTTTCGGAATGGGCAAATATGTGCAGAAGGGAGACGGGAACGGAACAGCGTATTTGTGCGTATTTCAGCGAGTTACGCATTGTGAACTGATTATCAGCAAGTTACAAAAGTTTTCAACATATAGACCGTTGATTTTCAGGCAGTTTGATATTTGCAATAGCAGCAAGCATTTTTATGTAAATAATTCGCATAACAGCCTATATATGTACGACTTACAAAAAACAGAAAATAAATGCTATTTAGAATAGGAATAAATAGTATGTCGGCATGTTTTGCATAAGTTTTGAACAATGTGGATGGATTGCCGGGTGGAGAGGTCTATCCCCTTTGCACAAGTTTTTGAACAATATGGAGGAGTAACCGCCCTACTGATGCATTTGTACACCGACAGCAAAAGAACCGAAATTCGGAAAAGTAGCAATTTGTAAGAGAAACAAGCCATACAGGTAGCATTTTGACAAATGCGATTTTGTTTGTTAGGTCTCGATAAGGTCTCGACAAAGTTTCGACGAAAACTCGACAAAGACCAAATAGCATTTTGATAGGAAATAGGCGGATACGCTGACATACGACATTATGGTGGGTTGTCAAGGAAGGACTAACACTTGCAAGAGAAGGACAAAGACAGCGGTGTAACGGTGTAACGATGTAACAGTTCTTTTTCTAAAATATACCCCCGCGCATACGCGGGCGGGTGTATATAGGGAAATAAAGTGTTACATCGTTACACTGTTACACGGAAGGCAGGGTATAAGAAATTACAGATATATCTGATTATCAATAATTTAGATAAGTAAAACAGAATAACAAAGCAAAAATAAGTTGGTTAGATAAACAGCGCAAAAGAAAGAAAAAAGCCTGCCAAACAGAGATTTGGCAGGCAAAACGGGGAAATACTTTATAGGAAATACCGAACTTAGGAATCGGCAACTGCTACTCCTATACTTATTTCTTTTTGTCTTTTTGTCCAAAAAGGGAGAAATGCACATAGCGTTTGGGGTTCGCCTTGAGGTCGGTAAGGAGCGAATCTGCCGAAACGACCGTAGCATCGATATTCATATAGAGCGACTTGTCGTGAAGGAGCAAACCGAGCGTACCATTGTCGGAATTGATGTCGGCCAGAGTGGTATTGACCTGTGCGACAGCCGAATCGACACGAGCGACCGTGCCAGAGATGTCGGCACGATTGATGTCCGCGGCAATGAGTTTGATACTATGAACGGCAGTATCGGCATTGCTGACGATTTGCGGCACTTGGTTGCGCATCAGTCCTTTCAAATCGTGCGAAACAGTGGTCAAGTCGGAGGATATATTGTCCACATTCGCTAAGGTGTTTGCCAAGTGGTCGTTTGCCAACTGCCCATTGAGTTGATTAACCAACGAATCGACCCCATCGATGGTGTTTTCCAAGGATGCGAGCAAGTTGACTTGGAGATTTTCGACCAAGCCTGGGATGTAGGTGGTAGGCAGTGTCTCGCCGGACTTGCAGAGATTATCTGAGTAAGTAGCGGGGAGTTGCAACTCGATAGCCATACTGCCAAGCAGACCATCGGCAACGAGTGCCATCTGCGTTCCGCGCGGCAGATCGATATCGCGATTGATAGAGACATCGACTATAAAAGCACTATCTTTGGTAAAATCGTAGTGAATCTTATCCACCTGTCCGACTTTGTATCCGCGAATCAGCACGGGGGCTTGTTCCTCTAATCCGTGGATGTTGTCGTACACACCATGGAACAAATACATAGAGGAAAAGATGTTGACTCCTTTGAGGAAGTTGAAGCCAAAGAACAACAAGAATATGCACACTACGGCGAGCACGCCGACTTTGATTTCACGAGCGTATTTCATACTCAGATTTATTTTTCAATTTTTATAATCCAACAATCAGGGAATTTCTTGCGCACCTCTTTCTGCGCTTGCACGACCTGCTCTCTATCAACCGATTCAGCGTAGTAGTACTTGTACCACCCACCGACTTGCATACACTGACAATGCAGCCCATGGAAACGCGCATCGTTGTCCGCAATGGGTGTACGCGAGGCAAGAACCTGGATAGCATAGGTGGTTTTCTTCTCTACGGCGGGAGCCGTTGCTACGGGGGAGGTCTTGACAGTATCGGGCTGAGGTGTAGCAGATACAGCAGGCTGATTATTAAGGGCTACAGTACCTGCGGGTTGCGCCGAAACAGGGGTACGACGCGTAAACTGCGCGAACGCATTGCAAAGCGACTGTGCCATATCGCGTTGCCCTTTTTCGGAAGCGAGATACTTCTCCTCCGTAGGATTGGAGATAAAGCCCATCTCGAGCAAGATACTCGGGCAAGCCGACTTGAGCAACACCCAAAAGGCAGCCTGACGCACGCCACGCTCAGCACGATGAAGGTTCTCGACAAACTGTTTCTGCACACAAGTAGCAAAGCGCAAGGACTGATCCATATAGGCGTTTTGCATCAACTCAAACATAATGTAGGAGTCGATAGAATTGGGGTCGAAGCCTTGGTATGCCGTTTGATAATCGGCCTCCAACTTGATAACCGAGTTCTCTCGCATAGCCACATCGAGGTTCTTATCCATTTTCTCCGTTCCGAGAATAAAAGTCTCTACGCCTTGTGCGGACTTCGATTCTGACGAGTTGGTATGGATACAAATGAACAAATCCGCATTGTTGGCATTGACGATGTCGGCACGCTTTTGGAGTGGCAGGAAGATATCGGTTTGTCGTGTAAAAACCACTTTAACATCGGGGAATTGCTCTTTGATGAGTTTACCGGTGAGCAAAGCGACCTCAAGATTGAGGTTTTTCTCGGAAGAAATTTTGCCGACCGCTCCCGGGTCTTTTCCACCGTGACCGGCATCGATTACCACCGTAAAGGGCTTAGGCGCGACACCTTTTGCCGCCAACGGAAGCAGACAAAGAGAGAGAAAAACAACCGATATAAGTAGTTTTTTGGGCATACTGAGTGAATTTGGTGCAAAGATACAACGATTTTTTGAAACTGCCAAGCACAGACGCCACAAATAGGTTTGTTTGCTCGCGCGAACACTATATATGTGCGCAAAAAGCGAATGAGTGTTTGCATATATAAAATAGTTTTCGTAACTTTGCAGACCTTTTTCAGTACAATGACAAAAAGCGAGTTTACACAGGAAGAAGAGCAAATGATTGAGCATGAGTTCGAGGCGTTGTTGGACGATTATGCCCATACGATGCATCGACAAAAAGTAGAGTTGATTACTCATGCTTTTCATTTTGCCAAGCAGGCACACCAAGGTGTCCGCCGTTTGAGCGGTGAGCCATACATTATGCACCCGCTGGCAGTGGCGCGTATCTGTGTTCGTGAAATCGGGTTAGGCAGCACCAGTATTTGCAGCGCATTGCTCCATGATGTAGTGGAAGATACGGACTATACGACTGAGGATATTCGCAACTTATTCGGGGATAAGATAGCACAAATAGTAGATGGTCTGACGAAGATTTCGGGAGGGGTGTTTGGTGAACACGCCAGCGAGCAGGCAGAGAATTTTCGCAAACTGCTGCTGACTATTTCGGACGATATCCGCGTTGTGCTGATTAAGATTGCCGACCGCCTGCACAACATGCGTACCCTGGGTGCGCAACCCAAAGACAAGCAATATAAGATAGCGGGGGAGACCCAATATATCTACGCTCCGTTGGCTCATCGATTGGGGTTATTCCCGATAAAAACGGAGTTGGAGGACTTGAGTTTCAAATACGAGCACCCCGACACCTACGCTGAAATAGAGGCCAAACTGGCGGCTAACAAGAACGCCCAAATGGCCACTTTTGAGACTTTCTCTGCCCCCATCCGCACCAAACTGGAAGCAATGGGGTATCAGTTCACCATCACGGCGCGTATCAAATCGGTCTATTCGATTTGGAAGAAGATGACGACCCAGCAGATTCCATTTGAGGATGTGTACGATTTGCTGGCCGTACGGATTGTATTCACGCCCAACGAATCGATGTCGGAGAAAGATCAATGCTGGATGATTTACTCGGCGATTACCGAAATCTACCGCCCTCACCCTGAGCGTATTCGGGACTGGATCAGTACGCCCAAAGCCAACGGATATGAGGCATTGCATGTAACGGTGATGGGGCAAGAAGGCGAATGGATAGAAGTGCAGATACGCACCGACCGAATGCATGAATTGGCAGAACGCGGGTTGGCTGCACATTGGAAGTACAAGACCGGGGAGTCAGACGAATCGGAATTGGACAAATGGCTCTGCGAGATAAAAGAGATTTTGGAGCATCCGGAGAAAGACGCTATGGCGTTTTTGGACACTTTCAAACTGAACCTGTTTGCACAAGAAGTGTTTGTCTTTACCCCCAAAGGCGAGATTAAGACTATGCCACAGGGAGCGACGGCATTGGATTTTGCTTTTCTGCTACACTCGGAATTAGGTGAACACTGTATCGGTGCGAAAGTGAACCACACATTGGTACCGCTGAGTTATGTACTGAAAGGCGGCGACCAAGTAGAGATACTGACCTCGGGAAGCCAACACCCGCAGGAAAACTGGTTGGATTTTGTAACGACCGCCAAAGCGCAATCGTGCTTGCGGGAGTATTTCCGCCGCGAAGAAAGACAATACATCAAGCGCGGCGACAAACTATTTCACGATGCGTGGAATATGCTGGAGGCGAAAGGCAGCGAAGATATGGCTATGCAGCGAATGCTCAACCACTACCAACTCACTCGCCCAAGCCAACTCTACTTGCAAATCGGCCAGGGGGTGATTCGGTTGGACGATATGCAACAGATTATCTTCCCCAAGAAAGGCTTTTGGGCAAGGCTGAATCCGTTTTCATCATCGGATAAGCCTAAACCTCAGCCGGTTACGGAAACACCCGCTCCTGCGGCAGTAGCACCTAAATCGCACCAGATAGTGCTAACAGACGAGAACTTAGTGCACGACTATATCCTTGCCGACTGCTGCCACCCCATCCCCGGAGATGAGGTATTGGGATACTTGGGCGAAGACGGCAAGATGTATATCCATAAGATTGATTGCGATGAGGCGATGCTCTTGAAGTCATCGCACGGCAGGCGTATCTATGCAGCGACATGGAACACTCACCGCGTGCAATCGTTTGTGGAAACGATTGAGATACAAGGCATTGATAAGTTTGGCGTGTTTATCAATGTGCTGACTATCATCACCGAACAGTTTCACATCAATATCCGCGCAATGCATGTGGCAGCAGATGACGGTATTTTCAAAGGGGAATTGGAACTCTATGTATATGACCGAAAGGAGATACAAGACCTATTCCAAGCACTGAAAAAGATACCTGAGATTAAGGTAGTAAAGCGGATAGAGGCCAACAATAACTAAGACTTTGACAGGAAGAAACTGACATTTATGGGATAGCACATCGGACAAGCAATCTCGGTATTGGGACAAGCAATCCGGCAATCAATAGCATAGCAACTAAAAGATAACTAACAAAACAAACAACATAGCGATATGAAAAAAATTTTTGCAACACTCTCTATGGCTCTAGTGGCAGTAGCCATGATGGCTCAACAGGCCGTCATTACCTTTGAGGAGACAGAGCATGATTTTGGCAGGATTAACGAGGCAGACGGCCGCGTTACGACCGTATTTACCTTTAAGAACGAGGGTATGGAGCCGTTGGTATTGAGCAATGTGCGTGCCAGTTGCGGTTGCACGACTCCTAATTGGACCCGCGAGCCGGTAGAACCCGGGCAAACCGGAACTATCAAGGTTACCTACAACCCTAATGGTCGCCCCGGGCGTTTCCAAAAGACGATTACTGTTACATCGAATGCAACAGAAGCCACCAAACGCCTTTACATAAAGGGTGAGGTTATTCCCAAGCCAGCGCAACCGGTAAATCAGTATCCTGTAAAAATGGGTGCTTTAAGTTTGAAATCGAAATCGGTGGATTTCGGTAGTTTCAAGAAGGGCGAGAGTGTAACTCGCGAGATTGAGTATGCTAACTTAGGCGATAAAGAAATTACCGTAAAATTGGCTACCCGCGATCAAGATGTACATTTACTTTCGCAAGTAACCAATACGACTATCAAGCCTAAAGAGACCGGTAAGTTGGTATTTATCTTCGATGCAAAAGCCTTTAAGTCTTATGGTCCGGATGTGCTGTATGCTTATGTGGTAGTGAACGGCAAACAAGAATTGAGCGAGGAATACATGATCACACTCCGTGCAGATGTAGTAGAGGATTTCTCTAACTTGACTCCCGCTCAACGCCAGCAAGCCCCTATTTTGGAAATGGAGAACCGCTACGAGTTGGGCAAGGTAGCAGCCGGAAAGGTACTGCGTGGTAACATCAGCATTAAGAACGGCGGTATGAACGCCTTGCAGATTCGTCGTGTGTATTGCTCGGACAGCAACATCAAATTCAGCGCGCCGAAGTCGGTGAAAGCCAGCCCGAAGGCAGCGAACATCAAAGTAGAAATCAACACACAACATAACGGCAAGGCCATGGAGCCGGGCAAGTATGTTCGCCAAGTGCTGATCATCACCAATGATCCGAATCGTCCTCGCTTGACTGTGAACTTGAGTTGGACGGTAGATTAAGAATTTTGAATTAAGAATTGCGACTAACGGAAGAGATAGGAGGCAGTTCTGATGGTTCTTAGTTTTTCGTTCTCACTTGCAAAAGGCGGAGGAATGCTTTGAGAGAGTTCTAAACCGGTTTGAATGGTTCTGAACTAGTCGGTAAGATATTCCAAAGTTATTGGCAAGACATTCCTGACTTATTGGCAAGACTATAAGGCACACATATTCAACAAGATACATAAAGAGCATATAATACAACATCGGTATGCATCATCCTGAAAACGAAGCACAATACAAAGGTCTGACGGTTAACGCCGGGGTGGAAAACCTCCCCAGCGTTAATCCGTATGCTACCTTTCGGCGTAAGAAACGCACGCTGACTGCGGAGGAATACTTTGAGGGTATTCGCCGTGGTGATGCGTCTATCTTGGGTCAGGCAGTAACGCTGGTGGAGAGCAGTTTGCTCTCGGATCAGGCGATTGCTCAGAAAGTGATAGAGATGTGTCTCCCCTACTCCGGCAACTCTATTCGTGTGGGTATCACCGGTGTGCCCGGGGCGGGCAAATCGACCTTTATTGAGGCTCTTGGAATGGAACTCTGTGAGCAAGGAAAGCATTTGGCAGTATTGGCCATTGACCCATCGAGCGAGCGCAGCAAGGGAAGTATCTTGGGCGATAAGACCCGAATGAACGAATTGTCGGCAGCGGCCAATGCGTTTATCCGTCCCAGTCCATCGGCCGGTTCGTTGGGCGGTGTGGCACGCAAGACGCGCGAGACGATTGTACTCTGCGAGGCAGCGGGATTTGACACCATACTGGTGGAAACCGTAGGCGTAGGGCAATCGGAGACGGCGGCACACTCGATGGTGGACTATTTCTTGCTACTGCAGGTAACCGGTACGGGAGATGAGTTGCAAGGCATCAAACGCGGCATTATGGAAATGGCAGACGGCATTGCCATCAACAAATGCGACGGCAATAATATTGAACGCGCACGCGCGGCGCGCGTGAGTTTCCGCAATGCTTTGGCCTTGTTTCCCCCATCGGAATCGGGTTGGAAACCGGATGCCATCTGTTGCTCATCGGTGGAGCATACGGGTGTAGCAGAGGTATGGAAAAACATAGAGGACTACATTGCTTTTGTGCGCGGCAACGGATACTTTGAGCGACATCGCACAGAGCAAGCCAAATACTGGATGTACGAGACTATTAACCAGGCTCTATTGGACGGTTTCTACAAGAGCGAAAGAATGGAGGCATTGATAGAAAACGCTGAGAGACAAGTACTTAACAACGACATTAGCAGTTTTGTAGCCGCAAAGAACTTATTGGACGAATACGCAAACAAGCACTGAGATAACAAACACTAAATAAGATAGGAATATTACCGGGAAAGGACACACTAAGCAGAAGTTACGAACTTTGAACCAGTCGAAACAGAAAACACTGAACGAGTAAGCAGAAGTTACGAACTTTGAACCAGTCGAAACAGAAAACAATGAACGAGTAACAGACATCGAACTAACTCAGAAGACAGCAAACAAAAATGGCAGATACAAATAGAAATACACGCAGACGCAGCAATCAGAGCACGGTTGTAAAAGTAGGAGCGAACGAGATGGGCAAATTGCCGCCTCAAGCGCCGGAGTTGGAAGACTCGGTGATTGGTGCAATGATGATAGAGAAAGAGGCTTATGGAACGGTAGCGGATTTGCTGACACCGGAATCGTTTTACATAGACCGCAACCGCATTATCTTTGAGGCGATACGCGCCTTAGCAGCGAAAGACCAACCTATTGATTCTCTGTCGGTAGCAGAGAAACTGAAGGGTATGGGTACGCTGGAAGAGGCGGGCGGACTACAGACTTTGACGACGCTGACGCGCAATGTAGCCTCGACGGCTCACCTCCGCTACCATGCGCAGATCGTGGCTCAGAAAGCGACCGCACGCGATTTGATCCGCTTGGCGGCAGAGATAGAGGAAGCGGGCTACGATGATACGCAAGACATAGAGGAACTGATGCAACGCGCGGAAGCGGGTGTGTTTGAGATAGGTCAGCGTGCTCAGAAGCGCGATGTAACGCAGATTGACCCCGTAGTAGAGGAGGCATTGAGGCGAATGGATATTGCATCGCAAAACGACAGCAACATCTCGGGTATTCCTTCCGGTTTTGCCGCATTGGACAAGATAACGGCGGGTTGGCAGAAGTCGGATTTGGTAATTTTGGCTGCTCGTCCTGCGATGGGAAAGACGGCGTTTGTGCTCTCTATGGCAAAGAACATCGCCGTGAACTACGGCAGGCCCGTAGCAATGTTCTCGCTTGAGATGTCGAATGTGCAGTTGGTGAACCGTCTGATAATGAATGTATGCGAGATAGAAGGTGATAAAATAAAGACCGGTAGGCTGACTCGCGATGACAAGATGCGCTTGAATACGAAGATCAACGACCTATATGGTGCGCCGTTGTATATCGATGATACGCCCTCACTATCGGTGTTTGAGTTGCGCTCCAAGGCGCGGAAGTTGGTACGCGAACACAAGGTGGAGATGATTATCATCGACTATTTGCAGTTGATGAACGCTCAGGGAATGAATTTCGGCAGTCGTGAGCAGGAGATCAGTATCATATCGCGTAATCTAAAGGGATTGGCCAAGGAATTGGATATACCGATTATCGCTTTGAGCCAGTTGAACCGTGGTGTAGAATCGCGTCAGGGCAGCGAGGGAAAAAAGCCGCAGTTGAGCGACTTGCGTGAGTCGGGTGCGATAGAGCAGGATGCGGATATGGTGTGCTTTATTCACCGCCCCGAGTACTACCATTTCTACACCGACGAGAAGGGCACAGACTTGCGCGGTCTTGCAGAAATCATCATTGCTAAGCACCGTAGCGGTGCGACGGATAGCGTGTATCTTCGTTTCCGCTCGAAGTATGCGAAATTTCAGAACCAAGGCGATGCGGTTGACGATGATGAGAACGAGATGCCGGCACCCCCTATACCATCGGACGGAGGGTATCAGAGTTTTCAATCGAAGATGAACAATATGAGTCCCGATGGTGCTTCGATGAACAGCGGTTTTCCGCTAGACCCGAACAACTCGATGGGGGACAGCGGCGAGTATGCATTCTGATTATCGCAACAGGCTGTATGAGAAATCGCAGCAAGCAGAACAGGAAAAAAGATATCGCAAAGCAAAACAACAGAGATACCTCAGCACCGGCGAAAGGGGAAAGAGGTTCTCTAAACAATACATTTTGATAGGAAATAGCACAAAACAGCGACAAAATGACATTTTACTATTAAGGTCTTAGGTTTCGACAAGGTCTCGACAAGATTTCGACAAAGTCGGCTCAAAGACAAGATAGCAAAAAGAAAGGAAAGTGGCGGTTTGTGTATCAAAATAGCAAATTGAAAATTTGAAATATACATGCAAAGAACAGTAATCATTGATGCGCTCAAGCGCACTGACTTTGGCACAGAAATCAATGTGCGAGGTTGGGTTAGAAGTCGTCGCGGCAACAAGAATGTATCGTTTATTGCCCTAAACGACGGTTCTACTATCAAGAACATTCAGATTGTAGCAGACCTCTCGAAATTCAGCGAGGAGACCTTGAAGCCCGTAACGACGGGTGCTTGTATCTCTGCCACCGGTACTTTGGTAGAGAGCCAAGGTGCAGGTCAATCGGTCGAGATTCAACTGACGGAATTGGAGATCTACGGCACAGCCGATCCGGAGAAATACCCGCTACAAAAGAAAGGTCTGAGTATGGAGTACCTGCGGACGATAGCGCACCTGCGTCCTCGTACCAATACTTTCGGTGCAGTATTTCGCATCCGCCACAATATGGCGATGGCTATTCACACCTACTTCCACGAGCACGGCTATTTCTACTTCCACACGCCCTTGATTACCGCATCGGATTGCGAGGGAGCCGGGCAGATGTTTCAGGTAACGACCAAGAACCTCTACAACTTGAAATACGATGAGAACGGCAAAATCGATTACTCTGACGATTTCTTCGGCAAGCAGACTTCGCTGACGGTGAGCGGTCAGTTGGAGGGCGAGTTGGCTGCGATGGCATTGGGAAAGATTTATACTTTCGGTCCCACTTTCCGTGCAGAGAACTCGAATACTCCCCGCCACTTGGCAGAGTTTTGGATGATTGAACCGGAGGTTGCGTTTATCCAAAAAGATGAGTTGATGGACTTGGAAGAGGACTTTATCAAATACTGTGTTCGTTGGGCTTTGGAGCACTGTATGGACGATTTGGAGTTCTTGAACCAATATGTAGATAAGGGCCTGATAGCGCGTCTGCAATCGGTAATCGGAACAGATTTTGTGCGCTTGACCTATACGGAAGGTATTGATATTCTGCAAGAAGCGATAAAGAACGGCAAGAAATTTGAGTTCCCCTGCAACTGGGGCGATGACTTGAGTTCGGAGCATGAGCGTTTCTTGGTAGAGGAGCATTTTGGCAAGCCTGTGATCATGACCGACTATCCGAAAGACATCAAGGCTTTCTATATGAAAATCAACGAGGACAACAAGACCGTGCAGGGTACGGATGTGTTGTTCCCTCAGATAGGCGAGATCATCGGCGGCTCGGTGCGTGAGGAGAGTTTGGACAAACTGAATGCCGAGATAGAGCGCCGCCAGATCCCGATGAAGGATATGTGGTGGTATCTGGACACTCGCCGCTTTGGTGCCGCTCCACACGCCGGCTTCGGGTTGGGCTTTGAGCGTCTGATGCTGTTTGTAACCGGAATGCAAAACATCCGTGATGTGATTCCGTTCCCGCGTACACCAAAGACCGCGGAATTCTAATCTAATACTCACAAAAACAACTATTTATGAGAAAAGTTTATTCAATGTTGTTTGTGCTGATGCTCTCCTTGGGTGTGATGGCACAGACATCACTGCGAGGCAGCGTAGTTGACGAAGCGGGGAATAGTCCGATCGTCGGCGCGAAGATCACCCTTGCGAATCAGAACATCTCGACCACGACTAACCAATCAGGCGAGTTTGCGTTGCTCTACTTGGAGCCGATGGACGAGGAAGTAGTGGTAGAAGCCGACGGCTATATTGCCACTATCGAATTGGTGGTGCTGAAAGAGAACGAAAGCACCAAGATGGAGCCTATTCGCTTGCAGAAAGACATCGCCCGCGATGCGCAAGAGGAGATCTTGCTGAACCTTGCGGACGAAGACTTGAACGACGATGAGGGTAAGACACAAGCACAGGCATCTGCCTCGTCGGCAAGCAACGATGTATTCAACTCGACGACCTCCTTTGCTTGGTCGACAGCGCGTTACCGCAAACGCGGCTATGACCAGACTTATGAGCAGAACTACATCAACGGCATTAACTTCAACTCGGCAGAGCGTGGTCAGTTTAATTTCTCAGCCATGGGCGGTTTGAACGACGCCAGTCGCAACAAAGAGGTGGTAAACCCGATAGGTGCGACCAATTTTACCTTTGGCGGATTAGGTACATCGACTAACTACCTAATGGACGCTTCGCGCTATGCGCAAGGTTGGAAAGTAGGTGTAGCCGGAACGAACCGCAACTACAAAGCGCGTGTGAATGCGACCTACGCCAGCGGTCCGCTACAGAACGGGTGGTCATTTATCGGACAGTTGGCCTTCCGTTTCTCGCCCTACATAGACCAAAAAGGAAGTATCGGCGAGGGAATCAAATACTACTCGTTGGGCTATTTCTTCTCGGCAGAAAAGAAGTTTGAAACGGGTAATCGCCTATCTATCATCACTTTTGGTGCACCGACGGAGCGTGGTCAGTCGGCAGCGGTAACGCAAGAGGTATATGACCTGACCAACGCATACAACAAGACCTCGTGGGGGCATAACAGTTACAACCCGTATTGGGGTTATCAGAACGGCAAGGTGCGCAACTCACGCATTGTAAAATCGTACGACCCGACCGTGATTTTGAGTTATGACCTAAAGATAGACGAGGACAACAAGATGAAGTTTGCCGCCGGCTATCACTACAGTTTCTACAGCAACTCAGCACTGACTTTCTACAACGCTCCCGACCCTCGTCCGGACTACTACCGCAATCTGCCTTCGTTCTTGTGGGACGGACAGATAGCCGATTCTAACTCGGAGCAACTCTATGGTGCAGACGGCAGCCACTATCCATACGGCAACTTCATCGGTGCCGATATGAACGGATTGGGTATGGGTATGGGTCAGGTGGCTCACGACGGACAGATTATCGGTCCGAGTATCAATGCTCAGCAGTACAACACCTTGGTTGACCTCTGGCAGAGCCGCGACAACAAGACGACACAAATAGATTGGGATAATATCTATGCCTCGAACATCGCCAACAACTACACCAATCCGAATGGGTCTGCACGCTATTTGCTGGAACGCCGACACAACAATATACAAGAGGCGATGGTGAACATCAACTATGTAAACACGGCATTTAACCACCTGAAGATCACCGCCGGTTTGGAAGGAAAATACTCGCAAGGTATTCACTACAAGACCGTAGATGACCTGCTTGGCGGCAACCAATGGATAGATGTGGATCCGTTTGCAGACCGTGATATTAAGGAGTTGGCAACGAATGCCGGTCTATCGCAGACGGACATCGCGAATGTAAAAAAGAACGACATTGCCAACGACTACAATGATGTAAAACACTACGGCGACCGCTTCGGCTACGACTACCGAATCAATATGGGAACCGCCAAAGTATGGGCACAAAACGAATGGAGTTTTAACGAAGTAGATTTGTACTATGCTCTGCAACTGACCTATTCGTCGATGCAACGCACGACCAATATGATCAACGGTCGTGCATGGTATCTCTCGCAACTGAATCCCGACAACGCAAAATACTATCTTGGTACGCAAGCCGATGAAATCATTGAGCAGGCAAATACCGGTACGCTCAAAGCGGGAATGACCTATATGGGCGAGGCTCATCACTTTGTAGATCCCGCCTTTAAGTTGGGAGTAAACTACAAGATAGACGGTAGGAACCAACTGAAGATCAACGCTTTGGCAGAAACTCGCGCCCCATTGGCCCGCAATGCCTACATCTCGCAGCGCGTACACGATCGTGCCATCGGAACTATCTACACGCACGACAACGCCAAGAGCCTAAAAGACTTCTACGCAGCGAGCGAGAAAGTAGCAGGCGGCGACTTGTCGTACGAATTTAACTACCCGATTGTACGCGGTAGAATCACCGGTTTCTTCACCCAATTCTGGGACGGAAGCGAACTGAACGGCTACTATGACGATGAGGCACGAACCTTTGTAAATCAAGCCCTTACGGGTATCAATCGCCGCCATATAGGTGTAGAAGCCGCAGCGGCCGTAAAACTGGGTACTTATTTCACATTGACCGGTGTAGCAAGCGTAGGCGACTATCGCTACACGAGCAATGCTATGGCCGTAACCTCGGCAGAGAACGGAATGGCGTTGGCAGAAGATAAAGACGGCAAATCGGTATTTGAGTTGCAAGACGAGGTATTGCTCAACGGGTTGCGCATAGCAACGGGACCGCAAGTGAATGCCAGCCTGAAACTGTCGTTCTTCCACCCGAAGATGTGGTTTGCGGATGTAACGGTAAGTTACTACGACTGGAACTATCTGAGCGTGGCTCCCTCACGCCGAATGAAAGGTTTGTACACGGGTGTGCGTGCTGACGGGACGCCCGTAAACGGTTGGTATGGCGACAGTTATGCCAACGCAATAGAGACGACCGACGGCAAGGCAGCCGTGGTAACCGGCGATGGTACTTTCCCGACCAATGCAGTGCTTGACGAGAACGGCGTACCCGTATTGCGCTATCCGTACAACATACTATCGATGCAAGAGTCGCTAGCAGCCACCAACCCGCTCAACCGCTTTATCATCGATGCCAGCGTAGGTAAACTAATCTACTTGCAAAATCGCCAATCGCTCTCGATCAACCTATCGATCACCAACCTGACCAACAACACCCACTTTAAGACGGGCGGATACCAGCAGGCGCGTTTGCCTCGCTACACACGCCAGGGTGTAGGTGATAACGAGAACTCAGTGATTTCGCCCAACGCATGGAAATTCCCCAGCAAGTACTACTACGCATGGGGTATGAATTTCTACCTGAGTGTAACCTATAAATTCTAATGAGTATGCAACGAAAATTCTTATATATAGCCACATTATTTGCCATTTCGGCAGGTGCGTTATTCACATCTTGTGAACCTCGTGCGCTAACGGAGGATGATGTTTTTGCAAAAGGCGAGAACATAGACAGCCTTATTCAGACACGAGAAACAGAGTATCATCTATACACACTCAACGAGTTTGTAGATACCTATATGACAGAAATGGGCAATTTCTGGAGTGATACCTCGCAATACCGTACTCGTGCGACCAACGGTGACGGCATCTACCTATTCTCGCTTGATACCCTGCCCACCGGTGGTGCAGGTATCTACATCCGCGGGCGTATCTCGACCGATGACTACGGAGGCAACTTCTACAAATCGCTGGTTATCCAACAAGTGGTAGAGGGCAAACAGCAGAACTTGCGCGTATCGGTGGACTTAGGTTCGGTAGGCGGAATGTACCAAATGGGACAAGAGATTCTGATCCGCTGCAACGGGCTATGCATTGGCCGCTACGGAGACCAACCGCAACTGTGCGTACCGGCATACAACAACAATATCTATGCACAGAATGCCACTCAGAAAGTGGGCTGGGCACCCGGGCGTATTCCGAACGGCATATTCCGCAATGCAGTAACCCTATTGGGCATACCTAATCCCGCATTGCTGCAATATGATACCATAACTATCAAAGACTATCTCGATGTAACCGACGAGAAGGCGATGCGCGAGATGGACGGGCGCTTGGTAGTATTGAAGAATGTGTGGTTTACAGGGCAATACGAGAACAACAGCACCTTGGACAGTTGCAAGACCGGCGACCCCGAGACTGACCAATATGCCAATGTATTTGCTCCGACGACGAACAACATCGGATACCCACAAAGCCGAATCATCACCGACGGCACCAACATTTCGCTGGTGAGCAACTCGGAATATAGCAAGTTTGCACACTTCTACCTCCCCGGAGCGGATGCCAACGGCGTGACTAACTGCAAGAATTACAAAGGTACGATTGTAGGTATCTTGGGTCAATTCCGCGACAATGCCCGCTATGCTCACGATCAATACGACTGGTCGATTACGCCAAGGAACATCCATATCGGCAACAGCAGCACACTCAACGATATAGAGATGGCTGCGGGAGATGAGAAATGGATTCCGAAGGAGTACACGGCTCCGAAGGACGATACGGCAACTACAGAGCCGACAGAGTAACACCTAATAACAGACAAGGAATCATACGCAAAACGGTTTGCGATGGTTCCTTGTTTGGTAGATAGACAGCAAAGAAAGACGAATGAATTGGCTTGATGCACTCCTTCTATTGCCCCTACTGATAGGTCTGATTAGGGGACTGATGCGGGGATTTATCACCGAACTAATTGCCATATTGGCCGTGGTACTGGGTGTGGTAGGTGCGCGACTATGGGGTGCGCGTTTCTCTGCGTGGATATTGGCACAAACCACTTGGCCGGCGGGCGTATGCGATGTGATTGCCTACGCACTGCTTTTCTTAGGTATTGCCATCGTACTGAATATACTCGGGCGATTGCTATCGAAACTGCTGCGTGCTATCCATCTCGGTTTTCTGAACAGACTATGCGGTGGTGTGTTTGGGGCAGCCAAATGGGCGTTGGTAGTGATTATAGTGGTGTTTCTTGCCAGCCGAATAGACCAACAGTTCGGCTGCTTTGGGAACACGGAGATTGTAAAAGGCTCGGTATTGTATCAGCCATTTGTCAATACTGCCGACCACTTGCTCAATGTAGTAACGACCGCCACGGCAAACAGTTTGCCTAACTGATGGCATTGGGGGTGTATTGTACGAAGGAAAAGGATATGGCAGCAAAGGTATCATACGGCAGCAACTCAGGCTTGGCAAAGGTCTATCTATCATTGGGGAGCAATATAGGCGACAGAGAAACCAACCTCAGAAATGCCATAGAACTATTGGAACAGGAAGTGGGACAGCAAGCAGGCTGTTCCTCTTTTTTCTATTCGGAGCCATGGGGGTTTGAGTCGGAGCATTCGTTCTGCAACCTGTGTGTATGTTTGCAGACAGCACTCACAGCGCAAGAGGTGCTACAGCGCACACAGCAAGTGGAACGGCGATTGGGACGCACGCACAAGTCGGTAAACAGGCAATACCACGACCGCATAATCGATATAGATATGCTCTTTTATCTCACTCCCGCAGGAAAGTCGCTGCAAATACAGACACCAACACTGACACTCCCCCACCCGCTTATGCACCTAAGACCTTTTGTAATGATACCGCTGATAGAGATACTAAAGACCTCCCCAAGCACCTCCAAAGGAGGGGATGTTGCACAGCGGGGACATGGGGGCTCCATTAAAAGCCATATAAAAGACCATATAAAATCCATTCTCCGTTAATTACGGTTAATTGACGATTAAACATGTAACAAGCATTTTTTCGGACGGCATACGACACAAAAAAGAGAGACTTCTTGCAACGGAAGCCTCTCTTTTTGTATGGATTGTGCTATACCGGCTCTGTATTGCGGCGACGCCATTGGCAGTTTTATCCGCAAAGACGAGCCATATCAGATACCGAGTTTCTTACGAATATCCTTTGGGATAGCATCTTTATGCACCAAGATATCGTTGGTCTTGTACTTCATAAACGCCTCGGAGATGTACCAAATACCGTGGTAATCACTCTTTTGCGTACCCCATGAGTTCTTGACCATATAGTAGCGTTTCCCATTTTGATCTTTAGCGGTACCAAAAATCTGCATACCATGGTCATCGGTTGTTTCCCAATTATCGAAAGCCTGTTGGCGCATCTCTTGGGTAATCTGCATCTCGGGGAGCGGTTTTTTGGTCAGTTCGTCCTTTTTATCTTTCTCGGTGAGCCCTAACCAATGTGCGGCATCGCTACCGGTGAGGTCTGCGCCTTTGTCGGCATCGGGCATCACACCGATACCCTTGCGGGTAAATCCGACTTCGCTGACATCGGCACCCCACGCCATAGTGTATCCCTTGCTGATAGCGTTGTCGATGATACGCATAAGGTCATCGATAGGCACATTGTACATCTGATCCATACGCCAATTGTCGGGCACTTCGAGCGCGAAAGTGGTGTAGAAAGGATGGTGGGTATAAGATGTAATGCTCACATAATCATCGGCATTCAGTCCTAACGACTGAACGAACGATTGGGGAGTGTATTGTTTTCCGTTGTAGGTAAAGGACTCGGGGCAAGCACCGAGATAAGTATCGTAGATAGCCTGCAACCCTTGCTTCCAAACGGGTGTCAGTTTTTTGAGTTTGCTATTGGTGAGGGCGTGTACATAGCCTCCTGCCACAGCATCCAACTCAGCGTGCACCGGGAGAGTGTCAGCGGGAGTAGAGCCATAGAGAATACCCGGCATAGCGGATTGCGGTACCATACCGTAGTTTTTGAGGCAATAGATGACATCATACGCCGAACCACCGGCTGCGAACTCGGTGCTACCGTACATACGCACTACATACTCTGCACGATCGACCATCGTATGGCTGACAACAAACATCTCGCTGAGGTCGTATTCGCCTTTGCCCATACGGAGCAACTCGCTCTCGAGGAAGCCGACAGTAGAGAACGCCCAGCAAGTGCTGCTGCGGTGCTGGTCTTTAACGGGAGTGATTGCCACGCTGTCGATAGTGGTAAAACGAAAGCCCTCGATGGTGTCGGTTTTGAGGGCAGTAGTGTCGGTTTGGGCACAGACATTGAGCGCAAAAGCCGCCAATGCTGCACTAAAAAGAATCTTTTTCATATATGCTTCGTGTAAATGATTATTATCAATTGGTTGTCTATGCATCTGCGAGTGTTAGGGATAGAAACGAGGATGATAGAACCAAATAAATACAAAAAGAGGTCGTCTAACTTAGCGTTAAACAACCTCTGCCCCTAATGGAGAAACGACAAATTACATATCGTCGTGAGCATGCAACTGCTGCACATACTTAGCATGTGCCATCTTGACGCGTTTTATCTCTGAAGGTTTGTCGAATTGCTGACGACGGCGAAGTTCTTTAACAACACCTGTCTTGTCGAATTTGCGTTTGAATTTCTTAATCGCGCGCTCGATATTCTCACCTTCTTTTACCGGTACTACTATCATTGCATACACCTCCTTTTGAGTTGGAACCGATGTACTCTCTCGGCAAGCCGACATTGTATTTGAGTTCCGAATAGCGGATGTTTAAGTCTCCCGCCTGACCTTTTATCAACCAAATAAATTATTTTGTACCCAGAGCCGGGGTCGAACCGGCACGGTTTGCACCACTGGTGTTTGAGACCAGCGCGTCTACCGATTCCGCCATCTGGGCATTGCTTTATGCTCATCTGCCGTACTAAGCGTACCACTTCTGAACGAAAGCGGGTGCAAAGGTACTACTTTTTTCTGACACACGCAAACTTTCGGCGCATTTTTCTTCAAAAAATTTGGTTTTCCGTACAAAAAGCAGTACTTTTGTATCAGCAAAAGAACAATAGCAGGATGAAAATTACACTTTTGGTAGTAGGCAAGACCACAGACCCACAGTTGCAGGCACTGATTGAGGAGTATCAGCAGCGGCTGAAGCACTATATCAGTTTTGACATACAGGTGATACCGGAGTTGAAGAATGCCAAGTCGCTGACCCAAGAGCAGCAGAAGACCACCGAGGGGGAGATGATACTCCGCGCTGTAGGGGCGTCTGCCGACTTGGTGCTATTAGACGAACACGGCACGGAGTATAGGTCGATTGAGTTTGCTAATTATCTACAGAAGAAGATGTCGTCGGGGCGGGATATGATCCTAGCGGTAGGCGGTCCATACGGGTTCTCCGAAAGCGTGTATGCGCGTGCCAACGGCAAAATATCGCTGAGCCGAATGACTTTCAGTCACCAAATGATACGCCTGCTTTTTGTAGAGCAGATCTACCGTGCGATGACTATCCTGCGCGGTGAGCCGTACCACCACGAGTAGACTATTCGGTGCCGGACAGGTTGCGGAGGGCTTGCGGGGCGTTGTCGGTAAGGCGATGAAGCGTGTTGCAGTGCGACATCTTGGGGCATACACCGCAGTGCGACAAAGCACGCGACAAAGCACATTGGCGGATAGGACAAAGACGGTCGCAATAGACGCTCTTGACGCCCTCGGTACGGCAACCGAGGCAGCAGATGTCCGACGGGCGTATCTCCACTTGGTTCAGTTCGCTCCATTGCTGCGCCACACGGATGCGCATGGCGTCATCGTTGCGCAGAGTAGCGGTGCGTGCCTCACACGAGGCACAGTCAAGACCGCAATAAGCAATCAAAGGGTTCATCTAATTTTGAATTAGCAATGAATGATGAGGCACTATCCGCCATGCAGGCGGGTGCTATCTGACAGCCATCCATATCTCGGTAATGAGGTCTTCGGGGGCAGTGGTGAACGGGTCGGTAATGTATTTCTCTATGGGGCAAGGGCGTGCGGGGTCGGCGTACAAAGCAGGCATCGCGTTTTGGTATATCTCGCATGGGCAGCGGACGCAAGTCGCCGCAGTACGCCAAGCCGTATGCCCCCGCAAGCGCAAAGCACAGGGCTATCCCCACCGTGATGAGGTACGGCAGCGGTTGCCACCAACCTGCGAACTGCCACATAACATCCGTAATGCCATACACATCAAACACTTGCCATAGCCACGGCAGGCACAGCAAATGCCCTACTGCCAACACTCCGCAGAGTGCGGCAGCAAGGCGAAAGCGGAGAGTGAGCAATGAAATACGCATATCGGTTGTTTTACTATTTACATTTTATAGAGGAACATCACTTGCCCACGCTGCCGCCGCCACCGAGGCGTGAGGACTCGTCGAGGTTGCCCACCTTACGCTGTTTCACATACTGCTGCTGTCCGAACATCCATGTGAGGCTGAGCATCACTTTCTGCATACGATAGTTACCAAAGTTATAGGCTCTGTTACCCTCTTCCAAGCCCAACGACTCGTTCGTAAAGTTGCCCGAGCGCAGCAAGTCTTGTACATTCAAGTTGAGTATCAATCCTTTTTCCGTCCACATCTTGCGTACGCCGGCACCCATGTTGTAGTATTGATCGGTGCGGTCGTATCCGTTTACGATAGGGGCTTGGTAGAATCCGTCCACCGAGATTGTCCAGTCTTTCGGCAGGTAGGCAGTGAGTGTAGCCGAGCCGTAGCCCCAGTGGTTGCGGTTGTCGTACTGCTTGTCGTAGGAGCGGTTGATGAAGTAGTAATAGCCGCCGTTGAGCGTGAGAGCGAGCCAAGCGCCTTGCATCGTGCGTGAGCCGTCATCGCCCGTTACAAACTTAGGCACGATGGGCAGTTCGGTCAGCGAGAGGTTACCGCCGTGGGTGGTGCAAGTACCGAAGTTCATCCACCGTTGTCGCCCGTCGCCGTTGGGCAGGATCTCCATGCGTTGGGAGAACATATCCTGCGTGTGTGCGAAGTTGAACGCCAACGATACATACTGCGAGTAGGAGAAATTAAGGTCCACTTGGTTGTTGAACTCCGGTGTCAGTTCGGGGTTACCCTCCGAGTAGTTGTGCGCATCGATATAGGTGCGGAAGGGGTTGAGTTGGTAGTAACTCGGGCGTGAGATACGGCGGGTGTAGGAGACATTCATCGACCATTTGTCGGTCGGTGTGTAGCCGAAGAACGCAGTAGGGAACAGGTTGAAATAGTCCTTTGTGGAGGTGCTGTCGGCGGTAATCCAGTTGCCACGCGAATGGGTATATTCGCCACGCAGTCCTATCTTGGCATTGAAGTGCTGTCCGAACTGCTTTGCCAGCGAGATATAGAGGGCAGCCACATGCTCCGCATAGTCGAAGTCGGAGTGGGTGGTCGGGCTCCAAGTATCGCCAAGGAGGCTGTCGGTAGTCATTCGGTTGCCGGTGTTGGAAAGGGCGTATTTCGCTCCCGCCTCAATCATACCCGTCTGCCAGAAGCGCGTTTGGAAATCCACTTTGGCGGAATAGATGTCCACCACTTGGTCGGTGTTGATATTCAGTCCCGTGCGTAGCGTATCGGGGCGGGTCGGATAGGTGTAGATATTGCGCTGCTCGTTGCGTTGGTTCCAACCGTAGCGGTTGTAGTCGATATTCGCCGTCAGTTCGCGCTCCAACGAATCGTTGAAGACATGGGTGTAGTTGAGGTTGGCTGTGTACTGCTGCGAGAACATCGGACCGCTGATAGAGAGCATGGAGTTCTCCGCGATGTCGTTGCCCACCTTGGTGTAGCCGTATCCGTGCCCCTCGGGGATGTTCTGATTCATAATCATAAACGGTGCCTGAAAGATAAAACCAAAGGTATTCTTATCATTGATAAACCAGTCGTTACCGAGTTTGAGCATATAGTATTGGAAATCGCAATCGTATTCCGACTTGTCGTACCGCTCGGTGGTAGTATGGGTAAGCGTATCGAGATAGGTGGAGCCTGTCTCTACACCCACATTCTGATTGGTATAGACCTGCGTGAGGCTACCGAATGTGTAGGTCTTCTCGGTGCGGTAGTTGAGGTTGAGCGAGAACATTTCGGCATTCAACCATTGTTTGATATCCTTGTAGTACATACCTCCGTAGGCAGCAGAGAGTGTACCATTGAGTCCGCGCATCATGTTGCGCTTGGTCTTGATATTAATGATACCACCTTGCCCCGAAGCATCGTACTTCGCCGAGGGGTTGGAGATAATCTCTATCTTCTCTATCGTGCTGCCGTCGGTGCCTTCGAGCATGGCTTTCAGTTGCTCGCCGCTCAGGTAGGACGGGCGACCATCGATATACACCTCCACCGACTTGCCGTTGACCGTTACATTGCCGTTCTTATCCACATTCACGCCCGGGGCTTTCTTGAGCAGTTCCTTGCCCGTGCTACCCGCAGCGAAAGGCGAGTTGCTGACATTGAGTACGATCTTATCGAACTGACGCTCAATGAGTTGCTTCCGTGCTTTCACCTCCACTTCGCCTAATTCTTTGCTCTCCTCCGACAGCGTGAATAGCAGGTCTTTGTTGCCCGACCAGACGGGGCGGCAGAGGGTTTGGTAGCCGATGAAACTCACCTGCAGCAGGTATTTGCCGCTCGATGCGGAGAGCGTGAACGCACCTTGGTCGTCGGTGATAGCACCCGTTACCAGCGTGCTGTCGGTCTGCAAGAGGCTGACAGTGGCAAACGCTATCGGGTTCGCCTCGGTGTCTTGAACTTTTCCGGAGATAGTCTTCTGCGCAAAGGTGCATACCGCACACAACAGCGCAATCAATATGATTTTGTATTTCATATAAGGAACATTATTTATCCTACAACATTAATTATCATATAATTATCCATTAATTATGCATTACAATGGCTTGCCATTCTTAATTGTTTCTTCGATGTTTTGCTTGCCGCCTTTGTAGTAGGCGAGTGTGGCGGAGAACTGCTCTAAGAGTATCTGCTCCACCTGCTCTCGGGTGAACCGGCGTACACCGTTGGTAATCAGCGAGCATAGACCCCATATTGAAAATCATCATGTGGTCGAAGAACGCCAAAGCGTCATCGTCCGAGAGTTGGTAATCGGTTTGATACTGCGTAGCCATGATTTGGCTCAGTTCTTTTACATCCAGCATTTGTTCTCCTGTCCAGTGAATAAATTTGTATAAGTTCGGTTCGTTTTGCGCAAACTGTACGATGCACATTCCCATGCGCTTGGCAGCAGGTATGGGGCTGTTGGCATCTCTAGCGGCACGCACACGCTGCAAGAAGCGTTGCGACACCTCCATTCGCACGGCGTCTATCAGTTCTTCCATATTCCGAAAGGCGGTGAAGAGCGGTCGCGACGAGCAGCCGAGCCACTCGCCCAAATCGCGGGCATTGATGCTATCCGCACCCTTGGCACGCACCATCTCTATCGCCGCATCTATGATTATCTCACGGCTATATTGTACTTTGCGAGGCATTGTTTGTTGATTGGTTGATTAGTTTATTGGTTGTTCAGATAGTTGAGTTTGTTATACAACCACCGTTACGCAACTATTGTTATATAACAAATGTTGCGCAAAGGTATTGCTTATATTTGACATACGCAAGAGCAAGGTGCATTTTTATTCAAAAAGTGTGTTTTTCTTGTTTATGGCACCTATATTCCAGGGCAATATCGTACCTCACAAGTGGTGACGCACCGTAATTCTATAATCATTTTTAATACAGCAGAAGGCATTGCAAGGGTATTATAAGGGTATTATAGGATAGGCTTAATCACATACTAATCACATACTAATCACATACTAATAGCATAGTATGGGCGGTATGCAGACGGTAGCCAAATAGGGCGCATATTATGGGGGAATAAGATAAAAATAGGATAATATATAAAGGGAAGATGGAATAGATAGGGGGCTAGGAGGGCTAAAGGGGCTAGGGAATATAGGAGGGATAGGAAATCTATAGGGTATAGGGGAATTAGGAGAACACGCAGGCCGTGGGTGAGCATATAGGTGATACCGCCGGTGTCGGCGTTCTTGGCGAGTGCCTTGCCCATTCGGTCCATCCTATCCCATACGCGTGCCGCCGAGTCGGGGTCGAAGAGGGCGAACAGGCACTGTCTGTTGCGCCGACAAACTGCCACACAGCCAACAACGCTGCTAAAAACAACTTTCTACTTTTCATATTGTATAATTTTTATAGATGGTCTAGAGGATATAGAGAATCTATATGATCTAGATATTCTAGAAGCCCTAGATTTTCCGGATATTCTAAGAAGGGCTTTGGGAGTTCGAAAAAGAGCAGGCGAGATTGTCGCCTGCTCTCCGTGATATGTATCAACGCAATCGTATTACTCGATGACTTGACCTTGTGCGCTATAGCGGATACCATTGCGGATGATAACCAATTGTCCGTTCTCAATGGTCTTAACGGCTGTTTGCACATTCTCAACCATAGGCAGCGCCGTTTCTGTGTTATTGTAGAAGTACACATTGTCGAAATAGCACGTAGAAGGCATTCCATCCCATTTGAGTTGGTATATCTTGGCGAGATCTATACCGTTATACTTTTCAGCAAGGTCTATATCCAAACTATTCCAACCTGCTGCCAATGTAAATGTAGCCATACCGCCCGCACCCCAGATAGGCTGAAACATAATCGAAGCGGCTTCGGCAACATAAATATCCATGTGGAGGTAGGGATAGTTTGCCAATTGAGCAATAGCCACATTGGCATTGAGTTCCCAACCCATATAGTTGCTGCCGGTGCAATAGAACGCCTTGTCGGTTTCAGAAAGATTTACTTCTTCAATCTTTGTTTTTTGTCCCCAACCGCCGATAGCCATCTTGGTGCCAGCGGTATAGACATCGGAATAGATAGAGAACACATTGGCAGCCGCACATGTAGGAGCGACAGCAGGTGCGGGGTGCTCAACCGGTTCAACCGCAACAGCCTCGCCTACCTCTTTGATAGAGATATTGCTGATAGTGATTTTGGTTCCGGCAGCCGCATAACCAAAGTCAAAGACCATAATCTTGTTGTTTCCGGCAACGCCATTGCCTTTAGCAGAGGTAAAAACATAGTCGGCATCAGCAGGAAGTTTAATCTCTTGATTGGCATAAACGACCTCGAAATTGTCGTCCATTTTCACCGTAACGCCGCCAAATGCTTTATTGGAATGGAACTTCATCGAGAGGATATAACTCTTAGCGGGGTCAAACGTTACATCGTGTTGCAGTTTCACTTGTCCTTGCCATTGTGCAACGAGGTTGCTCTGAATGTCGATGGAGATAGTACCCGTGGTGGCATCGTAGGTAGCCGTACTTTTACCATCCGGTGCCCAGTTTGGTGCAAAATACGTTTCTTTGATAGAAGCGTTAGCAGGGTTAAAGAGTTCTTTTTCCTCTGCGAAAGCCACTGTGCAAAGCAACATAGCGGCTACAAAAGTAAACATCTTTTTCATAAGATAGATTGTTTTGGGTTAGTTATTTTTTTGTTGATTATGCTATGCTTTGTTGTCGCATAGCGTGTTTGCTTGTTTTGCTCGGCGTCTGTTGCGAGCGGTAACTCCAATCAAGTATCCTCCCAGCAGCAGCCAACATACCCAATCCATATCGCCGATAGGCTTATCTTGCCATATATCCGGGTTGGTAGGATCAGTACTGCCCGTAGTAGGCGGTTTGCGTCGTCCTGCATGCGAAGGGCCGTAGGGGGGGGGATCGGCGTCATTCGCACAGGTTCCAAACGGCTGCATATTACCGCTAACCGCCCATATATCCTCCGGTCGGTCTGCACCCGCTACAGCCATAGGCGTCTGCACCTGTACATCCTCACGCCCCGCACCATACGAATAGCCGAAGCCTTGTGCGGACAAGCACACCGACACGCTCCATATAGCCGCTATCAAAAGAATCAATCGTTTCATAATCTGTGCAATCATAGTCGGTTCAATCCTTTTGTCTTGCTCTTATTTTACGAGGTACAACTTATCTGCCTGCTCGCCTCGACTGACGATATAGAGTCCTTCGGGCAAGCGCTGCAGCAGCGCATCGTACTCATCTACATTGCCAAACGCACCTACATAGCCGCCCATGAGTGTCCATACGCTGCCTGCCTCCATTGCCGTGGTAGGTATCTTGGTGTCGGTAGCCGTATCGGGACGCTTATTGAGGCTCAGCCGCGGCATCTTGGCTATTGTGGCTTGCTCGGCATTCACGGCGCACTCAAACGGATAGAGCGTTACCGTCTCGCCCGAGCGGAAATACTCACCTACATCGTCTAAAACATAAGCCGAACGCAACTGCCACTCTTTCATTGTGTTGTTGCCAGAATAAGCAAACATATTCTCTGCATCAGGTACTTGCACATTAGTGGAATAGACATCGTCGATGGTCTGATAACTCGCACCGTGGAAAACGATATACTTATCCGCCCAATAGTGGGTGTCATCGTCCGGCACACGAATGATATAGGGTACATTCTTATTAGGCAAGGCGTCTTTGGCTGTGGTAGCCTGTATGTCGTGCCAGTTGGCTTGGAAATCTTCGGCACTCACTTCTTTCTTACGGAATTCACGCAACCAGAACTCACCCTCGTGCGTAGTATTATTATCATCAGTGTACTGGGCATGGAGTTCATATTCAACCTCCCCTTCCGAGACGGTAATTTTGCTGACATTAAACGGCAACGAGAGAGTTTCCCATATACCGGGTTTTAACTTACGTTTGTACACAATAGGCTGCAAGATATTCCCGCCTTCAAAGGTATAAACGGCACCGCGTTCCGGGTTTTCGGGCATTTGATCATGATGATAGATGACAAAATCACGCTCGGCGCAGCCGGAACCATCCAGATAGTAGAACTCGGGCGTTGTTACACGCAAACCGCCGCCGGCAAATGCAAACTTTACACCAAAACGAATAATTCCGTCGGCTTTATTTTCGAATCCCGAAACGGGTATATCGCCTTCAAATATCTTTGTCCCTGTGCGCAGCGTCAATTTAAATTCATCTCGCTTCTCTGCTTCAATTCGCGTTGGATAATTCTGAAAATACGCATCGGTTGGATTCTCTTCATCTAAAAACTCCGCCGTAATATGGATGAGTGTCTTCTCTGCGTTCAAATAAAGTGAGAGATTGTAGCCTTTGGTAAAAGTTGTACTACCATTACTGGTCTGCCCGTCGCCTTCACCGCCGATGAAGGTACACTGCCCCGCATAGACTTCATGCCAACTCCAAGACAGCGTAGGCAAATCGAAGATAAACGATGCCTTGGTGGAACTCTCGCTTACCCCGCTGATTGACTGAAGGTCGTACCATAGGTCATCCCAATATACAAACGGCATATTGGCTTCCGTTCCGTTCAGATAGGCAATTTTCACTATCTTATATTTGCCTTTTGAGTCGCCGCTCACACCATATACATTACCCGTCCAAATGGCAGAAGTATGCTCTGTATTCCATTCACAATACTTGCCGTTTGCCTTGCAATTCCAATCAGTTTTGTAATTATCACTCTCACGCAAGAAGGCGCTCGTGGCAGTACCTACTACAAATATACTATCTGCAGAAGAGGCAAAATTGTTCACCCCACGCGCATAGAAGGTTACATCCATGTCCTCTGAGAGAATCAGGTGATGGTCATCTTGCGTGCATTCTCCCTTAGCCCAAGAACCTTCACCTTCAGTCAGTTTATATACATAACTGCCCTTTTTCAGATGTTTGGTCAGCGAATACACACCGGCTACTTTGGTTTTGCGGAATTGATAATCTGCATTTGCTTCATTCCAACCATTCATACTTCCTGACAACCATAATCCCGTAGTTTCGCACTCGGTGGTAAAGTCCACCCTCGCAGAGTTGTCCGATTTCTTACCGGCTTTGTTTATTGCCCATATCTCCAAAGTATGCTCTGCACACGCCGGCATATTCTCTATGTGCAAGATACCATCGGTTGCCGATATGGTAAACTGATACACATGCTCGCCCTGCGTCAAAATACATTCATAAGTCAAATCGGCAAACGGCGTTACGGCATCGGTAGCACTCACACGCACATAGGCATTGTTCATATCTACTCTTTCCAACGAGGCAGAGATCATCCGAGGCTTATCAATGACCGACTCAATGACCGACAGCGTAAACGACTTACTCCCCGCATTGTAGGTCTCATCCTCCGCCTGCGACACCATGATAGTAGTCGTGCCTGCCGCCAAAGCAGTGATAACGCCGTCTGCCGAAACAGTGGCTACATCTGTATTCGACGATGAGAAAGTCACTGCACCCCTCGAAGAGGTAGTATATTTAATGGTAAAATCATCACCTATCTGCAAATCCAATATCGTTGTAGCAGGCGCTGTCAATGTCAAATCAGACGCTTGTTTCGTACCGGAAGAGCATACTTGTGAGAAATCTCCATCGGTAGGAATGTTATATTGCGCCTCGCCATCACCATACATCACAAAGAAAGCACCTATATGTATTTTTGGCACAGATGTGGATGTAAACTCTACATACAGTCTGTTTCCATCCTGCGTCAGATGTTTGGAAACATGGTAATCGTTCATACCATTTACATACATATGAAAATTAGATCCATCTGCATTATAACCGGTAAATGCGTCCTTCGATACAAACTCAAACAAATATCGGTTCTCGCCTAAAGAAGAACAAGTAATAGCAGCCGAGTGTTTTTGATTCACACTTGTAATCGTTGTTCCGCAATAGGTAGTCGCCGCCCAAGCAGATACACCAACACATAGCATCAACCATGCTGCAAATATCGATTTCAAGTATAATTTATTCATTTATCCATGACAAAAAGAAAAACATCAAGATTAAGTTTATGCCATTGTTTCAATTCAACGGCTATTGTGTTTTAGGTATTAATTTAAAAAAATCTCTTGGCAGCAGGCAGCACCCGCTGCCAAGAGACCGACAAGAACTAACTAACTCTTACTACTTTTTATTCTATCATCATTATTTAATCACTTGTCCTTGTGCGCTGTAGCGAACACCGTCGCGGACGATGATGAGTTGTCCGTTCTCTATCATCTTCACTACGCTCGGCATCTCAACTGCGGCGTTCTCCACCCCCGACTCGATGCTCTTTACGCCCATCACGCACATCTCAAATATCTTCATACCATATTGGGTAGCCGCCTTAGTACTGAAAAAGCGCACATAGCGAACAGTCGTTGTATTAGCCAACTTATCGCCGTACAGCAAGTCGGTATGTCCGTTGATCCCCTTGTTGCCTACATAGTTGTATGCTACCTTCCAATCTGCATTGTCGGCAGAGAAATCGAGGTGATACTCCTGCGAACATGCACCCTCAAACTTAATGGATACAAGGTTGATGTCATACTTAGCACCCAAATCCAATACAAACCAAGAGTCATAGGTGCGAGCCTCATCGGTATCAGCCGTACCATTGGTGGCTGAACCTTGCCATACACTGCCATCGTTACCATCCACAGCAAAGAAAGCATTGGTGCCTTGACCAATCTCGGATTGTGCGATAACCTTGTTGTCGTTGTCGATATTGGTGCTGAGTGCTACATTCTCACCTGTATAGCAGAATACATTGACACTTGCGCTCTTCTCACCCGAAGTGGCAGTGATAGTGACATTGCCGAACTGTGCAGCCGTGAAGACGCCGTTCTCTACCGTACCTGCCTCAACGGGGCTGACGGTATAAGTTACCTCTACATCCATATTCTCACCGTCTTGGTCTTTGGTGGTAGTGGTCAGTTTCAGCCCTTCGCCTACTTTTACTATATCTGCCTCAGCCTTCAGTTCTACGGTGGTCAGCACTTGCTCTTTCTTTACAAACGCACGCAACTCCCAGAAACTATAGCCGTAGCCCGTAGCGCGCTCCACACCTACAAAACGCAGGTATTTGGCTTTTTGGTCGCCCACGGTGATCGTCTGAGTGTAGGGGAAGCCTGCCAAAGTTTGGTCTTGGATATTAACAATCTCCGTCCAAGTGGTAGAGTCGTTGCTCACCTCCAATTTGAAACTCTTGGCATACGCACCTTCCCATACGATTTGTACGGTGTTGAACTCGCTCTCTTCCGCCATCTTGCAGAGCCACCATTGGTCATCGGTTGCAGCCGACTCCCAGCGTGTACCCGCATTGCCGTCGTTGCCCAAGAATGCCGTACCCGACGAAGCATAAGCCGCCTCATTGAGTACCACATTCTCTTTCTTAGCGGCACCACCGTCAGCATAATACACATGGAAAGTAACCTCGTTGGCAGGAGCATACTTAATCGTTACCTCGGTCTCTTGTGCCGTGAAAGCCGACAGATAAACCACGATACCGGCACCTTGAATCGCACTTGCTACCGAGCATTCCGAGATTCCTGCAGGCAGGGTCATATAGATACCGTCCTCCTCGGCGAACCCGGGGTGTTGGATGTTCACTACATTCAGACCCTCTACGGTCTCTACTTTGTACTTGTTGCTGTACTTACCACCACCGGCACCATCACCTATAAAGTCGTACTTACTCCAATCTACAGCCGCAAACGCCATTGTACTTGCGCATAGCAACATCGTCACCATGGCAAAGAATCGAATAGATAATTTTTTCATAAGACCTATTTTTTAGAGTTATTTTGTTTTTATTGAATCACTATGCCGGAAGCATTGTAACGGACACCATTGCGCAAAATAACAAATTGTCCGTTCTCTATTTTTTTAGAGGCAGATGCTGCGAATTGAACATGTTCAATCGCTGTTTTCTCACAATCCTGCCCGACAACATAATAAACACGCTCCGTAAAGAGCACATGCAATTCATAAGAAAGTTTTACCAAGAAACATAGTGCCGTTCCGTTTGGTTTGTCCTCAAGCGTATAATATGCCTTTGCCCCCAACCAACGCATCGGGACAGGGTCTCCTACAAGTACGCCGTTCGCATCAAAAAGAAACAAATTCGGGGCTGTCATTCCCGGCAAATAATCATGGAAGACCACCTCAATATTGACCTTACCCGATTGAGTAGTGGATGCCTTCCATGTATATCCTTGAGTGAACACCTGCCCCTGTGCCGCAGCAGGGTCGTTCTTGGTATAATACTCATCGACCTCTTTACTTGTGTCGGAACAACTCCCGACTATCGGATCTGCCATATCTTCCTCTTCACACGAACTCCCCACTACATACATAAAACGCTCGGTAAACAGGACTTTTCCGCCTTCCAATGCCAGTTTTACGAGGAAGGTCAGTTCAGTGCCATCAGAAACACCCGTAATCGTATGATTGACGGTTCGCATCCCCTCATTCCACCCTGTCATAGGAATGGGATTGCCGATAAGAACACCATTCTCGTCGAACATAAACAACTCCGGTGCAGTCATTCCCGGAAGGGCATCCAAAAAACGAATTTGGACCTTCACTCCTTCCATCGTCGTTTCAAAATGCCAATCATAGCCTTTGTCAAGCGATGCAACTGCATGTTCCTTGTCGGCGTTTGTGTAAAACGGGTCCACGCCTCTACTCGTACCAGAACAAGAGGCTTCTGCAGAAATCCGCATAGAGAAAATCAATGCAGAAACAAGCAACAAAGTACATTGTAATTTTATTTTCATATTTTTTATTTTATAGGTTAAATACATTTATTGTAAGACCAAACGAGCGGGTGTGCCTTCGGCTGAAGAGGGGGAAATCCAGAGGAGGAAATCGCCCGGTTCGGCGGTATGCTCGTATTTGCCATCTGCACCCAGAGTGATACCCTTTGCCAGATGCCAATAGGCGAGGTCGGATTCAGTGAGCGAGAACGACACTTCGCGACTTTTCCCTGCGGGAATGGAGACGCGCTCAAAACCTTTGAGTTCGCGAATGGGGCGCGTAAGACTCCCTACCAAGTCGCGGAGGTAGAGTTGCGGCACTGCGACTGCCTCGACGTTGCCGGTATTGGTAATCGTACAAGTGGCGGTAATCGTGTTTCCGCTACCCATCGTCAGGACTGAATCCGAAAGTATGACAGGACTATAGTTGAACGTGGTGTAGGTGAGTCCGTAGCCAAAGGGGAAGAGAGGTTTGTCGCCATACTCAAGCCAATAACTGGACTCGCCGAGCGAGAACTGGGGTGCGCCAACGGGTATTTGGTCGATGAGGACAGGGTGGTCAGTGGGACGACCGGTGTTCTTCTTGTTGTAGTACATCGGGATTTGCCCTACGGCTTGCGGGAACGTCATCGGCAGACGCCCAGACGGCGCGACAACGCCTGTGAGGATGTTTGCCAACGCAGGACCTTGCATCGTGCCACCGTGGAAAGCATAGAGAACTGCGTCCACAAGGTCGGTTTCAGCACCTATACAGAGCGGACGCCCTGCCATAACAATCAGGACAACGGGTTTGCCTGTCGCCTTGAGAGCGCGGAGTTGGACAGATTGGTCCCCCGGAAGGTCGAGGTGCGCACGGCAGCGTGCTTCGCCCGAAAGGATACTCTCCTCGCCACCAAAATAGAGTACAACATCGGCTTGTTTCGCCTTTCGGGTCAGTTCGGCGAGATTGGCGGGATTGACCTCGCGCGACCAATGCTTGCCCGTCTGCTCGATAAGGCGGATTTTGCCCTCTTTTGCCAATGTTCGGAATGCCATCAGAGGCGTTACGGTCATAGAATCGACTTTGTCGAAACACCAAGTGCCGTTTTGGTCGTGCTGGGAGTTGGCGAGAGGACCGCAGATGAATATAGAGACTCCCCCAACCCCCTCAGAGAGGGGGCTAATCGGTAAAATACCGTTGTTTTTCAGAAGGACAGCGGATTCTTCGGCAGCACGTTGAGCCGCAGCGAGGGCTTCGGGCGTAAAGAACTCAGCACTATCGATGGCACAATATGGGTTGTCGAACAGCCCCAAACGGAACTTCAGACGCAAGATGTCTCGCACGCAAGCATCGATTTGTTTCTCTGTGATTTTCCCCTCGGCAAGCAGGTCTTTTAGGTAATGCGGATAACCGTGTCCCTCCATATCCATCTCCATCTGTGCATTGATACTGAGCAATGTAGCCTCTTTAAGGTCGGCACAATTGCCATGAGCAATCATGTTTGCCGACGAAGCCCAATCGGACACCAGCATACCCTTGTAGCCCCACTCGTTGCGGAGAATATCAACATTAAGATGGCGATTAGCCGATGCAGGTACACCATTCAAATCATTGAATGCACACATGATAGTAGCACTGCCAGCATCAATAGCCGCCTTGAACGGCGGGAGATAGACCTCACGGAGTTGCACCTCGGGAATCCAAGTGGTGTTATAATCGCGTCCGCCTTCAGACGCGCCATAGCCTGCGAAATGCTTGACACAGGCAGCAAGGCGGATGGGTTCCACAGACCGCTCGCGCTGCTCGCTGTTAGAAGTTAGACCGCTTGCGCTGTTAGACCGCTCACTGAGTTCGCTGTTAGATGCAGGATATTGATAACCGCGGACGCAGGCGGCGCCCATAACGGAAGTGAGGTAAGTATCCTCGCCATAGCCCTCTGCTATACGCCCCCAACGCGGGTCTCTCGCCACATCAACCATCGGGGAGAAAGTCCAGCGCAACCCCGCCTGCACAGCCTCTTGCGCAGTCAGACGAGCAGCGTCTTCCACCAAAGCGGGGTCAAAAGTAGCCGCCTGACCAAGCGGGATAGGAAAGATAGTACGGAAACCATGAATAATATCACGACCGAAGACCATAGGAATCCCCAGCCGCGTCTCCTCGACAGCGATACGCTGGTAGTGGTTCGCCTCCGCACCGACACTATTAAGCATAGAGCCTGCGCCGTTGCGCACCTGATTCTCCAAGTCCTCACTATACCAACCACCACAGACCTGCGTCATCTGACCAATCTTCTCATCGAGGGTCATCTTCGCGAGCAGTCTGTCTATCTTTTGTTCGGTGGGGTCTTGCTTTTGGCAACTCGCCAGCAACAGGACAAAGCATAACGGACAAAGGAGAAAGAACCAATAGGTGTTTGTTCGTGTTCTCATACTTCTATTTTTATAGTTTAACGGTTACGATTACTTGTTTGACTTGCTTGTCGCGAGAGAAGATGTGGCGAGAGAGGGTACGGGAAAGACACAAGGACTCAATATGCAAAGAGTCTTGCATTTCCACCTCAATGCTCTCAGTTTCACCAAGACGATAGATGAATGGCGTTTGACAATACGTGAAACGCAGTTCACCATTGAGAAACTCCTCGGGACGGAGCATACCGGTCTGAATATGTATCTCGCCATCGACAACATGGAGACCGAGCAGAAAGAAACGAGAGATGATGTCCTCTTTCACCTGACCTGTCATACCGGGTTGCTGTACGCCCGCCATCGATGGCGTATGCGAATAGGCGTCGAATGGGAACGAACCATATTCCGCAGGCGACTTGTGCGCACCGATACCCTCTTGCACAGCGGCGTAATGGGCTTTAAGACGGGCGACAGTAGCCGCGTCGGCGCAGGTATCCAACGCATTTTGGATATTCTCACCGATAGCCACAAGGAGTTTGCTGACCATGTGCCAATAGATACAGCCCAAGCCCTCGTATTTGTAGAACGACCCGGAACGGCCGGTGAATGCATGGTGATTAAACATCTGCTCATAGATATCGAGCAACTGCCCTCGTTCCTCCTCGCTGATAGTCTCTGCCGAAGCGTTGATAGCACGGCTGAGGAAATCGGCATTGTTGAATCCGGCATTGAAGTGCACCCCGCCTTCGCAGTCCTGTACCAGCAGGTCGGTAGCATGATCAGCGAGCAAGCGTTGTACAATCGGCAGACTGAGTGCCTCCTGCGGCAGATTGTTCTTCTCCAAGAACGACGGACGACGGCGGTTCGGATAGAGCATGTAACTGCGCTGATCCTCGCGATACAAAGCCGATTGACGCATAGCATCGAGCAAGTCGGCAGCCTCGTTGGGCGTCAGTACACCCGCCGACAATACGGCTACCTGTCCTTCGAGCATCTCATACAGATGCGTGATACCTACAGTCTTTGTTCGCGTACCAAACGAGATAAGGTTGTAGGCGTGGAAGAGTCCGTCCTCACGGCGATTAACGGCTATCGACTCATCGATATAGGTCTCCACTTCGCCGAGGAACTGCAACAGCAAATCGCTACTCAGTTCTACCTTCTCGCCCGAGTGCCCTGCATAGACGGCGTTGCGGTAGGTCTCACCTGCACGCCCCACCGTATCGATAAACGCACGGCGTGTCTCATCGTTGAAACAGAGGCGTTTGCCCTCGCAAAGAGCATCATGGTTAGCAAAAGCCGACAGCACATCACGCAGGAATACCACCACTTCTTTCGACAATGCATACGAAGCGTCCACACCCGCATACAGTTGCTTCAAGAAACCTACAAAACGACGCATGTAGCATAGCGTAACCATCGACGCACCATAGCCTACCAGCGCATTGTTGGCATCGTTCCATTCGGGACGCAAGGTATTCATCCATACGCCCGCTTCGGGGATAAAATTGCTCAGTTTGGTAAGCAGTGTGATGAGCACTTTCTCGGTGAAAGTTACGAGCAACGGCTGCTCGTGCTTGTCCATCACCAAGCGTGCATCCTGCCCATAGGTAGGCAGCAGCGCAAAGATATGCTTGTGCAAGTCGTCATCAAAATAGATAGAATCTTTCGGATTGCGCACAATCTCATCGTAGGAGCGGAAACGGTACGGCACATTGGCAAATGCGAACTCACGATTGCCGAGCATATCGCGCAATGCCAAGGGGTTGTGCGCAAAACTCAGTTCGAGCAAACGGCAGAGATAGATGATCTGATGATCGCCCCAGTAGCCGATATTCGACCACGGGTTCTCCGGTTCTATCACCTCCCAATCAATACCCTCCGAAGTAACCTTATAGGGGTTGTAGCCGTCGGCGGTAGTGGCGTTGAGGAACTTGGCAATGATACCATTCACATAGTCGGGATATGACAACGAGAGTGCCTCCCAGTTTTGGAAGATGTCGCGCCAGTTGCCTTGGTACGAGATCAGGCGTTTGCCGTCTTTGTCGTTCACGCGGATGTCAAACATATTCCATGGACGGCTCGGATCTCCGTGACGACGTGAGAAAGTAATCGGCAGATACTCCATAAACAGACGGTGCAACTGGTGGTCTTGCTGCGCCAGTATCATCTCCTCCAGTCGGCTGTAGGACACTTTCTCTGGCAGCGAGGTCAGGAAACCTTTGTACTGTTCAGCCAAAGCGTGGTTGAATACCCCGATATGTTTTGCAAACGCCTGTCCTTCAATCATATAATTGTCGCAGTAGAACCCGCCACGCATCGTATTGAAGAGCGTATTGGCGAAATGGCGAGCCATACCTGCCTCGTCGGCTGTCTGCTGAATACCGTCGTTCTGCCCTACAATAGCACGCAATGTCTCGGTAGCAATAGCAATCGCTTTCTCCACCTGCTCGATAGCGTCTTCTCTCTTAGCAAAATGCAGACTTTCACGCACTTGCGCTACGTCTTGCATTACATCGCATACATTATACCACGCCTGCGATTCGCCTCCCGCCAAGGTCATACGCGTATGCGCCAATATAGCCCCGCGCACGCCTTTTGACTCGGGTTCGGCTACTATCGTTCTGCCTCTGCGGAAAGCGTCTATCTGTCGTGAGGAGGTCTGATACTCGACATCGTGCATACCCAAGGTATAGACCGTGTTGCAGCGCAGCGATTCGCTCGGCTCTGCCCGATCCACCAAGATAGCCTCCATACGGAAAAGCACCATATCACTACCCTCTACCAGTTCGGTCTTCTTATAGGCATCCACCAGCGTTGAGAACACATTCTGCGTCTTCTGCTCCACGCCCGACGGCATCACATTCTGCAATCCGTCGATCAACTCCACCTCCGCTGCTTTGTCGGTATCGTTGATCAGCATCGCACGGCGCACCCAGCCATAGCGGTCGGCTGCCGCCCATTGATACATAAAAGTCAGACCTAAGTCGAGGTTCTGCTCTATGAAGAGCAACTTATTGCCCGTTACCGACTTAGCAATGCTTCGTCTGATACGATAGACACCTATATTTCGGTCAGTAAAAGGTTCCCAGACCGGCATCTTTGCCCAATCTACATTCCCATAAGTCTCGCTATGCAGCATGCGCACCATCGTCTTCGCGCCAGTGTGTTCGTAGTTCTCCGTGATTTTATCATCGGTGTAGTACGGAAATAACACCTGCTCGGGGTTGCGTCTGCCGCATGTAAGCCCACCTGTTGAGGAGATATACATCCATAGGTCGGTATCGCTTGCCAGGCTGATAAAGAACGGCTGCATTTGGTCGCAGTTCTCTATCCGGTAGTATTTATCTTCGCCAATCACTACATAACTGCCCTTCGGCGTCAATGTATTTTGGTTATTCTCGTTCGCTTTCATTGCTATATCATTTTCTAATTGTTGTTTCGTTTTCTCTCCGTTCTTCCAAGTCAGTCTTCATCTGCGCTATCGTCTGCGTATCGAGGTCATAGAACGCCAGCACTAATGCGCACGAAGCATACAGCACGCCTGGTATCACGCTCACCAACAGACGAATACCCAACATTGCCTCGTCCGACTGTACATCCGCATTGGCTACAAAATGCGTTGCACTCAGCAACCACCCCGCAGCCGCAGCACCGATAGCCCAACCGAGTTTCTGTGCCAACACCGATGCCGAGAAAGTCAGACCCGTAGTGCGGCGATTGAATTTCCATTCGCCGTAGTCTGCCACATCCGCCAGCATAGTCCATAGCAACGGCACTGCCGGAGCATACGACATCTTTGCTAATATATTAAAGGTATAGACCAATGGCAGATTATCGCCCGCCACATAGATCAGCGCAAAAAACACACCCGAGATAATCGATGAACCGATATACACCGCCTTGTTGCCAAAGCGTTTAGCCAAGGGCTTCGACAGCGGCAGTGCCACAATCAATGCCACCGTACCGAGGATATTGAAGAGTTGCACATTCTCTGCGTCTTGGATATAATACTTAAAATAGTACGCTATCGCTGCATTCTGCATCGCAAACATAATGAACGACACAATGCCTACCACCGTCAGTACAATCCACGCCTTATTCATAAAGAGGTACTTAAAGTCGCGCAACACATTGTTGTCTTGTTTCTTAGGCGCACTCACACGCTCTTTGGTCGTTGCAAAAGTAATCAAGAAGAATGCAATACTCAGTACTCCGAACAATGCTACCGTATATTGGTAGCCCTGCGCCTGATTCACTACGCCGTCGTTACCCATCGCACCAAGCCACTTTACCAAGTAGAGAGCAGCCCCCGTTACGATAAACTGACCTATATAGGCTGCTATAAAACGATAGGTATTCAAGCCCGCACGCTCATTCGAGTCGTTGGTCATCACGGCTCCGAGCGACGAATAGGGAAGGTTGACAAACGCATAAGCCGTACGCAGCAGCAAGCAGGTAATCAGCGCATAGACAAACTTACCCGTATCTCCGAAATTAGGCGTTGAGAAAGCCATTACCGCTAAGATAGCATAGGGCACCGAACCGAACAACAAGTACGGACGGAACTTACCCCAACGCGACTCCGTGCGGTCAGACACAATACCAACGACAGGATCCATCACCGCATCCCATATACTGCCCACAAACATAATCACACCCGCCATCGCAGGCGACAGGCCATATATATCGGTATAGAAGATAAGCAACCAAAAACCTACCAAGTCCCACACAAAGTGCGATGCGGTATCACCAAGACTATACCCTAATTTCTCTTTGATTGTCAGTTTCATAAGGCTCTATCAGTTTATCTGTAATGCTACTAATGTTCAATCGTTTTGTTGATATACACGGATGTAATCTACATACATTTTCACGGGTGTTCCGTCGGCAGGCAATCCTGTAATGCGGCGGAAGTTATCGTCGTCTGCCGTTACAACCTCCGGGTATTTCGGCGTAGTGGGCAAACCGGGGAAAAATCCGCCTACTGCCAAGTTCAGTACCAAATAGAAGGGCTTATTGAAGTAATGCCCGGGTTCGTTTAGTTCTTTATTGCGGAGCGAAAGCGCAAAATAAGGTGCTACATCGGGATATTGGTCTTGGTCAAGATACATAGCCAAACTATCCTCCGTCCATACCACCGTAAACAGGTGAAATCCACCTTGTACGGCATAAGGAGCCTCGCATACACCTGCTTTGTTGGGATACTTACCATTATTGAATGCCTCGCCCCAATGAGCGGCACCATTGAAATAACGGTCTTGCAATCCTTTCTCAATACCGTCTTTATGCCCCATCTCGACGATGTCGATTTCGCCACAACGCGGCCAGACACAGCGTCCTTCGCGTGCGAGTTGTTCCGCCTTGGCATCCACGTCATCGTTGTTGCCGAGGTCGGTAGCGAGGTCGTTGCCAAGCATCCAGAAAGCAGGCCACAGGCCATCGGCGGTGTAGGGGAATGCGATACGCGCTTCAATCTTGCCGTATTGGACAGTAACTTTGTCCTGCGTATTGAGACGTGCCGATGTGGCAGGACGATTGCCATAGTCCTCGCGCTTTGCGTTCAGCACCAGACAGGACTCGCCCGTAACAGGGTGGTTCTCTATCGACACATTACGCGGGGTGTAGTACTGCATCTCGGCATTGCCGCCACCACGGGCGTTGTCATCGATATTCCAATATGCCGTATTGATGGTATCGGCATCGAAATTGTCTTCCCAAACGAGGGTGTAAGCCGAATTGGATTGGCATGAAACCATACCAACAAGAGTTGTCAAAAGCAATATGCGCAATTTACGAAAAAACATTTGTTGTATCATTTATTTTCCAAAAGTTGATATAGAAAAGATTATTTTTTGATTGTCTCTCCGGTAACGGAATACAGAGTTTCTCCTACAAGAATATACAACCTGCCATTATACAGAATCTTGCGTGCCTTTCCGTCCTCATCAGACACACTCTCCAAACCTGTTGAGTTACCCTCGACAGGATCGCTTGGCATAGCAGAATAGAACGACTCTCCCGCATCGCCGCGCTGATAGATACGTACATAATCCACATACATCGAGCGCGGTCCATTCTGCAAGGCTGTAACCCCATTGATATCGTAGATACCGGGGAAACTACCGCCGACAGCCAAGTTGAAGATGATGAAGTTAGCCTTGTGGAAATACTTACCTGTAGCATTATCCTCATTGCTGACAGGGATATTTATCACGTAGTACGGCTGCGCATCAGGATACTTATCCAAGTCAACATACATGGACACCCTCTCTGCATTCCAGATACATGTGAAAGTATGGAAACCATCCTCCACCGAATAGGAATTGGTGATAGCGTTGGCATACTGATAATGCGCATCCCAACGAGGTCCCCAATGACTTGCACCATTGAAATAACGGTCCTGTGTACCACTATTGATACCATCCTGATGTCCAAGTTCAACAATATCGGTCTCGCCACAAGCCGGCCAACCTACCTCGTTGAAATCGTTGCCCATAAGCCAGAAAGCAGGCCATAGCCCGTTGGCAGTATTAGGAAACCAGATACGTGCCTCTATCTTACCATACTTGAAATAGGTTTTGCCCAACGAATTCACACGCCCCGAGGTGCAGGTTTTTCCCGAGTAATTCTCCTTGGTGGCAGTGAGAATAAGACAATGCTTCCCCGTAGCGGGTTCCACACCGAGGCGGACACCTTTCTCGCAGTAGTATTGCAACTCGTTGTTGCCGCCGCCATCGCCGTTCACCTCGATATTCCATGCGGCGGAATTAAGCGACGACTGGGTAAAGTCGGCATTCCATACCAAGGTATAGCCGTCCACAACAGGTTGATCCGGTTGTGCCGCTCCCTCTTGCAATGTGATATTGTTTACACGTATGACATCTCCTCCGGCGGCATAGCCAAAGTCGAAAACGATGATACCATTGCCTACTGCCCCCCCCTGAAAAGCAGGATTTGTGACAGTATTATTGCCCGCCTTGAGAGTATGATTTGACACATCAGATAAAGGTGAGTCATCAAACAATTTAACGGTTACCAGACTGATATCGTGTGAAGCGTTCATATTGCAAGAGAACATATAAGTCTTGCCATTATTCAATACAATGCCATTGGTTTGGAGTTTCACCTGACATTGCCAACGCTCGCTGCATTGTCCCGGTACCGTCAGCACCAACTCGCCATTCTGCCATGTGGCAAAACTCTTTTGTACATCGCCGGTCCACCCCGGCATAGACCAACACTCCATAGTGGTAGTTGCCGCATTAAACAAATTAATTGCTTCGTTCTGTTCCAACTGATAATCGGCAAATGCATTTGCGTTGAGAACCAACGCAAATACAAATCCGACACTAACCAACAAAACCTTTTTCATATCTAATTTTTCAATTCTTGCAGATTTATTACTCCTTTCAGCATTTCGAGGCGCACCGTATGCCTACCTTTGCCGCACCGGACACCGGTATTCAGCGTACTCCATGCTTGCATATCCGCCGTTTTCGGCACATCCACTATGGCTTGCGCCACATCGTCCACATAGACACAGATCTGACTGCTCGCAATCGTAGCATAAGTCAGTTGCAACGGTTCCTCCGAAGTACTCCGCACCTGGTAGTCCACCCACATTCCTGACTGCAAACCTTGTATATAAGGGGTCTTTTCCTCCGATACCCGCAATGCTATTGTATTATTGCTCAATGCCACGTACTGATGTGCTCCGATACCGTTCTCCAAGGGCAACCATGCCTGTTTGTCAAAAGATGAGAATGAAGTATATAGCACTCCCAAGTCCGTCAGTTCAACCGGCGATGTATGAGTCAGCAACTGCATATAAGGGGCTTTGTCCACGGGGGAGGAGGTGCGAGGCATAAACCATGCATAACGCTCCACCAACGGTTCCTGCTCCAAATAGTTCAGCACCGTACACATATAGTCCATCTGGCTCTCTACGCTCCCTGGCACAGGGTCCCAGGCACAAAACTCCGTCAGCCAAACGGGTTTGCCGTATTTGCGGAACATCTCGATGTAGTTCCTTACTGCCGAAGGCGAGGACATATAGCAATGTACAGCGATAGCATCGATATCAGCCATCGAAACACCAGGTTGCGCGAAGAATTCATCTAACCACTTGACGGGGTCGGAATAGCCATCCAACGTACCGTAGTTCATTGCGGGCGAGACTAATTTTATGTGCAACTCGTTTGCCAACGCCACCACTTCGCCCCAATGCGCGGCCGCCTCGGCGGGAGTCATATTGCATTGGTCTTTCAAGTTGGGTTCGTTGAAACCAAGCAAATACTTCGTTTTAGGGTGCGCCTGTACATATTGACGAATAGCGTCAGCATTGTAGGTATTGTTCCACGCCATCGGACAGAAGTCCATATCATTGCTATCGAACCATAATGCCGCTTGTGCGTTTTGGGTATTGCCCCAGTTGTATGCCCACGAACAGGACGGCGACAATGGTGGAAGGTCTTCCGCTTGTTTGAAATCAAACGACACACCTCGTTTTGCACTCTTGCGCATCCCTGAATGAAGTTCCGAGTCGGGCGGACATACGCACACGCACCCGCTCAATAGTGCACAGATCGCACCAATCACCACACTATGCCGACCTGCTCTGAACATATTATTCTATCTCTTCACGTTGGTAAACGCGTACCCAATCCACTTTCATCAAACGTGGTGTGGCAAAAATAGCATCCTTAACATCTCCACCCAAATTACCTCCGACAGCCAAGTTAATAATAAAGAAGTGCGGCTTATTGAACGGCCAATAATCGTTGTCATCTATTACCGATTCCACCTGCTCCGAGAATACATTGTCGTCCACATAGAAACGTATCACATCGCGCCCTTTTTTCTCTTCTTTGGTCCACTCAATGCCATACACATGGTAGTTCTCCTCTATATTCTCGCCCCAATACGCCTTGCTGCTCTTGCTACCCGAGCGGTCCTTGGTGGAGTGCAATGTCCCTAACACACGGTTTGGCACATTTCCGACATACTCCATGATATCAATCTCGCCACATTGAGGCCAACTGCCGGTATTGCCCATCATCCAGAACGCAGGCCATAATCCGCCACCCGAAGGCAACGAGATACGCGCCTCCATCTTACCATACGTAAAAGTCTTTTTGCCCTTCGACATAATGCGTGCCGAAGTATATTCGTTCTTATCGTATTGCTCCTTGCGAGCTTCTATAACAAGGTTGCCGCCTTCCACACGCAAATTCTCACTGCGCCCTGTATAGAATTGCTTTTCGTTATTTCCCCAACCTGCGCCACCGGTTTGTATCGTCCATACCGACTCATCCAAGGCAGTACCGTTGAACTCATCGCTCCATACCAACTTATACTCCCCGTATTGGTGCTCTACAGCCACCAATGCCGTCACCGTTTCGATGTTGGTTGCCAACGTAATAGTGGCATTGCCGCTCTTCAACGCAGTAACCACCCCGTCGCTTGATACTTTGGCTATCGTCTCGTCGCTTGATGTCCACGTCATAGGCAACTCGTATGAATTACCATATTGGAATTGGAAAGTCTCCCCTTTCTTCAGCGATACCATCCCCGGCGTTATACGTAGCGTAGCCCCATCGCTACCACTCACAAACACATGGCAATTTACCTCTTTTTTGCCCGAGCGAGCCACAATCGTCGTTGCACCGATAGCCTTTGCCGTTACCACACCATAATACACCGTAGCCACCGAGTCGTTGGACGAACTCCACGACACATCGGCCGCATTGCCCACCAACTCAATCGTCTGCATATCCCCCACCTTCATCTGTATAGAAGCAGGGTTCAACGAGAAATCAGGTTCACTTTGGCAAGCCGACACGACTACCGCACAAAGCAATAATAAGAAATAAAAATGTTTACGCATATTCATTTGTTTTAGGGCAATGAGGAGGTAATCAGCCTCCTCATTGCAATAGGAAAGTATTACTTCTTATAGAAATACACAGCGTCAAGATTCAGTTGCGAACCTGCCTGTGCGCCGGACAAGCAAGAGAAAATATCGCAACCGGCATCTTTGATATCCACTTTTGATAGTGCTGCAGCAAACTGAGCCATAGGAACATCAAACTCATGCCATGCACCATCACGAGTAAAATCACCAATGACAGCACCTTTTTCGATAGTAGCAGTACCAACAGCAAAAGAAGAAACTGCATCTCCAAATGTATAGAATTGATGGTTACCGGTGGTAGTTGCCTTCATAGCCAAGTGCAAATAGAAATCATCAGGACTTGCAACAATCGCGTCACGCAATTCTTTCATTTTGCTGATATTGGCTGCACCGACATTAAAACCGCAACCCGACCAACCGGCAGGAGCAACTACAGTCAAAGATACATAGCCTTCGTTGTTGCCAAAGAAGTTCACGCCTGTTCCATCGCCGGCAGAATATGTTTCGCCGGAAGCCCACACATACAAATTGTTGACAGAATCATCAATACGGAAATCCGCAACTACTTTCGAAGCACAAGTTTCATACGTAACACCGTCCAAAATAACCGGCCAAATTTGGCTACCTTTAACTTCAGCAGCAGTAGTAGTTCCGCCACCGTCTTGGCCTTCTTTAGTAACTTTCACTACACAGGTCTTCGTTGTACCTTTTGCCGTAGCAGAAATGATTGCTGTACCTTCTGCCACTGCGGTTACCATACCTTTGTCCACGGTAGCCACTTTTTCGTCCGATGTGCTCCATGTCTCAACCGTTACATTTGCCACCAGCTGATGGGTCTCACCCACTTTCATGCTAATAGATGTCTCTGTCAATTCCAACGACTTATTGTCGTCATTTTTGTCTTTGCAGGATGAGAATCCTACTAATGCCAATGCTGCCATAGCAGCCGCAAAAAATTTGTTCGCTTTCATACAATGAAAAAATTTAATGGTTAATTATTGTTATATATTTTTCTCTTTTTTGCTCGTAAAAGGTTCGTGTCAAACAGCATAGGATAAGCATAGGATAAGCAACCCTTATGCTACCTTTGACCTACTCACCGACATTCACCCTTATTAACATTTGCATCAATACCCGGGGTTTTGCTCCATCTCCGTAGGATTGAGTTGTATCTCTTTCTGCGGTATCGGGAAAATCTCATGCTTGCCCGCTACAAACGCTTGTATGTGTGCCTTTGCATCATCGCTCTCCGTAGCGGCATAAGCGTCCATATGCTGCTTCAAGCCCTTGCCATCTACACCTTGCCAACGCACAAGGTCAAACCAACGGTGTCCCTCCATTGCCAATTCCATACGACGCTCATGACGCAAGCATTGCTCTACAGTGGGAGAGGTTATTTTGACACCATTGATTTTGATGCTATACGAACCTACTTCACCAAGTCCTACACGATCACGCACCTTGTTTATATAGGTCTTTGCCGTTGCCTCATCACCGGCACCCAAACAAGCCTCGGCATACATCAGCAACACATCGGCGTAACGAATCTGACGATTATTGAGCGGACCACGAGTAGCATGGTCCAGCACATTACCCCAACCACCAACACCTTTGGAACCGTCCGGCAAAGTATCACGATACATACCGGTTTTGTTGTTTAAATAAGCATTTTCCAAGTATCTCTCCTCGCTCTTGTTTTCCATCAGCAATGTATCCGGGTTCAAAATAGCCTCATCACGACGCAAGTCGCCCGTCTCAAACTCATCATACAAGTTCTGCGTCGGGTGGTTAAAACCCCAGCCTGCACCAATCTGTGCAGAACGTGAGCGAACCAACTGCTGAGTAAAACTACCCGCCGTGAAACCCATGTGCGAGCCATTGCCATAATCTCCCCACGAAACAGCCGCATATTGAATTTCAAACACCGACTCCTTGCCATTTTCGCCCGCGATGGTAAAGTTGTCACCATAGACAGGACACAGGTCATATTCTCCCGAAGCGATGATTGAATCGCCCCAACTCTTGGCTGCAGCGTAGTATTGTTTGGCGTCCTTGTCCAAATTGTACGTTTGCCAATAAGGCGATGCCATATAAAGGTTGGTTTTCAAAAGCATTGCCTGTGCAGCACCCTTGGTGGCACGACCTAAATCGGTCTCGGCATACAACGTGGAACTCTTGACGGGAAGCAACTCGGCTGCTTTCTGAAAGTCGGACAAGATTTGATTATAGACATCACTCACCGAAGCGCGTGGTTGTCCCCACTCAGAATCATTCTCCAATACCTTGGTAATCAGCGGAACACCGGCAAACACGCGAACTAAACGGAAATAATAGTACGCACGCAGGTAATAGATTTCGCCCAACAGACGATTTTTCAACTCGGGTGTCCAAGTGTCGTTCTCCGGGAAATCCAACTCCGGAATATATTTCAACGCCAAATTGCAACGTCCAATACCCTGATATTGTGCACGATAGAACGAAAGCAACAATGCGTTTTGGTTCGTTGTGCGCCAGTTCTCCATATCGTAAGCATCTGCCATATCGGTCGTACTGCCACCACCCTTCAACGCATCATCGGATACCACATCGCCGATAAACCACTCCGGAAAATAGGTATCGCCATACTCCCACATCAATGGTACATAGCAACCTGTAACATTCTGAATAGCCGCCTCGGGAGATGTGTAATAGTCCTCCAGCATAGTCTTGCCCGGTTCAATCTCCGTCAAATAATCTTTGCAACCCGTCAGCAATACTCCGCAAAACAATGCCACTGTCATTATCTGTATCTTCTTCATAATTTTATACCTTTCTTCAAATAAGTAATTAGTCTTTTCTCCTTATTCCTTTATCCTTACTCCTACATCAGAATGTTGCATTCAAACCGAAAGTAAAAGTACGGCTCTGCGGATAATTTCCGTAATCGACACCACTACCTACTTCGGGGTCATAACCTGAATATTTAGTAATGGTAAATAGGTTGCTTGCCGTAACATAAAAACGCAGACGCGAACAATGGAATTTTTGGGTCAGGTTCTTGGGCAAAGTATAACCTATTTGTGCGTTCTTCAGTCGGAAATAAGCACCGTTTTCCAAGAAGCGAGTTGAGTTCTCTGTATTGGTCGGGCTTCCGAGCGGATTAGGAATTGTACCCTCACGATTCTCCAGTTCCATCCAGTTCACACCTTGGTTGAGTAATGCAGTGCGAACAACATCGGTGTACCCTACCCACACATCGTCTTTCATATACGAAGCCAAAGCATAACTTGTACCGTCGCCCTCTAAGGTCTGACGCTGAGCATTATAAATCTTATTGCCCGCCACACCTTGGAAGAACAACTGAATATCAACACCATAAAAATCGGCACCAAGGTTGATACCATAGGTTATTTTCGGGAACGCATTGCCTAAGTTTACCTTGTCATCCTCATCTATCTTACCATCACCGTTCACATCGGTATATCGTGCATCGCCGGCATGTACGCCACACTCTTCGGGACGGTCTTTGAAGGTATACAAATGGTCTAATACCTCCGCGTCAGAAGCATAAACACCCTCGTATTGATAGCCCCAGAAACTATTCAATGCCATACCTTCATCGGTCTTCACACGGTCGCCCCACAGCGAGGAACCGCCGTTCAGTTTGGTCAGAGTGTTCTCCAAATAACTGATGTTACCACCTATAGTGTAGTGGAACTTACCTACCTGATTATCATGGTTTAATGTCAACTCAAAACCCTCGTTGCGGATATTACCCACATTCTTCACAGGGCTGCCCCAGTTGCCTACATGTGCAGGAGCATTTACATAGAGCAAAGCATCCAAAGTGTTTCTGCGGAAATAATCGATAGAACCCGACAACTTTCCATTCCAAAAACCAAAGTCGATACCCGCATCCCATTGTTCATTCGTCTCCCATTTACCGTCTTGGTTAGCCAATGTGAGCAGTGCAGCACCATAAGCGATATTATCATCCGAAGTAGTTATGCCCAAAGGATATCCATAAAATACCTTATTGCCATTCTCCATAGTCTGAACGAATACACTGGACGGTACACCATCGTTACCCACCTGACCATAACCGGCACGGAACTTGATATTATCCAACCACCCCAATTCCAAATCACGCATAAACGGTTCTTCGCTCAAACGCCAAGCAAGCGACATAGAGGGGAAGAAACCCCAAGGATTCTTAGTAAACTTGCTGGAAGCGTCCGCACGGAAATTGACAGTTGCCATATAACGATTGTCGTAGTTGTAGAACGCACGTCCCAAGAATGACAAACGACGCTGACGTTCCACTCCATCAGAGAAATTTTTGTTCTCTGTCGCATTCATCAAATACCAATTATTCTCTGTCGGATTGAGAATAGAAGCGCCGGAACCGCCCAAATAGTAGTAGTTGTATTCCGACCATGTCTGACCTACCATCACCGAGAAACTATGCTTATCTATTTTCTTGGCATATGTAATAGTAAGGTCTTCCAGCAAGGTCTGATACTTTGCCATACTGGTAGAGACAAAGTTTTTGTCCGTATAGTTGTAACTGGTATAGGTGTTCGGATAGGTAAAAGCCCTATCGTTATTGAGTGCAAAATCCACAGAGATGCTCGGACGGATAGTAAGTCCGTCAATAGGAGTCAGTTCAAAATAGATGTCGCCCACCAAACGCTGATTCTTGTTCTTCGGTTCGGTATTGTATGCCATTTGGTAAGGGTTGGTTACATTCTTGAAATTGGAACCTGCCGAATAACGATTGCTCAAGTCTTTGCCGGTGTACTTATTGGTACTGCCTTCGGGATAATAAACAGGGTCCCACTGTGACATAGACAATGCACCGGCAATAATACTCGCACCCGCAGAAGAGGAATTGTTCATTGCGTTGCGACCACCACTAACCATCAAACTCAAGTGTTCTCCCACTTTGAGCCACTTGGCAATCTCGAAATCCGTATTCAGACGCAGAGTAAAACGCTCATAGTTAGAACCAATGATTGTACCTTCCTGACCAAAGTAACTGGAAGAAAGAGCATAGTGCATCTTCTCGTTACCACCATCAAAACTCAAGTTATAGTTGTGCATAAAGGCATTTTTACGGAATACCTCATCCTGCCAATCGGTCTCTTGGGAAGCGTAATCGAAATTGGTAGGATAAAATTCAGACTTACCCAACTTATAATTCTGCAACCATGCACCAAAACCGTTGTTCTGATAGTAAGCAATCTGCTCTGCACCATCACGCATAGCACCGATACGCAACTCAGTCTCTGCCTGACCGCGTGAATCCATCACATCTAACTTTTTCCAACGGTTTTGGAACCCCCAATAAGCGTCAAAACTAACATTCACTTTGCCGGCCCCACCACCTTTGGTAGTAATAAGAATGACACCATTTGCGCCACGACTACCATAGATCGCGGCAGCGGAAGCGTCTTTGAGAATCTCCATACTGGCAATATCACTCGGAGCCACAAAAGAAATATCACCTGTAATCACTCCATCTACTACATATAAAGGTTGGTTGCCACCCATTGCCGAACTGATACCACGAATACGGACAGTAGCCGCTTCACCGGGTTGACCGGAATTGGTAGTAACCGTTACACCCGCGGCACGACCTTGCAATGCTTGGTCCAAGCCCGAAACAGGGGCTTTCAGCAACTCATCGGCACTCACCGAAGTGATGGCACTGGTCAAATCAGATTTCTTCATTGTACCATAGCCAACCGCTACTACCTCTTCCAGCATCACATTATCTGGTTTCAAAGTGATACGCATAGGCGAAGCGGTTGCCTTTACCTCTTGCGACTTATATCCCATATAAGATATAAGCAACACATCACCTGCTTTGGCTTGAAGAGAGAAATTACCGTCAAGATCGGTAATCGTACCGTTTGTTGTGCCCTTTACCATCACATTGGCACCAATCACGGGGTCAGGCTCACCTTCTGCCATTACCACACCACTCACGGTGATAGTCTGCGCCAAAATCGGCGCAATGCAGAAAAGGAGCAAACTCAAAATCGAAAATAGTTTCTGTTTCATCATCGTACTTGATTTTTGAAAAGCGGTGCAAAAGTACACCATATTTTATAAGAAACCAAATTTTGAAAATATGTTTTATAACACATTTCGCCTTACGAAACATATCGAAAGACTACTACAATGAATATATAACTATTTGATTTTCAAATACATTACTTACAACATCACTTTCACACACTTTTCACACACTCTACTTTGGCTGCGTGAAATAGTGTAGTATCAAAATAGCCCTCTAAGCAAAGAATATCTTGCCTAAAATAGCAACACGATATGTAGAAATTTTGTTCAGTATCGGGACTATAGAGTATGCTTTCTCGTCTGCACTTCAATACTTATCCAATCGATATTCCCACTGCCATTCCAATTCCTGAACAACTACAACCCACGATGGCACATTTTTTGCAATTCTGATGAATAACAAAAAACGACCCTAATATATATGACCGAAAAAGAAAAAATGCTCAGCGGACAGATATACAATGCCTGCGACCCCGAATTACTTATCGAACTCAATCGCTGCAAAGACCTGCTTCAAGAGTACAATCATCTAAAGCCGTCTGATCTCAATAGTAGATTATCCCTTTTGCAGAACCTGCTCGGCAGTTGTGATGAGAATGTCTTTATCAATCAACCATTTTACTGCGACTATGGTAAACATATCCGTGTAGGTAAGCGATTCTTTGCCAATTTTCATTTTACGGTTCTCGATGAAGCATTCGTTACTATCGGCGATGATGCTTTCATCGGACCGAATGTATCTATCTACACTGCCTGCCATAGCACCAATCCCACCGAGCGCAATACACGCCAAGAATGGGCGAAGCCGGTTACTATCGGAAACAACTGTTGGATAGGAGGCTCTGTTACCATTCTCCCGGGCATTACTATCGGCGATAACTGCACTATCGGCGCAGGCTCTGTTGTTACCCATGATATTCCCTCCAATAGTATCGCCGTCGGCAATCCCTGCCGCGTCATCAAACAATGCGAAACCAAATAGATAAAGCCACCATTCGGTTCTGCTACACCACATTGCTACAAAAACAACCTTATTAGTGTCTTTTTGCAACCTGCATTTTGAGCCGATTTTATCGAGACTTTGTCGAGACCTCATCGAGACCTAAGACCTACATAATAAAATAACAAATCAATAGTATTTTCGCCGAAATGCTATCGATTTGTATAGTAAGTGTGTATTCTAAAATAGGTTGACCACAGCCATGCAGAATTGCCGACTATCTAAAAATAAGAAACCGTCTCTCCAATAAGCAAAAAAGTGCTCTACTCTAGCAAAGAAGTACTCTATTAGATCTAATCTATCAAAGAAGTGCTCTACTCTACCGATCGTATCACCTGATAGCCTACCAATTGATCATACCGTGCTCCAAATGGTCGGAAATACACATAGATGGTATATTCGTTCTCTGTCTGCCAATGCGAGCCTTCAGTTCGCTGCAAAGTAGTCGTTACTCCCCCCTTGGGCAAGAACCAATACTGATAATCGTAACCGCCTTGTTTCACCAATGCTGTCAAGTAGTAGCACCTATGCTCATTATCGTATTGCATGCGATTATCTGCACCTAAATGGTTGCCAAACATATCTCCACCCACATACACCGTGCCGTCAAACCAAGGGTCGGCTTTGGGCAATATCCAATGTACCCACATATACTCCGCCTCTGTATCGGGGTCAGTCGTTCGCTCTGCATTCACCATATACTGTCCGTCTGCATCATATTCGTGCATATATGGCGTACCGCATTTATCCGTTACCACATCTCCCGCATACTCAGCCCCTACCCCACGCAAAGCGTCTGTAAACAGAAAAGTATGATAATCTCGATTATCAAAGCGCACTTGCTCTATGCCTGTTCCTGCAAAATACACCGAGTAGGCATCAAAATGCCGATACTCATTGCCGCCCTCAAAAATCAATGCACGCTGGTTCTCATATCTCAATCGATTATTCTCCACAAAAGTCGGTCGTGCCACTCTTGCTTGGTTATCCACGCGCCCATTCTGCCGCACTACCAGTTTTATTTCATTCGGGTCGCGCACATCTATGCCCGAGGTACTAACATCTACATCTATTTGCTGGAAGCGTCCGTTCAGTTCCAGTTGGGTATTGTACCTCACCTTGGCAGCAATCTCCACTCGCGGTTCCACCACAGAGAAACAAACCAACGCCACTACACGGTTAGGATTAGCGTCTTCATAAATCTTCAGTGCATAGTTTCCGCTCGCATGCAGTTGCATATCTGCATTAGGAAATTCAAATCGGTAATGGGTATAATCCCGCTGTGTATTGAGCGAATGCTCATAGTCTGTTATGTCCTGTGTAGTAAAGCCAACCAGATACTCACTGCTACTCAATCCGCTCTCTGTCCAATCCGCATTTAGGTGAATTACCGAATAGGTATAGAAATGCACGCCGTGGCTCATCTCGTCAAACGAGACCTCTAAGGTGTTCTGTGGGTTGGTTCCATCCACTATCCCGTCTTGCAGCACTAAGAACGGTCGTTCTACCCCACTCTGCTCCACATACTGCACACGCAGTGTCCGCACATTGCTATCCAACACCTCCGTCCGATACTGCACGGCTGCGCTCACACATCCCCATGCACAGCACATACACAATAATATATATATACGCTTCAACATTATATTCTTATAAACACTTCAATATGCTATTCCTCTTCCACTCATCACTTCATGTTTGCCCTATCCTTCACTCCCATTCTGGCAATACAGCACACGGATAGACACCCTATTCTGCCCACAAAGATACAAAAATAATTCCAAATACGCAAAAAAAAGCCGCTTCTCTTGTATATTTACAAAAAAAGTAGTACCTTTGCACCCGCTTTTGAATTCCGCAGTAGCGACAAAGTCAATAATTAAGAATAGTAATTGTTACTTTCGAGCAAATAATTTACTGTCAAGTAAGTAACTACTGTCAAGTAAGTAATTGGTACTGTCGAGTAAGTAATTGGTACTGTCGAGTAAGTAACTAACTATTACTTTCAAGCAAAGAGCAGAAATCAGAAGCGAATATGCACAAGTTGCCACTATGGCTCAGTTGGTAGAGCAACGCATTCGTAATGCGTGGGTCGGCGGTTCGAGTCCGCCTAGTGGCTCAAGAAAGAAAAGTACTGATAATCAGCAGGTTGGACACATTCAACCTGTTGTATTTTTGTTTTTATCTGCTATTTTCAAGGCTATTTCCCCTAAAATCTCCCTATTTTTATTCCACTCAAAACCCAAAATGGTAATAAAATGGTAATAATTTTACCACCAAAAACAACTCATTACTGACAAAAACAAACAATTCAGACTTTTTACAACTATGGCATCTATCACACTTAGTCAATACTCCGTCAAAAACAAAACGGCACATCTGCCGTAATCGTCAGAATATCACATCTCGGTACTAACGCCTTCATCAACACCGGTGTATATATCAACAGTGCAAATTTCGACGCTAACAATTTGCGAGAACCAATCAATCGCAAAGCATATTTGGCAGACCTCAAAAATGAACAAATCGGGGCAATCGTGCGCAAATTCGATGAAGTCATCTTTGAACTCGGACGCAGCGACGAAATCGACCTCTCCAACCTAACGGCAACCGATATTCGCAACTATGTCGTGGGAGAGAAAAAGTGCAAACGCAAACGCTTGCTTAAAGCCGGGCGGAAACACGCGAACTTTACGGCTTGGTTTCAACAATACGGAGAGGGTAGAGCCACCGAAAATACTCGCAAGCACTACGCATACATCTATCGTATATTGATGAGATACTGCAATGCCGAAGGAATAGAACAACTATCCTTTGAAGACATCGACTACCAGCGGCTCAACGACATCAAAGCATGGATACGCGCCAACAGTGGCGAAAGTACACGCTACAAGGCGGATTCCTACATACGCGCTGCATATCGAGTTGTAATACGCCTAGGCAATAAACACTATACCACAACCGGCATAGAGTTAGAATAATAGCACTTACAACTAAAACAAGAAAAGAAGCTGCCCGACAAATTTACATTGTCAGACAGCCTTTTTCATATCTTTCCTCCCTATAAGAAGGGAAAAATGGGAAATACTATTGTACCAACACTTTAATCAGCCACAGGTCTTTCTCTGTTTGCAAGCGGAGAGTATAGATACCTGCTGTAGGTACGGATGGCAAGGTAGTAGCAGGCTGCTCTATATGGTACACAAGTTGCCCCATAGAGTTGTAGAGAGAAGCATCCATATCGCTTGCTAACAAGCCGCTCGGTAGGATGAGATGTATGGGTGAGGCTACGGGGACGGGGTTGGGTGCAACACGCACGATATCGGCATTGGTATTATCTATATCCGTAGGCAGAAGTACATGCACACGCAGGGTGATATGGCAGATACCGGAAGCACTCTCCACGGCGAAATCGTAGAATCCTGTGGGTGTATTCTCATCGAGGAGGGTTTCACCGTCGTAGATATATGGCAGGCGGTCAGAATAGATACTATCGTAGATATAGTCATTCTCATCAGCAACGAAGAGATGTAGTGTAACCGTACTGTCGCAGCCTTGGGAAGAAGTATCGGTTTTGCGATAATATCCGGGTTTATTTTGTGTGAACCAGCCATCGGAGTACCATTCTCCCTGACAAATAGCCTTGGTGATGTCGGTATGGAGGGTTTTGACGTCGGTGAAAGTGATATAGTGCATAGTGATGCTATCGCAGCCGCTCACGGCAGAACTGAGAGTATCATAGGCAATGGCATTATATCGATAGGTTTGCCCATTGAGCACAAAAGAACCTCCTGCACAAATACTATCAATCACCTCCGTGCGGATAGTAGGAATGACGGTCAAATCGAGGAGGTAGATACTGTCGCACCTATCCTGATTGGCTACATATCGTCGATAAGTGGTGGTAGTAGTACCAATGACATCAAATCCAAAGCCTGTAAATCGTTCACCCTCACATACCTGCCCTTGGTAACGAACGGTATAGACGGGATTGACGACAAGAGTGAGGTCGGTGATATGCGTCATATCATCGGAGATAATACGATAGTGGTTGGTACCGATATGGAGTTGTTCGGCGGGATACTCGAAGCCATAGTTGCCATAGTCATCTCCGTGGCAGATAGTATCTTGAATCTGTACCAAAGTAGTGCGATTGATTTCGAGATTATCAACCATATAATGGTTGTACTTACCATCTTTCATGGCCTCGGCATAGAAAGCGACGCGGACTACCTGCCCTGTGTATGCGGACAAATCGAGCATATATCGTGTAGGCTGTACGCCCAATTCGGACAAGGGATAGTCTGCTTGAACATCCTGTGCATTGGTCCAAACGGTGGCATTGGTTCGTTGCCAAGTAGCCCCATTATCGGTGGAGATAACCACCATGAAATACTGCTCGGCATTGAGGTCAGCCTGTTCGGGTTTGGGGCTTCGGAAATCACCTGCGGTGAGTGCTGCCTCGAAAGTGAGCAATACACTATTTTCCTTTTCTTGCGTAAGGTCGATGCTCGGCGAGACTGCCCAACTATGGTCGGACGAAGAGACATACATCTTCAGGTAGGGGTCGGTGAAACTGACGAAATGGAGCGAATCAATCGTCCATTTGGTGCTCCAGCGTGTATCTGCGAAGGTTTCACCGGCAAATATCTGAGGTGCATACCCATCATACACATGCCAATCGGAGGCAAAACGACTATAGTTGTTGTAGTCCTCTTGGTAGGGCAAGGCATACGCGGTAGTGAAAGAGGAGGTCAAAGTCCATGGAGTAGCACCACCGTCGTCGCAGAGTTGGCGTGCATGCAGATAGTAGGTAGTGGCAGGCAATAGTCCTTCTATGGGGTAGGAGAAGGCATCGCGTATGGTGTCGGCGATAATCACATCTTCGAAGAGCGGGTCGGTGGCGACCTCAATGCTTGCCAAGGGCGCATCGCTTGCGCTCTTGTTGCGCCAAGTAAGTAGTGCGGAAGAGGAAGTGATTTGCGTGGCAGCCACATTTCTCAGTCCGCGGCAAGAGGCAATGGCTACTGTATCCAGCGAAATATTCTGCAAGTGGAGGATATTATCTCCGCCCTTATCATCTATATGCAAATAGAATCCGAGGCGGAATGCCTGCCCGGCATAGGACGATAAATCTAATTCGTAGGTATCTCCATCGGTAGAGATAGTGCTATACTTATACTGTCCTCCGGTCTCGCTCCAAGTCCAGCCACGCGATTTGCTCCAAGTGGAATCCCTGCTAATCAGCACGGAGAACGAACGCCCGGAATAGTCGGTAGGAGTAGGATTAACTCCCACGCCTGCTCCACTCGAAGCAGTGAGAGCCATATCGAAGGTAAGCGTAATCGGTGTGCCTGGGGTGATATTGGAGAGGTCAATCCACGGGGAAGCAAGCAGGCTGCTATAGTTGCCGGTATTGATATAAGCATGGTTATCGGGGAATACCCACCCTGCCTTACCTGCACGCCAGCCTGAATAACGAAGGGTTTGGAGTTTCAGTGTATCCAAATTGCCTTGATATCGAGTCCAAGTGGAGTCTATCTCGTCTTCCTGCCAATGTGTAGTTTCGGAATATGGTACACCATAGGGTGCTCTTGCCAAGAAGGGTCCTGCCCACTCTGAGGTATCGCCGGGTTGGCAAATCTTGCGGACATAGATGTCGTAGAGCGTGGAGTGGCGCAAGTCCTTATCCATTACTATTCTTCGGTTGGTAGAGGTGGTAGCCTCAGCAGGAACTAATACCCCATTATGCTCGGCGATGTATGCCTGATAGGAGAATGCGGAATCAGCCTCATCGGTATCCACCACCAAAATAGTTTGGTGCAGGCCTATTGCTTCCACCTTCAGTTGCGTTACCTGTTCGCAGGCCAAAGTGGAGAAAGTCATAGGTTCGGACCATCTTGTCCATACCGAGTCAGCACATTGCAAGCGGACATAGACATCGTAGGTGAGGTTGGCCTCCAGGCCTGTCAGCATAGCCGTATTGGTGTGGATGGTCTGTGCCGATTGGTCGGAGAAATGTGAGCCGGTGGGGAGGCATACATACTGCACAGCCAAAGCCTTCTTGATACTCGGAGAGTGGAACTCCAATGTAGCAGTATGGTATCCTGTCTCTTTTACCACCATACCGGAGACGGTAGTACAAACATCGCTTGAGAGGGTATCTATCTGCAACGCTTTGATATGCAAAGTACTATTGGTTTCTTTTTCCAAACACTCACCATAGAATCCCACATATACTTTTTGTCCCGCAAAGCGTGTCAAATCGACCGTGTATCTTCTGCCCGAGGGGGGTATGGCAGCGAAGGAATAATCGGCATCGGCCGTCTCATTCCATACACCGGCCTCTTGCCAAGTGGTACGATTGTCGGTAGAAACCAAGACCTTAAACTGCTGTCCTGCAATCTTATCGGGGGTAGGAGCCACAACAGCACCTGTAGTGCCCGCAGTAAGAGCCATATCAAACTGCATCTCTATGGTTTCGGAAGTGAGGTCGGTCAGATTGAGCATCGGGCTGCACAACAGATACCTCAAAGGCGGAACAGCGGAGTACCACAGATTGATATAGGTATGCGGTTCGGCAAAAGCACTATTGGCAGTCGGCTCTACACGCCATCCGGATTGGAGTTCGACAGGCGTAAAACGACCGTTAGCATCGCCTTGCCATCTGCTCCATTCGGGGCTAAGGGCATCACTACCCCATACCAACGGATGTACAAAAGGCACACCATAGTCGGTTTGGAAACCAAACGGCCCCGTCCATACAGAGGTATCCCCCTCTCCACACAGCGAACGGACATAGACATCATAATTAGTTCCCATACGCAATCCGCTGATAGTGAACACCTTATCTGATGTAGTATAGAGCGTTTGCCCATTGGGCAGAACACCTTGCTCACCATAGACATACTGCCACATCCGAGCGGTATCGTTGGGCACGATAGTACATTCTACGGTTCCCCCATCGGAGGCAAACTCCATATCTGCCGCACCAAAGCAAGGCTTATTATATGCCTCCAATTCCGCATTGGCAATATGGATGGTAGAAGGTGCAAAATTATAGGAATTAGTTCCGCCCGTACCTTGCACGAGTGCGATACGAATAGCCTTGCCTGCATAGCGGGTGAAATTGAAATAGTAGCGCAATCCTCTGCCATTGGGGATAGAGGCATAGAGATAGTCAGCTGAGAGGGTGTCATTGCCCCAACAGATAGCATTTTCCCGGCTCCAAGTATTGCCATCGTCGAGCGAAACGGCTATATAGAATGAGTTGTTGCGCGTATTCTCCGGTTTGGCTGTTCCGTTGGTTTCGGTCATAGCCAAGTCGACACCCAGATAGAGTTCTTTATCTCCCTTCTCCGGCATTAGGTTCACGATAGGCGATACGAGCCAAAAAGCATTCTGCGCACTATTGGCACACGCCACATGGTTATGAGAGAAAGCATAAGTGCCTGCGCAGGCTTTCCAACCATTATCCACATTCCATACCTGTATCTGCTTGGTTCCGGCAAAGACCCCTTCTACATCCCCTATATAGCATCTCCAAGCCGACAGGGTGCTATCGAAAGGTACGGTATAAGGAATACCCTGCGGTGTCTGCAAGCGGGTTCCGTCCGACCAAGCCGAGGTATCCCCCTCTGCACAGATAGAGCGGGCATACACGGTATATAAGGTACTCAGCGAGAGCGAAGGCAACACCACATCTGTGCTATTGGTGAAGAAGTGCTTCATCTCTGCTATAGGCGTATCGGCTCCCCCATAAGCCACCTCCCAACGAGAGGCATTATCCGCAGGTTTGAGGGTGATATGAGCGGCAGTATCTACACTATTGACCGTGATGTTCTGCACCCCGAAACAGTTGCTTCCGCCTGCGCTCAACAGCAGGTTATTGACATTGATACAAGCCGATTTGGTGGCAGTATGTACCAGTGCAATACGAATCTTGTGCCCTGCGAAATGCGCAAAATCTAATTGGTAGGTCTGCCCCGATGCGGGAATATCGGCATAAGTGAACTGTGCCTCAGCCGCAGACGCCCATCTCCAACGATTGCTATCCGTCCATACACTGTCCCCTGCATCCACAGAAACCAACACACTGAACTCGTTGGCTGCCCGATTGGCTGCGGTGGGATAGTTGGTGCTTCTGGGTGTGGTAGTCAATGCCATGGCAAACTGCAACACTATGGTCTCTGCGCTGCTATGGGCAGTCAGGTCAATCACAGGCGATACCAACCAATGGCTGTAGTTACGGTCGTAGGTACTATATGCATGCGGAGCGCCCAAGACGGTAGTAGAACTCTCCACTTTCCATTTGGAATAGGTAGCCATCACTGCCTCCGGACGAGCCTCCGTCAGTGATGATGCTATGGGCGAACGATAGAGCGACCAAGCATCGATATTCCCAAACGATTCGATATAAGGCAGACCATAAGTGGTAGTCAGGCTAAGCACATTGCTATAATCGCTCTCTTGATTGTCCGCACAGAGTTGATATACACGTACAAAATAATTAGTTCCTTGCGTCAATCCACTGATTGTGTGTGTATTACCATTATTTACCGTATCGCGCAGCGAGTGTGCAAAATCGGCTGTAAGTGCATACTCTACTATGGTAGGCAGAGCCGTTTGCCCTTGCCAAGCCAAGGAGGCACTCGTAAAATCAACCGAAGTGGCAACCAACGATTTGGGATTGGAGCAAGGCATAGCCAAGCGCAAGTTGGCGATATGTACATCGGAGGAGTTGTCAGCCTGCGTAGCCGTCTTATACAATGCTATACGCACACGCTGCCCCGCATAGCGACTCATATCCAATTCGATACGCTCGCCCGTAGCCGACAAATCATCCAACCGACGATATGCATCCGTTATATTAGCAAAGAGCCACTGGTTATTCCTATTCCAAGTAGCCCCATTATCGGTAGAGATGAGTACACGGAACTCCTGGTTGTCGGTATTGTCGGAAGCAGCAGTGCTATTATGTGCAGTCAGTGCCAAATCGAACGACAAAATAGTTTGCGTGTCGGTAGCACGAATGCCTATCTCCGGCGATACCAACCATTGGTCGGCACAAGTAGTCGTGATATTGGACAACTCACCCGCTAAGTGGTTGGCAGGCAGTCCGTTGGCTTTGGTGGTAATAGTCCAGCCATAGGACGAATAGTTGTCGGTAACGATAGGCAATGTACCTGCAAAAGCCGCCTGAACCGAACCTGCCATCGTAGTCCAAGACTGTGGCAAAGCCGTCGTATTGAAACTCTCGATAAACGGTGCTACATAAGGCATCTGAGCCGATTTAACCACCGAGGTGGCACACCCCTCCTGCGTAATACGCACATAGTAAGTTACGCTCGGTTGCAGACCACGGAAATCATAACTGCTTTGCGTGGTGGTAGCAGTCTGAATGATATGAGAGAAATCGGCATAGTCCGACAGTTCGATGGTTACTTTCTCGGGGCTGCCCAATACATGCCATGTTGCTCTTGCCGTTGAGTCAGAGACAGGCACCAACTGCAAGTTCTGCACACCCAAGCACACAGCCTCTTTCCACGAGAGGGCTACCGAATCAAGGTATATGATATTGCGTGTATTGCCACTTTCGTGGTAGAAAGCCAAGCGAACAGACTGCCCCACATAAGGAGTAACATCCACCGCTATCTGCTGTGCCTCGATACCAAAGCGATTATAGGAGTGGGTACCTACACTGTCGCACGACCAAAAGACTGTTTGGTTCTTGTGCCATGTGGCTCCGTTGTCAGTAGAGACACTTACGCCCAAGCGGTCTTCCATAGCACGCTGGGGAGCATGTGCATCGTTGCTATACTCATTGTATGCCATAGCCACCGATGCAGTAAGCGTAACCACACCGGGCTCGGTCTTCGACATATCTATCAGAGGCGAGATAAGCCATACATACTTCTGCCAATACCAAGCGAACTGCATATTGTAGTCCTCGATGCCCACTATACCCGTCTTGGTCAATCGGCTCAACTCCCACACATCCGTATTATTATAGTCCAACTCGGAGGATGTAATGGAGTCGTTCACCCATTGTCCCTGAGCCGTCTGCCATAGTCCCGCAGACATACTATTGGCTGCGAAAGGCTCCAGATAAGGTACACCGAAAGTAGTGGTAAAGACCGTAGCAGACGACCAACGGCTCTGCCCACCGTCATCACATAACCCGCGTACATAAGCATAGTATCTTGTAGTGGGGCGCAATCCGGATACCGTATAAGTATTGCTGCTCACCGTCGTATGAACCAAACACCGAGTAGCCGTATCAGGCAGAATAGGTGTATCCGAAACCAACAGTTCGTATTGTGTACCATTGCCCGTCCAACGAAGTACTGCACCATCCACAAAAGTAGAATCGGCTTCCAAATCGAATATCTGCAAGCAGCGTTGGATGGGCTCTACAAAGATATTATCAAGATAGATATAGTTGGTTGAATCGGTTCCCGCCTCAGAGAGGAACATGATATACCGCCCAAAATTACCATCGATATCTCCTGCATAATTCTCCAAACTAATTACAAAAGTACGCATAGCCGTAGAATCATCGGCATAAGGCACCACCACTTCGCTGACGGGCGAGAAGGTATAGCCCGGGTCAGCAGGGTCGGACACCACGCCCACCGTCAGGCGATGCATATTCTCCGGGCTCTGCGAGAAAGTACCGGCAGAGAACACCACTTGGTAACTGCTGATAGTATCCTCCACTTGCAACTCCGGCGAGATAGCATAAGCACCATCCGACTCGTTGGCATTGGTCGTGGGTTTGGTAATAGACAATACGGCTCCAAAAGCATCGACATACTCTCTCTGCGGGGCTGTACCCGAACCCAAATCGGAGGTAAAACCGGTAGTCCAACACAGAGCCGCACCCTCATCGCTAAAAGTCTCTTTATACCTGCGAGGGTCCACTGCCTCGCATTGGGTATGAACGGATGTAACAGTCCAATCCAAATCATTTTGGCAAGCCTGATGCCCACGGACATAATAGGTGGTCGAGGGTTGCAATCCCGATACCTGCACCGTATTGCCCGCAATGGTATCCGAATAGATAAGCGATAAGAACTCCGGGTCGGCACTCACTTGTACCACTGCCGGCTTCGGATTGATTCCTCCGAGCAACCAGGTGATACTGATGCTATGGTTGGAATTGGCATCCGCACGCAAGCGGGACAAACCGCCACATTGCGAGTCTTTTACACGCAACGAGATATTATCTACAATGATATAAGTCTGCGTATTATCCACAGCCGACTCGGCATAGAAAGCCACTTGGATAGTCTTGCCTACATATTTCGTAAAATCGAGCGATTGAGTCCGTGCTTCGTTCCAAGGCAGGTCATTATTTAGGCTATACTGCCCGTTTCCGTCGTTGCTCCATATAGTGGCATTATCTGCACGCCATGTTCTGCCCCCGTCTTCGCTTACTACCACCACAAACTTATCATCCGTTCCCGCCTTACCCGGTTGCTCATCAGGTCCCGGCTTAAGGGCTATACTAAAAGTAAATTCCACCTGCTCACCTTCCTCTGCATCTACATACCACATCGGACCGATGAACCAATGGTAATAGTCATAACCCGTTACATAAGCACGAGCCACATAGCCCGACATCGGAGAGAAAATCAAATCGCTCTTATTGGTCAGTTGCCAACCGATAGAGGCTTGCGTGTCCTCCAGGGCAGCCCCTGCAAACACATTAGCAGCCGCACCATAAGCACAACGCCAACCTGCGGGAAGAGAGGAATAAACAAAATCCTCCTCTATAGGCAATCCCTGCGGAGTGGTGAACGAATAGGTTACTCCGTCTGTCCCCAAGGTATCGGTACCGCAAATAGTTTGTATCGTAAAATAATAGGTAGTCTGCGGTTGCAGTTCGGTGAAACGCACATTAGGCGAAGATACCACTTGATAAGTAGCCCTGAGCATAGAGCGTGTTTGGCTCAACCCTACTCTCCAACTCTGCATACCACCACCATTCCAACTGATGTCTGCGCTGCGAGCATGTACTCGCGTATCGATATTGCCGGCCTCCCTACAATCGGTAAGCAGCGAAACCACCACCTCATCTATTAGGTTGATACTTACGGCATCATCCCCCGCATTATCCGAACGGAAAGCAATAAACTTACCACTTCCCGAATAAGCATCAAACGATACCAGACAACGGTTGTAAGTAGTGGTACTTGCCGAGAAAGAGGCCACGGGAGTAAAGGTAGAAAGGTTATATGGGTCAGCCATTACACCCACCGTCAACTTACCCGTCGAGTTGCTGCTATTGGTAGCATGACTGAATACCATCTTCAGGTCTTGTATATCATTGGTAGCCTCAGGCAAGACAAACCAACTATCCGTACCACACAACTGAATATGCGAACCTACCGCATTCGGTGCCACCGAGGTAATACGCGGATAAGCACTATAGGTGGAATTAATACTCGATAGCGGATAGAACACCGAGGCTGCCCCCATCGGCTGGCCCGTCAAGCGCAGTTCGTGCGCCAAGGAAGTCAAGGCTATCTCCCCCGAAGAAGGTTCAAAACTCTCGGTATAGGGCGACAATTCCGTTATCGTTGGCATAGCGGTAGGCACACGCAGTGTAATGGGGTACGACCAAGCAGAGGTCTGACCATTGCGAACAGCCTGCGTATAGATAAGCAGTGTCCTACCTACCAACGAACCGTCTTTGGCACTCAGATTGAAAGACGGAGCAAAGATGTCGGTCTGCTCAAATACTATATCTCCTTCCGGTACATTACCGTCTCGGTGATAAGAGGTGGCTACACGCAAGTTCCACGAATCGGCTGTACGCGCATCGGCAGATACGGTGAACCCCGTCGAACTGACATGGTGGCATGATACATGCGTAGGAGTGGCTACCTGCGGATAAGAAATAGTCAGATTATCTATATATATGGCATTAGCGTCCTGCGAACGAGAGGCAAAAGCGATAAACTTACCCTGACCAAAATAGTCCAACAGACGCAGTTCCGCACGCTTGAACATATACGCCGTTTCCACACGCACGGTATCCAACGGAGTGAATGTACTAAAATCGGTAGGGTCAGTCATCACGCCCACCAGCAGTTCGGCTGCATAACGCGAATTGCCCAAACTAATTCGGTCGTAGGCAGTTACCCAAAACGAAATCTGTACACCCCACAAAGCCGAAACCAGTATCTCAGGCGTGGCTGCATACACATACTTGCCCCCCTCTATGGGCTGATTATCACTGCTACGAGTGCCCGAGAACGAGAAATAAGCCGTCGAGTCGATTGAGTATGGTGCTCGCTCACTGCGATTACCTCCCATATATACAAAAGGCACTTGGGCATCATCGCTGCTGCCTATAGTCCAACCTGTAGGTTTACCATAAGTCTTACTTCCGAGGAAAGGACTGACGCTGTTGAAGTTCTCTGTATAAGGCAGTTGCAGCGTGGTAAGCGTCTCAAAAGTAGTGCCCACCCATACCGTATATTCCGTATTATTACCATCGCAAGCGGAACGAACATATACATAGTAGGCCTGCTCAGGTTCCAAATTGGTAAGCGTTATCTCCGGATTAAAGATACCGTCCGTGATATGCTGCAACACTATAGCAGGGTCGATACTGCTAAAATCTTTGATAGGCGCAGAAGCCAGGATTACTTCAAAATGGTCATACGCCCCCGCTACATCCCAACTGAGCAACACATCGTGAGCATGACGCTCCGATACTTGCAGGTTCTTCACATCTTGGCAAGTCGAGGTGGAGTGGATGGCAATATCATCCAACACCACACCATAGCCCATATTCTCCGTTATCTCAAACGCAATCTGATAGGTGGCATTAGCACTCACGAGTTGCAAGGTCTGCTCTTTCCAAAGGGCATTCCGTTGGAAGGTAGCCTGCGGAAAAAGGTGCCAATAGTCGGAAGCGGAAGTACGATAATACACCTTCAGCGTATCGGAATAGCCGTTTTTCTGCGGTTCGGCATGCGAGAAAGTCAATTGTGGTTGAAAAGCATCCAATAGGTTCATCACAGGCGATACCCAACGCGTTACGAAACGCATCTCCTGCCTACGACTGTTGCGAGCAACCAAACGATGGTTGCCCGAGGTACATCCCTGAGGGTGCAAGAGGTTATCCCCCTGCTCTACCGCCCACGAATAGGCTCCCTCATCAGTGGTTCCATCCATAGGCAAACGCACAAACTCTTGCGTCCAACCCGCAGGCATGCCATTCTCAAAATCGATACGCACCAAGTCTTCCGTAGCACCAAAGGCAGCCACAGAGAGTATCAATATATTCAGCAATAGAACAATCTTTCTCATAATTCTATCAAAGTTATGTTCTGTATTTTTTACATTCATTTATCACTATTAAGCCTGCACTTTTCTCTACTCTTCCTCGGACCTTCGTCGAGACCTAATCGAGACCTAACAAGTCTTTAGCAAGACGACAGTATTTAAAAAAACACACATCAATCCGCACTTTAGGATTAAAATCAATCAACTTGCCTCACACCAATCACTACATCTCCAAGCAGCGACACGGATGCGAATCGCGTGTCAAATTAAATAGGCAAGTCCATTTGATACCTACCGCCAACTGCGACCACGCTTTCTTCTGCAAGTCGCTTTCGGTCAACGGATTGAACACCAAATGGGTATGCATGTCTTGCAGTGTCTGCTCATCGGGGGGAGTAGTGCTCAGATGCGAATAATCCACCAATGGCATATTGTGGGTATAGCCTATCGGGATATGATACTCGGCATACACACCCATTCGCATCTCTACCCTATTGCTAGGCAGCGGCAAACGGCTGCCTATCTCCACTATGGGAGCAATCCGCAGTTGCAGAGTGGAGGACTGACTACTATACGCATACTCCTCAGCAGGGAAATAGCCGTAAGTAGGCGCATTCTCTATCGTATGGATAAAACGCGAATAAGTACCGTCGGTAGAGAGCATCGTCGTCGTACGATAATCGGTAAGCACCGAGATAGACAACTTAGCACCTGCCATCAAGTATAGATAATCACCTATATACCCGCCGAAATAAACCGGTATGCCCACCGAGAGCGTGTGTTGTTTAGAGCGATAATCCGTATAACGATAAGCGTAGGTGATAGCATCACCCTCACGGTCTGTGCGAGCAAAAGCATTAGAAAACGAGTCGGCTTGCTGCCAACAATAATCATAGTCGATACCTGCACCAAAACCAAAGAAGAAATGCCCCTTCCTAAGTTCATAACCAATACTAAACAAGGCATCCGCCCCCGCTTTATCACGAAAAGCAGGTGCATCATCTCTCAGCGATGTAAAACTATTTCCTTCTCCTCCGCCTAACGACAAGGTAAGATAATGGTTGGTACGCTCTGTGGAGTATTGCGCCGAAGCCAATACACTCACCAATAGCAAAACAGACAGTATATGAAATCTATTGTACAATGATTCGAGCAATTATTTGGTTGATATTTAATACGATATACATTCCGCTGTGTGCAGGAGCGGGGATAGTCCAATCCGGTTCCGACGAACGATAAACGCCTACCTTATGCCCCAACACATCTATTATCGTTATCTCCTGCTCTCCGCGGATATGCATTGGCTCTGAGGGCTGAAGCAAAGTAGGATAAATATGCCAATCGGTAGTCAGGTCAATACCGGTAGTTCCCCCCATATAGACAATCGGACAAGTAGAGATTATCGTACCGTCCTCACGCGTCAGAACACAATAGAACTCATCGCCTATATGCTCATCGCCTACCACCATATACGAGGTCTCTGCACCTACCACAGGCACATTGTTGCAATACCACTGATACTCCGTCCAGATAAATCCGCCGTTATATTGGTCGTTGAGCAAAGCAATAAGGTCATTCTTCTGCTCTATCACCGAGGCTGCATACCGAATACGAACCACCACTTGAATAGGAGGCAACGGACATTCTTCCGAACCGAACGAGAGAGTCAGATGATAGTCGCGCGGAGTGATGGTGGCAGGCATTACAATACGAATCTCTTCGTCGGGTAAGAAGGTATAAACCGTATCAAAACCCGCAGCCACACCCATGGTATCAAAGCGAACTACCACTTCAGCCAAACGCCCTTGACGATGGATATAAGGAATAGTTATCCACGGCTCATCTGCACATACTGCCAATGTATCTTCTATATCTACCACCAGTTTCGGATAGACGGTCAGATTCAGTACGCGCAGGCTGTCGCAACCCGAAACGGAAGTCAAACGAGCAATATACTGCCCCTCCGTAGTATAGTCCTGTCCCTCGAACGGATATGCCTCGCCCTCACATATAGCCGTATTGACCGTATCAGTCTTTTGGCTGTGGAAGGTTACAATGATTCGGCTGTCTGCATCACAACCGTATTGGTTCTTCTCACCATACATATAGGTAGTATCCTCCGTTACCACTACCCCTGTCGGCAGGGTATAACTCTCCCCTACACATCGGTCGATATAGGTATCTGTACCTGCACTCAAATCAGGTAGTTTCAGTGTGATAAATGCCGTGTCTTGGCATACCCCGTCGCTCATCGAAGCAATAGCCTTGGCTATGAAAGTACCACCCGTTGAGGGGTACTCATGCGTAAGCGTGGCGGCAGTAGAGTGCAACAACGGATAGCCGTCCCCGAAATCCCATATCACATCCTCTACAGGTTCTTTCGACTCGGTTTGCGAACCGTCCTTTCGGTTGATGAAATAGATATGCGAAGCGTTGGTAAAATCTACATAGTTCGTACAGTTCTCCACGCGCTCCTTGCCTGTTGCCTCTGCTACCGGGAAACGCGGGTTAGGGTTAGCCACCAGTGAATACGAGCAACCGTCCCCCATCTTCGATATTACCTCCACTACATAGACGCAAGTGTCCTGCTTATCGATATGCATTACATTGCCGTCCACATAAGGCAGGTGCGAAGGGTCTGTTCCGATAGGGGTCTGCTTAGGGTCTTTGGCTTCATACCAGTTGTAGTTAAAGCCCTCGGGCGCATTGAAGTGGTCAGTATCAAAATCACCACAAGCAATACCTTCCAAATCACCGCTGCGGCATCCGATAGTAAAATAGGCATAAGCCCAGTGTCCCGCAGGTTGGCAGTCTTTCGTGGTGAAACGGATAGTCAGCGTCTGACCTACATAGTTACGAAGCGAGATAGGCAGAGTGGTCCATGGTTTCCATACTATCGTATCGTTGTAGGGAGCACCCAAGTCGGGCATCCATTCTTCCCAACCCGCTAAGTCCTCACGAGTAGATGCCGCAAAATCTGCCTTAAAGCAACTCTGCATCGTCTGACCTATCTGTCTGCCGTTAGCGTCTAATATATCCAATAGGAAATGCGGGTTCTCCTCACGCGAATGCCCGGGCTTCTCCATTACAATGGCATATTTCAACTCCATTATATCGCTCTGACCGGCCTGCACGGTGTACTGATACTCTATTGCCTCTGCTTCTGCACCGTTCTTCCAGTTACCCAAACGCACCGAAGCAATCTCCCCTTCCGGAATAGTGGATAATTGGTTATGGGTACGGATATCGGTTTCGCCCTTTACATAGTGCAAGGTGTGCCTCGATTCTTGGTTGGCATAGCCTTTATCCACCACACCTACATTCTCATAAGGTTTTTCAAATGTACCATAGTAGCACTTGGCAGCCGCCAAATCCAGATAGTCGATACACCTGTTACCCGGTATCCAAATAAAATCGGCTATCGATTTCCACTCGGAGAAACTATTTTCACCGCATATAGTGCGCACCGAAAAGACATGATACCCCTCTGTGAAAGTCTTGAGTTGTACACTGTTCTGCCCTATCGAGTCATAAAGCACCACACGCCCGTTCTCCATATTATAATCACGCACTTGGTACATTCCCCCTTGCCCTTTCCACGAGAGAACGGCAGTACTCTTATCGTAGGTAATAGGCAGTGCAGGGGCTTCACACTCGTTATCCGAATTATACGGAATAATGCTGATGTTATCTATACAACCGGCAGGCAAGTTCGGACTCACACCATTCTTTGCGCAACTCCAGATAAACACCAGTTTGCCGTTGGCATTGTCAGCGGTGATATTGATGCTCATGCGTATCGACTGCCATGTGATACTGCCATACAGCACCGTATCTCCACCTAATCGGTATTGTTCCAAAGTACGACTACTGTATCCTCCGTTCGGATTAGAATTGGTGGCTACATTCTGCGGAACCCAAAACACTACTATCGACGCATTCTGCAACCCCAAAGCACGCCAATCGAAGTCCAAGAAATAACTGCCCTGTTGCAGGCTCAACTCACGATAAGCCACTACGGCCGACTGAGTAGCCGTGCTATATACCGAGTTCTTACCACCATCAGAAGAGATATACAATCCGTTCTGTCCGTTCGGACTAAAATCACCTATCTGATCTATATACCATTGGTTATCACATCGGCTGCCTTGCGGACCCGCATTGAGTGTCCATTGGCTACGCTCCTGCGCATTCTCAAAATCGCAAAAGTAAGTAGTCGTCTGTGCCTGTATCGGCAAGGTACTGCACAGCAGACACATACCCGATAGCAGGTACAGAAACCAATAATATGTACTATTTGTCTTTCTCACAATCATTCTATTATATCTTTAGCACCGCTCAGTACGGTTACTTGTACACGACGGTTGTTCTGTCGCCCTTCTTCCGTATCGTTGGTGTCTATCGGTTCACTCTCGCCCTTACCGTTGGTTTCCATTCTGTCAGCAGCAATACCGCGTTTTACCATCTCGGCTTTTACACTCGCTGCACGCTTCTCCGATAGCACTTGGTTATACATATCCGAACCCTGTGAGTCGGTATGTCCCGTTATCAGGATACGCACTTCCGGATTCTCGTCCAAGAAGGTATACAGGCGCACCAATTCCGGCTCAGAGATGGGTAAGATGTCTGCCTTATCGGTAGCAAAATAGATATGCTTGAGCAGCAATGTGCGATGGATAATATGTATCGGTCGCAAGTAATAATGCACCGTATCGGTCAAGCAATCTACTACGGCAGTGGTATCGTGATAACCATTGGCAGACAGGTGCAAGTCGAACTTATCACCATAGTGCAACCCTACCACGGCGGGAGCCTCAGCCGAACTCGTAAGCGAGCGGTTATGCCCCTCTGATTGTCGGCTGCTGAACTGCATCTGTGCGCTAATCAAGTGCTCTGTCTCCAAGTCATGCACATAGCATACCAAGCGTGGTACGGCTATCAAACTAAATCGCACCGTGTCTAAGTCTGCCGTATGGATAAGCCGCAGTGTATCACCCGCATAATCGCTCGGCAGATAACCCGCCGCACGCGCTACGATAGCATAAGTGGACTTAGCATAGCGCACTGCTGCCTGACTGCCCTTACCCATATTGCGCACCTTCGCTTTCTGCTTCGGCTTGGCGGTATTGAATACCTCTACACTCGCCTGCGTCTTCGTCGGATTACCCAATGTATCGGTTACTACAAACACGATTCGCGGATTAGGCACACGCGGTTTATTCACCTGCCATAGTGCCGTCAGTTTCACGCCGACCAAGAGCGAACTCAATCGGCTGTCAGCAAAAGTCGATTGGTGAAGCGATTGGGTATGCATCATCGCAGGCTGAGCATCCGATTCATACATACCGTCCACTGTTGCAAGGCTCACTCCCTCTCCTGTCTTGGCAGAGAGCATCGGCATACCATAGTCGATAAACACTCCTAAGCGTGTATGCCAAGGGTGTCTGCTGTCCTCGTTGGCTGTCTGCCAATCAGAGGGGAAGAACTCGTTGAGGTTCACACCAAACTCGCCCGACAAGGCTACATCCAATCCCCAACTATTCTTGCCTTTGGCTGTTCCTTCATATAGCGGGTGGTCTGCCAATGCCTCAGTATAGAGGTTATGCGGCGGTATATCTATCCAGTCCTCCAATCCGCGCTGCTCGCTCACCGAAGTAACCAAGGTGCCGCGCTGACGCCAAGTACCAAACAAGGTGTACCCCACTTTCACACCCGCCATAAAATAGTATCGGTCAAAATCACCACCAAACAGTATCGGTACCATCAGTTGCCCTACCGTCTGCGTCTCACGAAAACGCTGCAACGAGTAGTTCTGCGTCATCGTCGCATAATCACTGCGCCCTACTTGAAAAGGCGACAACCCCATGCGGTCTTCCGATGAGAACAAGCGCAACTCCGGACCTACCGAGAACATAAACTGACCGTGGTGCAACTCATACCCCACACCTATCAGTCCGCCTCCGCCGCCTATAAAACGCGAATCGAAACTGCCTGTCTTGCCTAAGCCTGCATCGAAACTGCCGGCAGAATAGTTGTTCACCAAGCCCGAATAGCCTACTCCGCCCCACATCGATACAAAATGTAAATCTTGTATCTTCGTTGTCTTGGCTTTGCTTTTGCTATTCTTGCTGTTGTTGCGTGCAGGGGGCGCAGCCTGCAACCAAACAGGCAACACCAATGCTAACACCAATATATATAGGTTTCGTCTCATTACTCCTTATTGTATATATCACGCAGTCCTATTCTTAGTCTGTTCCCATCAGCCCGCAAATACACTGCTTTTTTCTCTACCAATTAGTTGATTTCCTATCTGTCCCATCTATCTACCCGCTTATCTTTATTCCACTACTATTCGGAAAGCGCGGTCGCCCTCGGGCAGCGATACTATCAATACATACACGCCTCTATCTGCCGACAACTGCACCATGTTGCTCCCTGCCTCTATCTGTCGGTTCAGTATCGGTTGCCCAAGCGCATTGTAGTATCGTACCATGGCTTTCTCAGGCACCGTGATATTCACACTCTGTCCGCTTTGTATGTAGTTAGGCGTAACCGTCGTACTCTGTCCTTCGTGGGTGATAGTCGGCACAAAGATACAACTCATCTCCTGCGCACCGTCGGGCAATGTTACCAAGCAGGTGTAGTAATCATCTTCCGATACAAAACCGCCCGGCTTATAGTAGTACGACTTGTTGGCACCTGCTATCGGCTCATCGTTCTCATACCATTGGTAAGCGGCAAACACACCACCACCCTCGTAGTTCGCATTCATCAGCGAGATAACATCGTTCCAACTCTGGAAAATCAAGTACCGGCACATCTTTATCTCCTGGCTCATCGAGCAACCGAAATCGTTGTAGAAAGTCAAATGGTATATTCCGCCGCGCAGGCTGTCCAACTCTACCGACTCGCTATACTCCGTATCGTTGATAGTAAACCGCGACACATTAGAATAGTCCGAGATAGTAACATGGATATAACCATACCGATGTGCGCTGTCCGCCTCTTGTGCCTCTACGATAGGCATCAACTCGGGCAACACGGTTACTTTGCGCATCACCGTACTATCGCACCCGTATCGGTTAGGCACTACCAATCTGAGCGTCCTCGATACATCACACCAAAGGCTGTCGAGCCACACTGTATCGCCATAGCATACCGTCGTATCAGGCAGTTCGGTCAGGTCTTGCGGGTGAATAGTCAGGCTCAGTGTATCGTTGGCATAGCAACCTGTTACGGGGTCTCCGCCTTGGAAGGTGTATTGCCCTGCCTCGGTGTAGCGTGTGCCGTGCCAGTCCAACCAACTGCCCTCGCATATCGCGGTATCCACCCGCTCCATAGTATCGCCTACACGAGGCACCATCACCTCTATCGTCGTATCCGACATACAAGCCCCTTCGCCGATACCGTTCTTTGCTACCAAGTGTACCCAGTGCTTACCCCCCTCCGAGGGGAAGATAACATACCCGGGGTTCGGGTCGGTGGTATAGTCCTGCTCACCGGTACTGAACTCCCATTCGTAGTCCTCACAACTCTCATCTCTATACTCGATACGCTTGCCGTCCTCGCTTACCCATACATAACTGCTGTTCTTGATAGTGTAGCGGTTCTCGCAGTTCTGCGGTGTATATTCTATCGAGAACTCCGCCTGTGGCCAACGAGCCATCGTGTTAATCGACAACTCAAACCAACACCCCGGATTCTCTTTTGAGGATAGTCGGCAAGTCCAGTTGGTCGGGTCGGTAGAGCGAATATCTACCGTGCGTTCGGTGGAGCGCACTGTCCCGTCATCGGTGCGCCATTCGTAGTTGAAACCGTCGGGTGCTACCACCTCCATCACATCCTTGCCGCAACCGGTATTCTTGATGTTGGCTGACTCACAATCCATCGTGAAATAAGCATACCCGTAGTGCGCCGAGAGGAAGCAGTCATAGGTAGCCACACTTATCTGCAAGGTGCGCCCCGTATAAGCACTTAGGTTCAAACCTATCGTAGTCCAGTCTTTATAGACAATATCCGTCTCGCCCAAGCCGCGTTTTTTGATGGTCTTCCAACCGCCGTCAGGACTGAGCGGGTTTAGATCCACTCGTCCGCACGAAGCGTCCACCAGGTCGCCGTTCTCATCATGCACCTCCAATACAAACCGTGGCATCTCATCTTCTTTATGTCCGTCGGGGTCTTCCAATACAATAGCATATCGCAGCAGCAAAATCGAACTGTTGTCGTCCACATAGTAGGGGTAAGTAATCGCCTCCGTACCATTGTCCGAAGCCCAGTTACCCAAGCGTACACTCGAGGTCTCGCCCCGCGGTACCATACGCAACAGCCCGTTCGTGCGAGGGTCGGTTGCCAGCGTGTCCCATATCACCGTATGGCGAGAGAGTATCGAGTTCGGACCTTGGTCCACTACCCCCTTACGCTCAAACGCCTTGTCTTTGTTCGCCTCATAGCCGTCCACACTCGTCGTACCGTAGGTGCAGCGAGCCAGGGTCGTATCGGTTAGGTTAGAATAGTTGATACAGTGCAACTCGGGGCAGAACACATTGAAGTTGCTGATGTAAGCATAGGGGCTGTATATCGTATCTGCACGCCCTTGCGCATCGGTCTGTATATCCATACTCCGCACACGGAAGTCATAACTGCCTTCCTTCATATTCTGCAGCGTATAGGTATTGCTGTTGTTCACCCAACGGTTCTTCCATACCTTATCCCCTATGCGGCGGTATTGGAACTGGTATCTCGTAGCCACGGGGCTCCAACTGAACACCACATGGTCGCAGTTCTCTACCACGCCCACAAAGTCCGTCGGTATCGGGTATCGGTTCTCTACTATCTGTATGTTGTCTATCGCACCGCTGATACCGGTCTGCACCGAGTCTTCCTCCGAGTTAATCCACGCAAACCATAAGCGTACATACCTCACCTCCCCATTCGACGGCTGCGTTACATTGAGCGTAAAGTTGGCTGTCGTCCAAGTCTCCACTCCACTATTCGGACCTATCACCGTATTCACTGCCGGCAATGCGTCCGTTCCGCGCTGCAAGGTTACTTTGTTCGACTGTGCCGTCGGAGGCTGGATAAAAGTAACATACCCCGCTGCCAACTGCATATTCGGACTGATATAGTCAAACCCCACATAGTATTTCCCCGTCGGCAACACAAAATCACGATACGCGAACTGCACATACTTCGGGTTACCTATCACCAGTTCCACGGCACCCGTCAACTGATTGATGAATACATACCGCTTACCACAATCCGAGGTCAAACCGCCTGTGTTCGACATATACAACCCCTTATCACCACTGCTATGCAATGCCTCACCTACGCACCAACTATCAATCAGCGAGTCTGTATCATACACCCCCATACCGGGGTTTAGTGTCCATTTAGCCAACTCCGCTGCCTCATCGTCCTCAAAACCAAACTCGTAGGGCAGGCTCTCATAAGTCTGACTATATCCCGCCATCGCTCCACACAGCAACAACCCCACGCACATCGCCCAACGATACACCGCCATACGACATACCGCCATACGACGATACATTCCCGCACAATGAAGCACCACCGCGCGATAACACACAACCACACCATAACATAACACCACACTATGACATACCACCACACTATGGCGCAAATAGTCTCTACCCGCTACAAGCCCCCCCCCGAGAGCATTCCCCCAAGAGCACACCAAAGAGCATATTGTACGCCCCAAAGAACTGCCTAAGGAGCGTATATTCATCCTACTATAACAAGAGCGTATATTCATCCTAATGCCTTTACTTACAGATAATTACCTACGAGCCATACACCCGCAATCAATGTAGCAGAACGCCACACCTCGCAAAACAGCATACTCCCGCACCTTAAAAATACGCTGCAAAGTTACTAAAAAAATCGCTTATACGCAATATCTACACACATTTTTGTAATTTTACACCCCATTATGCATTCTACATTATGCATTGAATTACGCATTCTTCATTGTGCATTATGCATTCTTCGTTATGCATTGAATTACGCATTGAGCAAAGCGCTCTTTTTCAGGACGACACACTCCGCATCTTGGTACCGATTATGACGGATTATACACGGTACATATACGGTACATATACGGTACATATACGGTAGATATACGGTAGATATACGGTAGATAACTCCACATTTATAACACTTTTATACATCTTTTAACACGCCCCACCATACTCAAACTATACCCGGCAACCCATCAACGCATCAACCAATCAACTATTTCAACTACCCATCAACCAATCGACTCCACACATACACTCCACCCGCGAAGTGTCCCTACAGCAGACTTGCCAAGCCAACTATCCTCTCTATGCGGCAGCCGGTTCTCATTGCGCACAATGTGCAGCAGGTAAAGAAAGGAAAATAAGTAGAAAAATTGACGGAAATGCAAAGTAGATATTGCAAATTTGGATTATTTATAGTAATTTTGCAGCGTGAAATAGAATGGCGGTTTCTAAAAGCCCCACATAAGGGTATGAGAGCCATTCTAAAACCCAAAAGACCATAACCTGCGAATAGAACGAACTATGTTAGAAGCCTTTTTCCGCATACACGACTACCTGGTGGAGCATTCGGAGATGCCCATCCGTCGGTTGCTGATGGATGAGATTGACTGGAACGACCGTTTGATAGCCATCAAAGGCGGACGCGGCGTGGGTAAGACCGATTTTCTATTGGCTCGTGCCAAAGAGATAGAGAGCAAGGAAAAGCCGCTGTATCCGGACTTGAATGCCAAGAGGCGTAAGAACGAAGTGCGACACTCGTGCTTGTATATCAACTTCAACAACTTCTATTTCACGGAGCATTCGCTGGTAGAGTTTGCGGGTGCGTTTGTGAAGGCGGGCGGTCATACGCTCCTGCTTGACCAAATGTTCAAGTACCCCAACTGGTCGCGCGAACTGAAGAAATGCTACGAGAAGTATAAAGACTTGCATATTGTCTTCTCCGCCTCGCCCGTGATGCGACTCATAGAGGACAACAAAGACATAGCAGACATCGTCAAGATGTACAACCTGCGCGGGTTCTCGTTCAGAGAGTATCTGAACCTGCAAACAGGGCTGACTCTCAAGCCATATACGCTGGAGGATATACTGCACAGCCACGCCTCGATAGCACGAGAGATATGCGAACATGTCCATCCGTTGGAGTACTTCAACGACTATTTGGAGCATGGCTACTACCCCTCGTACTTGGAGCGCAAGAACTTTGAAGAGGACTTGCTCAAGACGATGAATATGATGCTCGAGGTAGATGTGCTGATGATCAAGCAGATAGATGTAGCCTGCCTACCCAAACTACGGCGACTGCTATACATCATGCTCAAAGAGACGCCTTGTTCGCTGAATGTCAGCAATATATCCGACGAGATCGACCTGTCGCGTGCAACGACGATGAACTACATCAAGTATCTAAAAGATGCACGACTGCTCAACCTGCTCTATATGGAAGGCAAGCAGTTCCCGATGAAGCCGTCGAAAGTGTATATGCAGAACAGCAACATTGCTTATATGATTGCTACGCGCGAACTGCCAATGCAAGATGTGTACGAGACCTGCTTCTATTGCAGTCTGCACGGCGGGCATAAGGTGAACGCTACGGAGCGCAATGCGATGTTTATCGTAGATGGGAAGTACTACTTCGATGTAAAAGCCGAAGTACCGCAAAGAGAGAGTATCCGCCCGTGCGCCGTAGGCAACTTAGAGACCGGAAAAGGAAACTTGATACCGCTGTGGCTATTGGGATTCCTATACTAATGCATAATGAAGAATGCATAATGCACAATGCATAATTGAGAATGGCAAAAATTAGCGGACTTACTGCCGCATTAGGCAAGTAGAGGCTATTCTTGCAACCACTGATTAAGAACACAATATCAGAAATGATACTACAATAAATCAACTCAATAAACTAAAAACAAAAAAGATGAAAGAAAAAAAGTTTATGACTTGTGATGGAAACGCAGCAGCGGCACATATCGCGTATATGTTCACCGAGGTTGCGGCTATCTATCCTATCACGCCATCTTCGCCTATGGCAGAGAATGTAGACGAGTGGGCTGCTGCCGGGCGCAAGAACATGTTCGGTGAGACGGTGATGGTACAAGAGATGCAATCGGAGGGCGGTGCTGCAGGTGCAGTACACGGTTCGCTGAATGCCGGTGCTCTGACCACTACCTTTACCGCTTCGCAGGGTTTGCTTCTGATGATCCCGAACATGTACAAGATTGCGGGCGAATTGATTCCTACCGTATTCCATGTATCTGCTCGTACCTTGGCAAGCCATGTGCTCTGTATCTTCGGTGACCACCAAGATGTGATGGCATGCCGTCAGACCGGTTTTGCTATGTTGGCAGAAGGCAGCGTACAAGAGGTAATGGATTTGGCAGGTGTAGCACACCTCAGCACTATCAAGAGCCGTGTACCGTTCTTGAACTTCTTCGACGGTTTCCGCACGAGCCACGAGTATCAGAAGATAGAGGTGGTAGATATGGAAGACCTGCGTCCGCTGGTAGATATGGAGGCTCTCCAAGAGTTCCGCGAGCGTGCGTTGTCGCCTATGCGCCCCGTAATGCGCGGTATGGCTGAGAACCCCGATGTATTCTTCACTCACCGCGAGAGTTGCAACACCTATTATAATAATGTAGCCGACATCGTAAGCGACTATATGGATAAGATCTCCGAGATCACCGGCCGCAAATACCGTCCGTTCAACTACTATGGTGCAGCCGATGCAGAGAACATCATCATCTGCATGGGTTCGGCTTGCGAGGCTATCCGCGAGGTAATCGACTACGAGGCTGCTAAGGGCAACAACAAACTGGGTATGATCAATGTACACCTCTATCGTCCCTTCAGCCTGAAGTACTTGAAAGAGGCTATCCCCGCATCTACCAAGCGTATCTGCGTGCTTGACCGCACGAAAGAGCCGGGTGCAAACGGCGAACCGCTGTACTTGGATGTAAAAGACGCATTGGACGAACTGGGATTGAACAATATCTTGGTAGTAGGCGGTCGCTACGGCTTGGGCTCCAACGATACCACCCCTGCACAGATGTTGGCTGTATATGAGAACCTCGCTTTGCCGCAGCCTAAGAACCACTTCACCGTAGGTATCAACGATGATGTAACCTTCACATCGCTGCCCGTAGGCGAGGAGATTGCCATGGGCGGTAAGGGTATGTTCCAGGCTAAGTTCTATGGCTTGGGCGCTGACGGTACTGTGGGGGCTAACAAGAACTCGGTAAAGATTATCGGTGATACCACCGACAAATACTGCCAGGCATACTTCTCCTACGACTCGAAGAAATCGGGCGGTTTCACCTGCTCGCACTTGCGTTTCGGCGATGAACCTATCCACTCTACTTACCTCGTAACCACGCCTAACTTTGTGGCATGCCATGTACAGGCTTACCTGCACATGTATGATGTTACCCGCGGTTTGCAGAAGGGTGGTACCTTCCTCTTGAATACTATCTGGGAGGGCGACGAACTGGCAAAGAACCTGCCGAACAAAGTAAAGAAATACTTTGCAGACAACGATATCAAGGTTTACTATATCAACGCTACGAAGATTGCGCAAGAGATTGGTTTGGGCAACCGTACAAACACCATTCTCCAATCGGCATTCTTCCGTATCACGGGCGTTATCCCTGTAGAGAAAGCCGTAGAGGAGATGAAGCACTTCATCGTAAAATCGTATGGTAAGAAGGGTGAGGATGTAGTCAACAAGAACTACGCAGCCGTAGATCGCGGTGGTGAGTATCACCTGTTGGAGATCGACCCCGCATGGTCCAACCTCGGTGCTGACGAGAAGCCTAACTATGGCGACGAACCCGAGTTCGTAACCAATGTAGTTCGTCCTATCAACGGTCAGGACGGCGACTTGCTGCCTGTATCTGCCTTCAAGGGTATTGAGGATGGTACTTGGCCTGCCGGCACGGCTAAGTACGAGAAACGCGGTGTATCGGCATTCGTACCGGTATGGACGGCAGAGAACTGTATCGAGTGTAACAAGTGTGCTTATGTATGTCCTCACGCATGTATCCGTCCGTTCGTAATGGACGAGGAGGAAGTGAAGGGCTTGAACGCCGCTACTCGCGAGATGAAGGCTCCTGCCGCATTGAAGGGTATGCATTTCCGTATGCAAGTAGGCGTAATGGACTGCCTTGGTTGCGGCAACTGCGTGGATGTATGTCCGGGCAACCCGAAATTGGGCAAGGCATTGGCTATGGTTCCCCTGGAGGGACAAGAGGCAGAGGCAGACAACTGGAACTACTGCGTAAAGAATGTTTCGTCGAAACAGCACTTGGTTGACATCCAATCGAATGTAAAGAACAGCCAGTTCGCTACTCCGTTGTTTGAGTTCTCGGGTGCTTGCTCGGGTTGCGGTGAGACTCCGTACTTGAAACTGATCAGCCAACTCTTTGGCGATCGTGAGATTGCGGCTAACGCAACGGGTTGTACCTCTATCTACTCGGGTAGTGTACCTTCTACACCTTACACCACCAACGAGAAGGGTCAAGGTCCCGCATGGTCGAACTCGCTGTTTGAGGACTTCTGCGAATATGGTCTGGGTATGCAGATTGCACACCGCAAAATGCGTGAGCGTTTGGCATCGCTGATGACCAAAGCACAAGAGTGCACCTGCTGCAGCGATGAACTGAAGGCCATGTTCAAAGAGTGGCTCGACAACCAACAGAGCGCAGAGGTTACCAAGCGTCTCTATGAGCCGATGGTGGCTGCTATGGAGGCTTGCGGTTGCGACACCTGCAAGGAAATTCTGAAGTACAAAGACCACATCGTAAAACGCAGCCAGTGGATCATCGGCGGCGACGGTGCTTCGTACGATATCGGATACGGAGGATTGGATCATGTGATCGCTTCGGGTGAGGATGTCAATATCTTGGTATTGGATACCGAGGTTTACTCCAACACCGGTGGCCAGGCTAGTAAATCTACCCCGCTGGGTGCTATTGCTAAGTTTGCCGCTATGGGTAAACGCGTACGCAAGAAAGACCTGGGTATGATTGCTACCACTTATGGTTATGTCTATGTAGCACAAATTGCTATGGGCGCAGACCAAGCACAGACCCTTAAGGCTATCCGCGAGGCTGAGGCATATCCAGGACCATCGCTCATCATCGCTTACGCTCCGTGTATCAACCACGGTCTGAAAGCCGGTATGGGTAAGAGCCAAGCCGAGGAGGCAAAAGCCGTAGAATGCGGTTACTGGCACCTGTGGCGTTACAACCCCGAGTTGGAGAACGAGGGTAAGAATCCGTTCTCGCTTGACTCCAAAGAGCCGCAATGGGATAAGTTTGAGGACTACCTGAAGGGCGAGGTTCGTTTCGCTTCTGTGATGAAGCAGTACCCGACCGAGGCCGCAGACCTCTTCAAGGCTGCTCGCGACAATGCGCAATGGCGTTACCGCAGTTACCAGCGTATGCTCCAGACCTCGTGGGAACCTTTCAACGAGGAGTCGGAGGATAAGTCCGCACAGAAGTAATACGAGCCGCAAGGCGTAATAATAAGAGCCCCCGCACTGCTCCAAGAAGGAACGGTGCGGGGGGTCTCCGTGTAAGCAAATGTTTATTCGTTCGTTAAAAAGCCATCAAAACGGCGTTCATACAGCATAGAAACGGGGAGACCCCGTTTATTTTTGAGTTACGCAAATCTAATGCACTTATTTCACGATTTTTGAGTAGTTATAATGTACTTATCACTATAGAAAAACTAAAGAATCAGATATTTATATGTTGCAAAACATCTCTATTCAGACAAACAATTTGGCAGTACAAAAGAGGGGTGCGATTTTTATGCGATATTTTGGCAAATTATTTTGATATATCATTTCTTTTCACTACCTTTGCACCGTCGTAGTTGAGAAAGCACACTTGCAATGGAGGTATCCGAAAGGCGAACGCAAGTAGAGTAAGGCGCAGGTGCTATAAAAAACGCCATAGCGGACAACGACGACCAACTGTCAAACAAATAGGAAATAACATTAAATTAACCTATAAAACACACAATTATGATTCGTACTACATTTAATCGTCTTCGTGAAGTGAAAGATAGTCTGCCCCACGGCAGTATGGATGCCATTGCCAACGAGTTGGGTATCACTGCCGACGCAGTGAGAGCCTATTTCAACGCAGAAGGCACGGCAAGCGGTTACCACATCGAGCCCGGCCCGGAGGGCGGTATTGTAGAGTTGAGCGACACACGCATTTTGGAGGTGGCTCTCCGCATTGCGTGGGCTGCACAGAAAGGCTTGTGACGAAAGTGGCAAACGCCATTTGGAATAAATGGAAGGCATTTGCTCTGACGCTGTGCGTCGGGGTAATGCCTTTTTTCGTTGCCAAAAGCGAGGCAACGGAGAATAAGATTGATAGCACCGCTATCGCACCAACAAAAGAGAATACCGACACCACCGCCATCGCACCAACGAAAGAGAATACTGACACCACCGCCATCGCACCAACGAAAGAGAAAACGCGTTGGTTAGACGATTACCCGAAGCGAATAGGGCTCACTTGCAGCGCAGATGCGAATATAGTGGCAAACTATATCTGGCGCGGGCAGTATGTAGGCGGATTGAGCCTGCAAGCCTCAGCACGGGTCAACTACGAAGGACTATTTGCCGATATGTGGTGGAATGTCGGCGCAACCGACTGGGTTTTTAGCGGGTTCAATCCCGAAGTGGATATTGCCGTGGGCTTCGACCGATGGGGGCTGCAACTCTATTGGCTCCACATGCACTATTTCGACGGCACACCTTTTTTCCGCTATGCCAATGCGGCTCCCGGGCAGTCGGGCAACACAAGCGAACTGCGGGCGCGATATACCGTAAGCAGCAAGATTCCGCTGAGTATCCTATGGTGTACACGCCTTGCGGGGCGCGACGGATACATCGATGCCAAGGGAACATTGCAGCGGGCATGGTCGAGTTACTTAGAGGTAAAATACACCTTTGCCCTACCCTATCAAATGGGGCTTTGTTTGGCTGTGGGGATGACGCCGTGGCGCAGTCTGTACACCGGTTTTGAGGGCGATTTTGCAGTGGTGAACATAGATGTGGCGCTGAGCAAGCAATGGCAGGTGAAGCAATGTGTACTGAACCTCGGCGGAGAGGTGATGTTCAACCCTTGGAGGGTGAACAAAGAGTATATCTTTTGGGATGTGCGCCACCCGGGGCAACAGCGGCTCAATGCTAACCTCACCTTTGGTGTAGCGTGGCAGTACAAGAAAAACAATCAATCAATTTCTCAATAAAACAAACAAAATGAAAAAGGTATTAGTTAGTCTGTTGGCGGTGGTAATGACTACCGCTGTAATGGCACAAAAAGTGTCGTTTGCGTATGAGGCAGGAGCCGAATTGACCAGTGCATACTTGTGGCGCGGTCAGTACAACGGCGGTTTAAGCCTCCAACCCGAGGTTCTTGTCGGCTGGGATAGCGAGCATACCGCTTTCCGTATCGGTGCATGGGCAAGCGTAGGTTCAAGCGACTGGAAGTTTAAGAAAGAGACCGAAGACGCAGCAGGTACTTACTTCGTACCCGAGGTGGACATCATGGCATCGTTCACTTTCTATGGCTTAACCGTAGGAGCAACCCACTATTACTACTGCGACAAGACCAATTTCTTCAACTGGGGCAAAGACCTTGCTACAGCCGCAGAGAATAGCAGTCAGACCGAGGTGCAGATAGGCTACAACTTCGGCGACCTGACGGCTGCAGGGCTTTATGTCAACTGGTACACGATGATTGCCGGTGCCGACTGCTACGAGACCGAGGCGGGCGACTGGAAACGCGCTTACTCATCGTATATCGAGGTGGGTTACGACTTCACTCTGCCCTTCGACATCACCCTCGGTCTGCAAGTAGGTATGACGCCATGGAAGAGCACCTACACCGATTATGAAGGCGGTTTTGCGGTGAACAATGTAAGCGGACGCATAGAGAAGCCTTTCTCGATAGGCGATATCTGCGAGATTTCTATCTTCGCACAAGGCAGTATCAACACCTACAAGGTCAACAAAGACAATGTCTTCATCAATGCAGCAGGTGACGACAAACTGTACAAACAACGCCTGAACGGTTGTATCGGATTGGGTCTGTGGTTCTAATAATGGAGAACAATCAGAGCCATTAACTGCCAATTAACCGTTAACGGAGAGACCCCATGTTCCCGCTGTGCACATCCTCTCCTAGGGAGGGGCTTGGGGAGGTCTGCATGGTCTTTTTATATGGCTTTTAATGGAGAATTCAGCAAAATGGATAAAAAACGACTTTTGGCAGTGGCATTGTGCCTGATACCGGCCGTACTGCTGATGATAGTGGTGCCTATGCGGCGCCAAACAACCAAATACTTTGCCAATCGTGGCAAGGTATTCGGCACTTACTACAACATACAATACGAGACCGAAGGCGACCTGCAAGACGAGATCATATCGGCTTTTGAGGCATTCGACCGCTCGCTGAGCATGTTCAATCCGCAGTCGGTGATCAGCCACATCAACCAAAACCGCGACACCGCCACAGATGTCTATTTCGAGCAGATGTGGTCGGAAGCAGCGCGTGTACACCAAGAGAGCGAAGGGGCCTTCGATATCACCGTCGCACCGCTCGTAAACCTGTGGGGCTTCGGTTTCAAGAACCGCGAGCAGGTAACGCAAGCGAAGATAGACAGCCTGTTGCCTTTGGTAGGATTCGAGAAAGTGCATCTCGAGGCGCACCATGTGAGCAAAGACGATGCGCGTATCATGTTGGATGCCAGTGCCGTAGCCAAAGGGCAGTCATGCGATGTGATTGCTGCTTTGCTTGCCGACAAAGGTTGCACCAACTACCTCGTGGATATAGGCGGCGAAGTGGTAGCCAAGGGCGTGAATAAGCAAGGTAAGCCCTGGCGTATAGGTATCACCAAGCCGCAAGACGACCCCGCCGGACAATCACAGGAGTTGGAAGAGGTGATAGAGACGCAAGATATCTGTATGGCGACCTCGGGCAACTACCGCAATTTTTACTACGAAGGCGGCGAGCGCAGAAGCCATACCATCGACCCTCGCACAGGCAAACCGGTGCAGCATAACTTGCTGAGTGCTACGGTGGTAGCATCGTCGTGTATGCGTGCAGACGCATTGGCAACCGCCTGTATGGTATTGGGCGAGGATGCAGGTATGGAGATGATCAACAGCTACGACGATGCGGAGTGTTATCTGATTGTGGCCCAAGGGGATAGCACGATTGTACTGCGCTCGGATGGGTGGAAAGAGTAAGAGACCTCCCCAAGCCCCTCCAAAGGAGGGGATGTGTAGAGCGGAGATATAACATATAATTGCCATATAATTAGACATATAATTGGGGGCTTCGATAATGATGATTGATACTCCATTAAAGCCATTAAACTTTCATTGTCGTGGAATTTTGGTATACAATGGCGAGTGATTGACCATAAAACATTAATTGACATGTAATTTCTTTTTTTCCCGAAAGAAGAGAATGAGCGAGCAGTAGCGGTATTGCAAATGATGAGAATGCAGAGAAAACTGATACTGCCGGTTAGCCAACCAAGCCACAGGTTGCTGAAGGGGCTTTCATGTAAATACTCTTTCAAATAAGACTGATTAACTAACCAAGCCACAGGTTGCTAAGGGAAGCGACTTGTGGCTTGGTTTATTTTGGGGAGTTGTGGTTTGGTTAGTGTATTGACATAGTTTGTGTATCGACAAAATGTAAGTATATAGGTCTAAAAAGCGACAGAATGTTATTTGGCAAGTAAGTCGTTAGGTCTCGATGAGGTCTCGACAAGATCTCGATGAAAACGGCTCAATGTTCGTTTGACAAAACGGCAGTAAAGCAGGCGGAACAGTAGCAAAATGTCATACAAGCGGATAACTCCTACCTGTGGTCTGCGAAAGACAATAGATGCCATCAGTTTACCATAAGACATAGTTTGATAATATCTTAATTACAAATTTCTACGACTATTTGCATAACTCACAAAAAATCACTATCTTTGCAGCGCGATTTTATCTCCTTATGTGCGGTACTGCTTTGCTAAATATGGCGCAAGCCAACAAGAAAGACGAGTTCTATACCCAACTCGAAGACATCGAAGCCGAACTGAAGTTCTACAAAGATTGTACGGCGCTCATAGAGGTGTAGATAGTGAACCCAATATGCAGTTTATGCTTTTATAATTAAAATGCGAAAACTATAATACTAAAAGACTTTTGCAAGAAAATTTGTAACTATAGATTTGCAATACCAATAAAAATATACTATCTTTGCAAGAAAAAAAAATATGAGTACAAAAAGCAATGATCAAGGGCGAGCATACGAGTACATTTTTCTATGTACATTACAATCGGAAATTAGCAATTTCCGCCCTGCACAAATAGACCAAAATAGTAGTTTTCTTGCTGCGCAACATGCTTGGAACACACTTGACAAAACGGATCAAGATATATACAAGATTAGTGCCAAAGCAGCAGTCGTTTATATATTTCAACTCGAACCACGCATCACCGAAGATGGGGGTGATTTATTGGAACTATACATTCAACCAGACAAAGCAGGTCAAGAAGGTGATGTCCGAGACATTATCATTGTGCGTCGTAATATCACATGGGAAATTGGACTGAGTTTGAAACATAATCATTTTGCTGTGAAACATAGCAGGCTTTCACCTACCATTGATTTTGGGGATAAATGGTTTGGTGTTCCATGTTCTCAAAAATATTGGAAGGCTGTTAAACCTATATTTACTTATCTATCCGACGAAGCCAAGAAGCACACAAAATTCAAGGATTTACCAGATAAAGACAATGATGTATATCGTCCTATTGTTCAAGCATTTATGGATGAGATAAAAAGGCAATATACAACTCATCCAGAGATACCAACAAAAATGGTTGAGTATCTATTGGGCGAGTATGATTTTTATAAAGTCATCAGTTGTGATACCAAGCATATTACTGAGATACAATCTTATAACACACATGGGACATTGAATCAACCGGCAAAACAAATATGCCCTACTATCCATATTCCCATTGCAATACTACCTACACGCATTATAAGTTTAGATTTTGTTCCACAAAAAAGTAATACTGCCGAACTATACTTAGATGGTGGTTGGTCATTCTCGTTTCGCATACACAATGCGGAGAGTTATGTAAAACCGACACTAAAATTCGACATTCAGTTTCTTGGTGTTCCGATTACTATTATTACAATTAACTGCCCATGGAATCTATGAATCTAATCAGTCTATTTTCTGGTGCAGGTGGACTGGACAAAGGATTTGAAAATGCAGGTTTTCACACCATCATTGCTAATGAATTTGACAAAGATATTTGTCCTACTTTTCGTGCCAATTTTCCTAATACCAAACTGATAGAAGGTGATATTCGGCAAATATCTGAAGGTAACTTTCCACAGCATGTAGCAGGTATCATAGGAGGTCCGCCCTGTCAATCATGGAGCGAGGCTGGCTCACTGAAAGGTATTGAAGATGCGAGGGGACAACTTTTTTATGAATACATTCGTATTCTACGAAGAGTGCAGCCTTTGTTTTTTGTTGCAGAGAATGTATCGGGAATGTTGGCACAACGCCACTCAAAAGCAGTAGCAAATTTCCTAGAACTTTTTGCAGAAGCAGGTTACGATGTTAACCTTAAAATGCTAAATGCGAATGATTTCGATGTACCAGAAGATCGAGACAGGGTATTTTATATTGGTTTCCGTAAAGATTTACAAATTTATAATTACCAATATCCGCAACCTACTAAAGCACGCCCGACATTACGCGATGCTATATGGGACTTACAATACACTGCTATACCTGCCTTGGACAAAAATCTGACAAATGGTGATGCTTGCTTTTTTCCAAACCATGAATATTATGTAGGCACATATTCGCCCATTTTTATGTCTCGTAACCGCGTGCGCAGTTGGGACGAACCTGGTTTTACAGTACAAGCAAGCGGTCGACAATGTCAATTACACCCACAAGCACCAACGATGATTAAGGTCGCACCTAATCAACAAATTTTCGTTCCTGGTCAAGAATATCTATATCGTCGAATGACAGTTAGAGAAGTTGCACGCATTCAGACTTTTCCGGATTCATTCCGCTTTATCTACTCAAAAGTAGATTATGGTTATAAGATGATAGGCAATGCTGTACCTGTAAATCTCGCCTACCATGTAGCAAAGAGTATTATTCAATGTCTGCAATTCCATGGTATATCGTTGCAACAATGAATAGCGTTTGTCCCCACACACAACGGATTAAATACTTAGGGCAGGACAAAAAGACACTATCTATAGAGGGACATAAACCATTTTTTGGTACGAAAATTGCTGATTATTTGTGTAAACGAAAAAAAAATAGTATCTTTGCAGGCTCATTTCGTAAGATGAAGAAAAAGTGTCTTTTCATATTGTTGATTAGCGTACTCCTCACAGGCTGCGGGGAGTATCAGAAGTTGCTAAAATCAACCGACCCCGAGTTGAAATACCAAAAAGCGTTGTCCTATTTCAACGACAAAGAGTATGTGAAAGCACAGACCTTGCTCGACGATGTGTCGTCATACTACCGCGGAACGGAGCGCAGCGAAGATGTGCTGGCATACTTAGCCCGCAGTTATATGGGGCAGAAAGACTACACCTCGGCTGCCGACTACTACCAAGCCTACATCCGCAACTATCCCAAAGGCAAGTACGCCATCGAGGCACGCTTCCAGTTGGGACATTGCTACTACTTAGACTCGCCCGATGCACGGCTCGACCAAGAAATCACCAAGAAAGCCATTCAGTCGTTTACAGAGTTCGTAGAGTTGTACCCCGATAGCCCTTATGCCGAACAGGCATACACCGAGATGGGCGAGATGTACGACAAACTGGCGCAGAAAGAGTACCTCAACGCCAAACTCTACTACAACCTCGGTTCGTACTTGGGCAACAACTATCTGAGTTGCGAGATTGTAGCCAAGAACGCACTCAAGACCTATCCGAGCAACTCATATCAAGAGGAGTTGAACTGGCTCATCCTGCAAGCGAAATACCAGCAAGTGCTGATTTCGTATGAGGAGAAGAAATTGGAACGCGCACGCGATACGCAAGACGAGTACTATAGTTTTATCACCGAGTACCCCGACTCGAAACACCGTTCGGCAGCCGACAAGATACTCAAAGACATCAAAAAAATTACCAAAGAATAACCGTTTGTGCGCAATGCACAACACACAATAGAAACTTATAAAAACAACAAAGATATGGATTTCAAACAATCAAGAGCACCCAAGAACACGATTACTCGCGACATGAACCAACTGGTAGAGCCCGTAGGCAATGTGTACGAGACCGTGGCTATCATTGCTAAGCGTGCGAACCAAATCAGTGTAGCCCTCAAGAAAGAGTTAGACGCCAAACTGCAAGATTTCTCTACTCCGCAGCAAGACTCGCTCGACGAGACCTACGAGAACCAAGAGCAAATAGAGATTTCGCGTACCTACGAGCGTCTGCCCAAACCGACCCTTATGGCTACCGAGGAGTTCATCGAGAACGACTTGGTTTACAAGAGCGGCAACAAAGACGATGCACTGAAATAAGCACCGAGTGTGCGTTTATGCTCGCCGGCAAACACATATTAGTAGGTATCAGCGGTGGTATCGCAGCCTACAAATCGCTCGAACTGATACGCCTGCTACGCAAAGCGGGCGCAGAAGTGCGAGTAACAACTACCAAGAACGCCTTGAAGTTCGTTACGGAATTGACCTTGCAGACCCTCTCGGGCTACAAGGTCTATTCGGATGTATTTGCCGCTATCAATGAGCATAGCACCGAGCATATCTCCCTACCCGATTGGGCTGACCTTATGGTCATCGCTCCCGCTACGGCCAATGTATTGGGCAAGATGGCGCACGGCATTGCCGATGATGCACTGACCACCACTTTCTGCGCAATGCGCAAACCCGTAGTGGTGGCTCCCGCCATGAACGACAAGATGTATCTCTGCCCCGCCACGCAAGAGACTATGCGCCTGCTGTCGCAGTGGGACAACATCACCATGCTCGATTGCGCCGTGGGCGAGTTGGCTTGCGGTACGAGTGGCAGAGGGCGAATGCAAGAACCCGCCGCTATCTACGAGGCAATAGGCTATGCGCTGACGCCCAAAGACCTACGCGGCAAACGCATACTCATCACCGCCGGCCCCACGCAAGAGAAGATCGACCCCGTGCGCTATATCAGCAACTACTCTACAGGCAAGATGGGCTACGCCTTGACGCACGAGTGCCGGTGCCGCGGAGCGGAAGTGGTGGTAGTAGCCGGACCGACGCAATATCGTCCGACCAACATCGAACTATTCGAGCAAAGTCCCGCGCTCCGTATCATCGACATCCGTTCGGCCCAAGAGATGTACGAGGCATGCGTGCAGGAGTTCCCCGCCTGCGATATGGCTATTCTCTGCGCTGCGGTAGCCGATTTTACTCCGCAAAACACCGCCACACAAAAAATCAAGAAACAAGCGGGGCAAGACACACTCTGCCTCACACTCCAAAAGACGCCCGACATAGCCGCAGCCCTCGGGCAACGCAAGTCAGCCCGACAAACGCTCATCGGCTTTGCACTCGAGACGCAAAACGAGGAAGCCAACGCCCTGCACAAGATGACCTCCAAGGGATTGGATATGATTGTGCTCAACTCGCTCCAAGATGCCGGTGCCGGCTTTGGTTGCGACACCAACAAGGTAACTATCTACCGCTCCAACGGCGAACAGACCGCCTACCCTCTCGAATCCAAATCCACAGTGGCAAAGCACATCATCAACGCCGCTCTCCCCCTCCTCAACGCCGCCATTCTCCGCTAAATCTCCCATAGCCTCCCCAAAAATCCCCCCCCAAAAAAGTACCCACAACCATTATGCATTATGCATTATGTATTGCGCATCGTGCATTTTAGTATCATTTTGTCAAATTCATTATCTAAAGAAATAGTCGAACTCTTGTCGAGACCTCATCGAAACCTAAAGCCAATCTAACCAATATCATTTTGCAAAGCAAAACACTCGATTTGCTTTCAAAATGCTAATCACAGCACAAGGCAAAAAAGTCGCCCTCTATTAGCATCCCCTCGCTAAATTTCCCCTTTCTCCCTCACATTATGCATTGTGCATTATGCATTTATCATTATGCATTACACCAAAAAGGCCGCCCGACACTTGTCAGGCAGCCCTTGGGCAGATAGCAATCCCCTAAAAAATAAGAAACGCTATATCGATTAGTCTTTTTTGAGGAAACCGAACAACCCCTTCTTCTTGGTCTCAGCGGTAGCACTCTCCTCTGCGGTCTCTTCAGCGGCAGCAGGTGCTTCGTTGCTCTGCTCGGGAGTCCACTCCTGACGCTCCTCTATGGTGCCGAGTTGCTCTTGGATATAGTTGATTACATCTTGTAGTCCCTCGGTAAAGTGAGCAAAATCCTCTTTGTAGAGGAACAATTTATGTTTCTCAAACTGTGGAACCTCAGTTTCGCCTGCGGCTTTCTTCTTGCTCTCTGTAATGCAGAGATACAAATCCTCATTACGCGCTTTGCGTACATCTAAATAGTAGATGCGCTTCCCCGCCTTCACAGAACGAGAGTAAACAATCTCCGGTTCTTTTCTGTCTTCAAATCTACGATTTTCCATCTTTGAATAGTTAGTATTGAAATTATCGGCTGCAAAATTACTGCTTTTTTTGCATAGTACAAAATTTTTGTGTAATTTTGCGGATAATTTGTGCGATAGGCTGCGGAGGCGGCTACATGCACATCACGAGAAAGTAAAAATAAAAGAATGATCAACAGAACATTGGTGCGAACGCGTATCGTACAGACGCTATTCGCCTACTATCAAGACGGAGACAAGACATTGCTCACCGCACAGAAAGAGTTGCAAAAGAGTTTTGCCAACACCTACGACCTGTACATGGTGTTGCTCGACTTTGTGAATGAACTGACGAGTTATGCGGAGTCGCAGATACAGCAGGCGGAAGGGCGTGCGAAAGTGTTGCACAAAGAGTATGTTCCTAATCGTCGTTTTGTACACAACCGATTGGCGCAACAGTTGTTCGACAACCGTGCATTGCGCAACTGGCTGGACGAGAACCATCTTGACTGGAATGCCGGTATGTGCGCCACTACGGCTATCCACCGCCAACTGCTCGAAAGCAACCTCTACCGAGAGTATATGTCGGCACCCGATTGCACCTACGAAGACGACAAGAAAATCTGGCGCAAGATTTTTGAAACCATCATCCCCGGCAACGAAGCGTTTATCGATGCACTCGATGCTATGGAAGTGGCGTTAGATGGTGCCAACTGGACAACCGATGTGGATATCGTTTTGAGTTATGTAATCAAAACCATCAAACGCTTCAAAGAATATTCTACCCCCGACCAAGAACTGCTGCCGATGTTCGACAAAGAAGAAGAATTGCGCTTTGCCAACGACTTGCTGCGCTATGCCGTTCAAGGCCATGAGGAGTACGAGCAATTGATCAACGCACACCTCAAGAACTGGGATGCCGACCGTATCGCCTATATGGACCGAATCATCCTTGAGGTGGCACTGGCTGAGATTCTCAATTTCCCCAACATCGCATTAGAAGTGTCGCTCAACGAGTACATCGAGTTGGGCAAAGAGTACTCGGGCGAGAAGAGTTACCTGTTTATCAACGGAATCTTAAACGAGATCCTGCGCGAGATGAAACACGACAACTCGCTGGTAAAAGCAGTAACGCTGAAATAATTCCCTATCTTATTCAAGGTGTATGCAGGCGCAAAGCCAATGCACCACACCCAAAAACCGAAAATCACTAACCCCTAAACAAAGAGGATATGAATACAACACAACTTATGAATCGGGCGGCAGATAACATCCGTATATTGGCTGCTGCAATGGTAGAAAAAGCAAAAAGCGGACACCCGGGCGGTGCTATGGGTGGCGCGGATTTTATCAATGTGCTCTATTCTGAGTTCTTGGAATACGACCCCGAGAATCCCGAGTGGGAAGCACGCGACCGCTTCTTCCTCGACCCCGGACACATGGCACCTATGCTCTATGCACAGTTGTGTATGGCGGGCAAGTACTCGATGGCAGACCTGCAGACGCTTCGCCGATGGGGCAGCGTAACGCCGGGGCACCCCGAGCGCGACCTGCAACACGGCATTGAGAACACCTCAGGTCCTCTCGGACAAGGGCATACCTTCGCCGTAGGTGCTGCTATCGCTGCCAAATGGATGAATGCACGCTACGGAGCAATCCACAACCCGACAATTTACACTTTTATCTCCGATGGCGGTGTGCAAGAGGAGATTTCGCAAGGCGCAGGGCGTATGGCAGGCTTCCTCGGATTGGACAACCTGATTATGTTCTACGACTCCAACGAGGTGCAACTATCCACCGACTGTCGCGAGGTTACGGCAGAGAATGTAGCAGCCAAATACGAGGCATGGGGTTGGTTCGTACAAGAGATTCAGGGCAATGACCCCGACGCTATCCGCGAGGCACTGACCCGCGCAAAAGCCGAGCAACAACGCCCGAGCCTAATCATCGGACATACCACGATGGGCAAAGGTTGCGTTACCGCCGACGGGGCTAACTTCGAGGGCAAATGCTCGACCCACGGACAGCCGTTGAGCAAGTCGGGCGCATCGTTTGAGGCTACAGTCAAGCACCTTGGCGGCGACCCCGAGAACCCGTTTGCTATCTTCCCCGAGGTACAAGAGATGTACGATGCGCGTGCGGCACAACTGCGCGAGATTGCCAACCAACGCTACGAGCAGTACTACGAGTGGAAACAGGCTAACCCGCTGGCTGCCAACGAGTACGAAACCTTTATGAGCGGCGAAGTACCGTGTATCGACTGGAGCGAGATAGTGCAAAAGCAAGGTGCGGCTACCCGCAATGCATCGGCCACCGTGTTGGGCTATTTGGCTGAGCATGTAGGCAATATGATTGTTTCGTCTGCCGACCTGAGCAACTCGGACAAGACCGACGGATTCCTCAAAAAGACCCACGCCATTCATCGCGGCGACTTCACCGGTCAGTTCTTGCAAGCAGGCGTGAGCGAACTGACTATGGCTTGCGTTTGTATCGGTATGGCACTCCACGGAGGTATCATCCCCGCGTGCGGTACTTTCTTTGTCTTCAGCGATTATATGAAACCCGCCGTGCGTATGGCGGCGTTGATGGAGATACCGGTTAAGTTTATCTGGAGCCACGACGCATTCCGCGTAGGCGAGGACGGACCTACCCACGAACCTGTGGAGCAAGAGGCGCAGATACGCCTAATGGAGAAACTGCACAATCACTCGGGCAAGCCGTCAATGTTAGTTCTGCGCCCCGCCGATGCCGAAGAGACCACTATGGCTTGGCGTTTGGCTATGGAGAACACCGCTACACCTACGGCACTGATTCTCAGCCGACAAGACATTGCGCCTGTACCCAATACCAACCTCGAAGGTTTCCGCCGCGGAGCCTATATCGTCAGCAAAGATGAGAACCCGCAAGTGGTGATGTTGGCATCGGGTAGCGAAGTCAGCACCCTCATGGCAGGTGCCGAACTTCTCCGCGCAGAGGGCATCCGCCTGCAAATCGTCAGCGTTCCGAGCGAAGGTCTCTTCCGTCAGCAGAGTGCTGAGTATCAAGCCGAAGTACTGCCCCAAGGCATCGTGCGTTTCGGTTTGACTGCCGGTCTGCCATGTACCCTCGAAGGCCTCGTTGGCGAGAACGGCAGCATCTGGGGCTTACCCAGTTTCGGCTTCTCCGCCCCCTACAAAGTCCTCGACGAGAAACTCGGCTTCACCGCCCAAAATGTCTATGAGCAAGTGAAAAAGTTACTGTAAGATATAAGAAATCAGTTGTCAAGGATTGCTTGACTACTGCCACAGGCAAAAAGATAATGTGCATTTGATAGAACATTAACTCACAGAACAATATGAAAAAAGTTTTTGTTGTCATTACTATCGCAGTGATGGTTGCAAGTTCTATTTTTGCAGAACAGGTGTCATTCTCCCATAACGATTTTTCGGGTTATGGAACAAAGGTCATTAGTGCCACTACAAGCGAAAGCACACCCATAAGTGTTCAACTTGAAAATCAAGAAGATACTTGGATAAATTGCGACAAGTATCTATCCGTGAATGGTAATGGTGGTAAATTTACGCTTACTGCAACTGCAGACCAGGATATTACTATCACTGGTATCACAGTGTTTTGTGCCAATGATGCCAAATATAGTCATGCAGGAGTCGACCCTATCGTTGGTTATGCTCTCAACTCCTATGTGCAAATGGGCGAGGACTTTAACATGTATGGTATGATTGTAAGTGTACAAATAGACTATAGTTCGACAACCGCCCTTTCGGATGTAGAGGTCAATAAAGCAAATGCCGTATCCAAGATGATGGAAAATGGTCAAATCGTAATCCTCAAAGAGGGAGTGCACTACAATACTGTAGGGCAAGAAATCAGCCATCAAAAGTAGCAACCTGACAGTCGCACAAAATAGAAAAACGAAATACATCGAGTACAAACAACCAATACAACAATGGACTACAACTTTACGGAGATTGAACGGAAATGGCAATCTCAATGGGAAAAAGAAGGTACATACAAAGTCAGCAATCATAGCGACAAGCCGCACTACTATGTGCTGGATATGTTCCCTTACCCGAGCGGGGCGGGACTGCATGTGGGGCACCCGCTCGGCTATATCGCCAGCGATATCTACAGTCGCTACAAGCGTCTGAAAGGTTTCAATGTGTTGCACCCGATGGGTTTCGACTCGTATGGGTTGCCCGCTGAGCAGTACGCTATTCAGACAGGGCAACACCCCGAGAAGACCACGATGGCGAACATCGCGCACTATGTGGAGCAGTTGCGTAAGATAGGCTTCTGCTACGATTGGGATCGCGAAGTAAAGACTTGCGACCCTTCGTTCTACCGCTGGACACAGTGGGCATTCGTGCAGATGTTCCACTCCTACTACGACACCACCTTGCAGAAAGCGCAACCTATCGCCCGCCTTATCGAGCGTTGGGAGCAGAACGACCCCACTTGGGCTACCCTGAGCGAGCAAGAGCAACAAGAGCGACTGATGCACTACCGTATCGCCTACTTGGCAGATACGAAGGTGAACTGGTGCCCTGCCTTGGGTTGCGTGTTGGCAAATGATGAGGTCAGCGAAGGTTTGAGTGTGCGTGGCGGTTATCCTGTGGAACAACGCGTGATGCGCCAGTGGAACTTGCGCGTCAGTGCGTATGCACCTCGTCTGTTGGAGGGGCTGGAGCGTATCGATTGGACCGACAGCCTCAAAGAGACCCAACGCAACTGGATTGGGCGCAGCGAGGGTGCAGAGATGCAGTTTGCTATCAAAGGGCAGGACGAACCGTTCACTATCTTCACCACCCGCGCCGACACGGTGTTTGGTGTTACTTTTATGGTGTTGGCCCCCGAGAGCGAGTATGTATCACATGTGGTTATGCCCGAGCAGAAAGCCGAAGTGGAAGCATACCTCGATATGGTGAAACACCGCACGGAGCGCGAGCGTATCTCCGACCGCCGAGTAACGGGTGTATTCACGGGTTCGTATGCCATCAACCCGCTCACACAAGCCGAGATACCTATCTACATAAGCGACTATGTATTAGCAGGTTACGGCACGGGAGCCATTATGGCAGTGCCGGCGCACGATAGTCGCGACTATGCTTTCGCCAAGCATTTCAACCTGCCTATCGTGCCTCTGATTGAGGGTGCCGACGTCAGCGAGCAGAGTTTCGACGCCAAAGAGGGCGTGATGATTAACTCCGGTTTCTTGAACGGTCTGCAAGTGAAAGAGGCGATTGCGAAGATGAAAGAGTACATCACCAACACGGGTATCGGTCGTGTCAAGGTCAACTATCGTCTGCGTGATGCGGTGTTCAGTCGCCAACGCTATTGGGGTGAACCCTTCCCCATCTACTACAAACACGGTATGCCCTATACGCTGCCGGAGGAGTGTCTGCCGTTGCTGTTGCCCGAGGTGAGCAACTTCAAGCCTACCACTACGGGCGAACCGCCGCTGGGCAATGCACAGTGCTGGGCATGGGATGAGCAGAATAGAAAGGTGGTAGATAAATCGCTCATCGATGATAAGACCATCTTCCCGCTCGAACTCTGCACGATGCCCGGTTTTGCAGGGTCGTCGGCATACTACCTCCGCTATATGGACAACCACAACGACCAAGCCCTCGTCGGCAAAGAGGCGAACGACTATTGGCGTCAAGTGGACTTGTACCTCGGCGGAACGGAGCATGCTACGGGACACCTTATATATAGCAGGTTCTGGAACAAGTTCCTTTACGACCTGGGCTATATCTGCGAGGACGAACCGTTTAAGAAACTCATCAACCAAGGCATGATTCAGGGGCGGTCGAACTTCGTCTATCGCCTCATCGGCAGTCAGAACACTTATGTCTCGTTTGGGCTTATCAACACGCCCGAGTACAAAGACAAGGTGCAGCCGATACATGTGAATGTAAACATCGTGAGCAACGACATTCTCGACATCGATGCCTTCCGTGCATGGATACCGGAGTTCAAGGACGCTGAGTTTGTGCTTGAAGACGGGCAATACCGCTGCGGATGGGCTATTGAGAAGATGTCGAAGTCGATGTTCAATGTGGTCAATCCCGATGATGTGGTGGCTAAATACGGTGCTGATACACTGCGCCTGTACGAGATGTTCCTCGGCCCGCTAGAGATGTCGAAACCTTGGGACACCAACGGTATCGACGGTGTGCACCGCTTCTTGAAACGCTTGTGGAACATGTACGAGAACCTCAGCGATGATGCTCCTACGGCGGACGAACTGCGCAGCCTGCACAAACTGATAAAGAAAATCACTTGGGACATCGAGAACTTCTCGTTCAACACTTCAATCCCTGCGTTTATGATTGCGCAGAACGAACTCTCGGCACTGCATTGCAACAAACGCGCTGTGCTGGAGGTCTTTGCCATTCTGCTGGCTCCCTACGCTCCGCATATCGCTGAGGAGGCATGGCATCGCTGCGGACATACCACCACGGTATGCGACGCCGAATGGCCCGAATGCAACGAGGCGTACTTGGCAGAGAACACACAGAAATATCCTGTGCAGTTCAACGGCAAAGTGCGTTTCACCATCGAGGTAGCCAAGGACACGCCCAAAGATGAGGTGGAGAAAATCGTGATGAGCGACCCGCAAACCGCCAAACAACTCAATGGTGCAGCACCGAAGAAAGTGATTGTCGTTCCCGGTCGTATCGTAAACATCGTAATGTAAACATCTATAAATCTGTCTATTACAATGCAGCAGATAGAGGATATACATATCGGGGACGAGGTGCGTTTTCTCGATAGCGTAGGCGGGGGAAAGGTGTCGCGTATCGATACAAAAAGCCAATTGGTCTATGTAGAGGACGAGGACGGCTTTGAACTGCCGACCCCGCTCTCGCAGATTGTGCCGATTGCCACCGGCGAACCCGCACATATTGCGTCAGCAAGCAACACGCCCACGCCCGGCGACATCAAAGCAAAAACCAAAGGTGAAACGCATATCGTTTCCGAAAGCGAAAAGAAAGCCAATGGCAAGAAGGAAGCCAAGAAAGAAGATATCTTAGAGGTGGACTTGCATATCGGAGTACTCACCGAGCATTGGCGCGATATTCCTCGCACCGAGATGCTAAACTTACAACTAAATGTATTTCAGCGCGTTATGCGAGAGAATATCCGCAACAAGGGCAAAAAGATTGTCTTTATCCACGGCCGAGGCGAGGGTATCCTAAAGAATGCCATTGCCTCCGCACTCAATCGCGATTACCCCGCTTGTCCATACCAAGATGCCTCGTTTGCACAGTACGGCTTTGGGGCAACTATGGTAACGATACAATAAACAGAGCAAGACTAAGAAAACGAATATGGAATACAGATACTCAGGCAATAGCGGACTTCAACTGCCGCTCATCTCGCTCGGACTATGGCATAACTTCGGCAGTGTCGATTCGTTTGACAACGCTCGGGCGATGCTCCTGCGGGCGTGGGAACAGGGCATCACCCACTTTGACCTTGCCAACAACTACGGTCCCGAACCGGGGACGGCTGAACTCACCTTCGGCAGGGTGTTGCGTGAGGACCTGTCTGCCCACAGAGATGAGATGATTATCTCGTCGAAAGCAGGCTACACGATGTGGGACGGCCCTTATGGCGATGGCGGTTCGCGCAAGTATCTGATTGCTTCTTGCGACCAGAGTCTGCATCGCACGGGGTTGGACTATTTCGATATTTTCTATTCCCACCGCTACGACCCGCACACGCCCATCGAGGAGACGATGCAAGCCCTGGTGGATATTGTCCGTTCGGGCAAGGCTTTGTATGTAGGTATCAGCAATTATCCCGCAGATAAACAGGCAGAATGCTATCGCTATCTGAGCGAAGCGCATGTGCCGTGCGTCATCAGTCAGTACAAAGCCAATATGCTTTTTGAGGACACGCTGCAAACCAACTTGCCTGTAGCCAAGAGTTTCGGTTCGGGTTTTATCTGCTTCTCTCCCTTAGCGCAGGGTCTGCTCACCGACCGCTACTTGCATGGTATTCCCGCCGGAAGCCGCGCCACCAAAGAGGTTTTCTTGCACAAAGCGCAGATTACCGAGCAGGTCTTAGTTCGTACTTGCGCACTAAACGAGATAGCGCAACAGCGCGGACAATCGCTGTCGCAGATGGCATTGGCATGGTTGCTTAGCCACGAGGGCGTAACGAGCGTGATCATCGGTGCCAGCAGCGTGGCACAGTTGGATAACAACCTGCAGGCTATCAACCGCTTATCCTTCTCGCAAGACGAGTTACAAGTCCTACGCAATACCCTGGCAACTTACGCTGATTGATGCTATGTCTCTCGCTGATACGCCTATTTTTATAGTCGGACCTTGTGCTGCCGAGAGCCGTGAGCAGGTGCTGCTGACGGCGCAGCAGATTGTGGCGCAATGCCCCGATTATGCGGTTATTTTCCGTGCCGGGGTATGGAAACCGCGCACCAATCCGCATACCTTTCAAGGCATCGGCACGGAGGCTCTAACTTGGTTGCAGGAGGTCAAAAACACTTACCACCTGCCTGTGGCGACCGAGGTTGCAACCCCGCAACACGCCGAGCAGGCACTCAATGCAGGTATTGACTATCTATGGTTAGGTGCGCGTACCACAGCCAATCCTATTGCCGTGCAAGAGTTGGCAGATACGATTGCCAAACACCCCAATAAGGCATCATTGCAAGGCGTGTTGGTAAAAAACCCCGTCAATGAAGATACCTCGCTTTGGTTGGGCGACATCGAGCGCATAGAGAAAACAGGTGTCCGAACTATGGCTATCCACCGAGGTTGCGGGCATCGCCCCTGCTGGGCAATGGCGCACACCCTGCGCAATACCCGCCCCGACATCCCGCTGTTGCTCGACCCGAGTCATCTGAGCGGAATGGCGGAGAAAATCCCTGCTCTGGTGGACTATGCCCGTTTGCTGGCATTCGATGGTCTGATGATAGAAACGCATATCCGTCCTGCCGAAGCCCTCTCCGATACCCGGCAACAAGTTACGCCCGAGCAACTCAAGGCATTGCTCAACCGATTCTTGGTTGCAGATAATCAGCCCAATCAGACGGAACTTCGTTGGCTGAGGGCAGAGATAGATGAAATCGACGACCAACTATGGTCAGCCATTGCACGGCGTATGGAGGTAAGCGAGCGTATCGGGCAGTGGAAAAAAGAAAATAGTATGCCCGCACTGCAACCCGCTCGTTTTCAGCAGATTATGCAACAGCGTATCGAATGGGCAGAGAGCGTAGGACTGCCCAAAGAGATGGTAGAAAACATCTTCAATGAGATCCACCGTGCCAGCCTCTCCCGCCAAAACTAACTACGCATCGAGACACATAAGGCAACATATAATTGCCGACATAAGACAATATGTAATTTAACATATAATTTCTTTCCCTGCGGATACTACTATTGCTCCACATAAAGCCCGATTTTCCATATAAAACACATTAAATTGACATTTTGTTTGCTATTTGTACAAATAAGTAGCAAAATGATTATTGAGATACTATGGCTTAGGTTTCGATGAGGTCTCGACAAGATTTCGACGAAGACGGCTTATAGTCTGATTGACAAAAAGAAAGCCAAAGGGTAAAAATAGTAGCAATTGTACATGGAGGGGGTGGTGCGTAGGGGGGGGCGTAGGAGGGGGGGGCGTAGGGGAAACAAATAAAAAGAGGATGCCTACGGTTTGTAAAGCACCCTCTTAGAGTTTGGTTGGTAAGACACCTACTTAGAGTTCGTGTTTGATGAGAAATTAAAACGCATAGCAGAAATCGCTACGCCTCTGTAGCCATCAATACATCATCGATAAGCGGAAATCCATACTCTCGGGCTTGGTCTTAAGGTCATACTTAAGGTCGGAGTTGGTTACCGCAATCTCCACTTGCTGAGGCAAATAGGAGAAATCGATGATTTGCGAATATACCTCACCATTACCGCTATCCGTCATAGGGAATATACGCGGCAAATTGATTTGGTAAGCATCACTTGTTCCTTTGTTGAACTCACGATATACAACGACAATTCCCTTATTACATATGGTGTTGGTTAACTCGGGGACACTGAAGGTATAATAGTAGTACCCGACCTGCTCAGACCATTGCCAGTCAGCAGAATTGACATGCAAATCGAGATTGATGGTAGTATTCTTGGATGTGGTAGGATACTCGTAGTGGTACTCGCAAGAAGAGAAGCCGAAAGCCATCAACAAAATGGCAAATAGAACAGATAACTTTTTCATAATCGCAACAATTTTTGTGCTGCAAAGATAGGACAAATTTTGCAAGTATGCAAATTATTTCGTAATTTTGCAATCAAAATAAATCTGACTATGCGCAAAATTGTATTTCCAATACTGCTTGCGATGTGCGTGGGCATAGCACAAGCGCAACAGAACCCCACCTATCTGAACTATATAGCCGAGTGGCGCGATGTGGCTGTAGCCAACCAACGCGACTACGGTATCCCCGCCAGCATCATCTTGGCACAAGGTCTATTGGAGTCGGGTGCCGGCACAAGCGAACTGGCACAGAATGCTCACAACCACTTCGGTATCAAGTGCACCAACGATTGGATGGGCGGCAACTACTACTATGATGATGATGCCAAAGGCGAGTGCTTTCGCGTGTACAACGATGCGGGCGAGTCGTACAAAGACCACTCGCTCTTCTTGCAACGCCCACGGTATCAGACCTGCTTTGAGATAGCCGTAGAGGACTACGCCGGCTGGGCCTATCGGCTCAAGCAATGCGGCTATGCCACCGACCCGCTCTACCCCAAGAAACTTATCAAACTGATAGAGGACTATCGTTTGGACACCATCGCCACTCCCGAGGCGTTGGCATCGGCGGGCAGTGCAAGCACATCGGGCAAGAACACAGCAGGGAGTACCACTAAGAAAGCCACAGTGGTTTCGCAGACCGAGCCTATTGCGTATATCAGCAGCGACCCCGAACCCGAATATGTGGAGCCGCTGTCGGCGTACCAAGAGAAGCAGTTGCTCTACCTGACCCATGCGAAGCAGAAGACCAATGGGCGCTCGTACATCGTTGCCAAAGAGGGCGACACCTACGCCACGATTGCATTCAGTATGAATGTAAAAGAGCGCACCCTGCGCGTATGGAACGATGCCTTGGGGCGCACACTCCACACCGGCGACCGTATCTACCTGAGCCGCAAGCGTTGCTATGGACCGAAAGAGAAAACCGAGGTATGGGTGCACCCGGGAGAATCGCTGTGGCAGGTATGCCAGCGCGAAGGTGTGCGCGTAGAAAAGATACAGAAACTGAACGGATTAGACAAATCGGTGCGCGCTTTCCAAACGCGCCAAAAGATACTACTCCGCAAAGAAAAAGAGGCATAGGCTATGCGCGGAAAACCACTATCGATAGGCGAAGTGCTGGGGCTCTATCTGCGCGAGACCGGATTGGAGAAGCCCATTTTGGAAGAGCGTGTGGTGAAACTTTGGCCGCAGGTGATGGGCGATGCAGTAGCACGCCTGACCCGTAGCGTGGAGGTAAAAGACGGAATGCTGATTGTACATATCTCCAACGCAGCACTCAAAGCGCAATTGTTTGAATGCCGCTTCGAGTTGGTAAAAAAAATCAATGACGCCGTAGGAGGCAACGCCATACACGATGTGCGTATCCTCGGTTAAGACACCTATTTTTATCTGACCGACTGTTTTGATTTACCCCGAACATATAGAAGAAAAAATCGATTTCGTCGTTATCCGCGATGAGTTGCACCGCCGTTGCACCTCTATCTTAGGTCGCGAGCAAGTGGACGAGATGGCGTATCTTACTGATTATGAGGCTATCTCGGTGCTGTTATCCGAAACCGACGAGATGAAACATATCCTCGAAGACGCCTCGTTGGAGTTTCCCCGAGGCGAGATACACGATGTGCGTGAGGCACTGAGCCGCATACGCATAGAGGGTCTGTTTTTGGACGAAGCCGAGTTGTTTGCGCTACGCAAGACCTTGGATTATGCCCACCTGATAGAGAAATTCTTTGCCTCGTTGGACGAGCAGCGTTTCCCTATCCTCTCACATACTGCTCCGCACAACTCTGATGATCAGAGCATTGGTGACATAGTGCGCAGTATCGACCGTGTGATTGACAAATACGGTCGTTTGGCGGACAATGCCTCGCCTGAGTTGGCGCGTATTCGTCACGAACTGACTCTCGTGCAAGGCAGTGTCGGACGGGCGTTGAGTCATATTTTGCGTCAGGCACAAGCCGAAGGTATCTTGGACAAGGATGTTACGCCTACTCTCCGTGAGGGGCGATTGGTGATACCCGTTCCGCCTGCCTACAAACGCAAGATAGGGGGTATCGTACACGATGAGTCGGCAACGGGAAAGACTGTATATGTGGAGCCACAGCAGGTAGTAGAAGCCAACAACCACATCCGTGAGTTGGAGGGTGCAGAGCGGCGTGAACGGCTGCGTATCCTGCAAGACCTGACCGCCCGACTGCGCCCTGCAGTACCGATTATCTTGCAAAGCGAGCAGATGTTGGCGCATATCGATTTTGTGCGTGCCAAGGCGCAATTAGCACAGACTCTCCATGCTATCCGCCCTACCCTACAGCCGACACCAGTCATCGATTGGCAGCAGGCAAGACACCCTGTTCTGTTTCTTAAGTTTATGCAACAGGGCAAGACGGTGGTGCCTCTTACGCTGCGCCTGCAAGCCGAGGAGAACCGACTGTTGGTGATCAGCGGGCCGAATGCGGGTGGTAAGTCGGTGTGCCTGAAGACGGTAGCCCTATTGCAATATATGCTGCAATGCGGGTTGCTTGTGCCGTTGGAGGAGAGCAGCCGCATGGGTATCTTCGAGCAACTGATGATAGATGTAGGCGATGCGCAATCGATAGAAGACGACCTCTCCACCTACTCTGGTCATCTGAAGAACATGAAGGCTTTTGTGCGCTATGCCAACAGTCGTACCCTGCTGCTCATCGATGAGTTTGGTACGGGTACAGAGCCTCTTATCGGTGGTGCAATAGCCGAGGCTGTCTTGTCGCAACTGGTTGAGCAACAGGCTTTTGGCGTCATCACTACCCACTATACCAACCTCAAGCACTTTGCCGAACAGACGCCGGGGGTAGTCAACGGAGCCATGCTCTACGACCGCGGACAGATGCGCCCGCTCTTTCAACTCAGTATCGGGCAGGCGGGCAGCAGTTTTGCCATAGAGATTGCCAAGCAGATAGGTCTTCCCGAGCAGATTATCGCCCATGCGACCGAGTTGGTCGGCGAGGAGCATATCGACTACGATAAGCAGTTGCAAGACATCGCTCGGGACAAACGCTATTGGGAGAACAAGCGCCAGAACATCCGCCAGCGCGAGAAGCACTTAGAGGAACGGATAGCCTACTACGAGCAAGAGATTGGCAACCTTAAGCAGAAGAAACGCGAGATGTTGGACGAGGCAAAGCAACAAGCCGCCGACATCCTGCGCGAGAGCAATGCGACTATCGAGCGTACTATCCGCGAGATAAAAGAGGCTAAAGCCGAGAAAGAACGCACACAGAAAGCGCGGCAACGGGTAGAAAACATGAAGCAGAAAGTGCAGCCCACGCCTACCAAGACGAAAGCATCGGCATCTGTTTCGACCGTTGCGCAAACCAACGGAAAGACCGTAATGCGCGATTTCAGCGACCTGCGTGCCCTGCGCAAGCAGAAGGCCGAGAATGCCGACGAGCAGAAGATGCCTAAGCAGACGACGGGCAGCGGGAACGGCTATTCGTCGATAGTACGGCAGCGAGTGCTGTCTTTTGAGCGCACACTCGACCTGCGAGGCTACCGTGTGGACGAGGCTCTGGAGCGTTTTATCGCCTACCTAGACGATGCCGTGATGGTCAATGCGGGAGAAGTAACCATACTGCACGGAACGGGTACGGGGGCTGTCAAACAAGCAGTGCGCGACTACCTCGCCACCTACAACCGTCAGCGGCGCAAACGCGATGATGCCGAACTGCACTACCGAGACGGAGACCCCGACCACGGCGGAGCAGGACTGACTATCATCACCATACCGTAATTCAATGCATAATGCATAATGCATAATTCATAATGAAGAATGAAGAATGCATAATGCGTAATTATATGACAATTATTTTATATCTTATCAGAATAGAATGAAAAAACTTTTACTGCTTATCTCTTGTGTGGTCTTTGCCCTATCGGCAGGGGCTGCACCCAAAGAGTACACGGCTCGGGACGGACACTCGCTGCGCGGTTTTGGCAACGCCGGCTATGCGTTGTCGATAAGTGCAGAATATGGCTACAACCGCACTTGGGAGCACTTCGGCAACCTAAATATACAGGCACTGATGCCTATCAATCCGCATTTTGAGTTGCAAACCAATGTGCAACTCTCGTCCGCCAATGTCTATACCGGTACACTGATTCTGCGCCCTAAGTTCACCCTCCCCGTAGGTGAACTATTTGCCGAGACCGAAGTGCTATATCGCGCTATTGCCCGCAATCGGCAGGGCAATTTCTGTGCGGCTTTATCGGTAGGCTATCGTATGGACTATGTTTCGCTCAATATAGGTATGTTCGGGCGCGTGATGAACACTTGGGACAGAGATTGGCACACCGAGGAGACCTACAACGCCGAGCCTTTCAACCTGCTCTATCGACTGGAAGTGTTCTGCCGCCCACAGACCTCTAATTGGAATATCTCGGCTTGTATGGCCAATATCGACGACTACCAAATGGAGCGTATGTGGCAACCTATTTTTATGCTCGGCGGGCGATACGACATCGACCCACATTGGCGCGTAACCCTAAGCGGCGAATGCAAACCTACGGGCATGTTCCACCTCAACGCCACTTTCTGCAGCGCGTACCTCCGCGCCGGATTCACCTATAAGTTCTAACAGACGATGAAAAAGAATACTATCTTATTGGCTGTCGGCCTATTACTCCTGGGCTGCAACCCCAACTATGATATGCCGGGTATGTTCAACGGTACAAGCCCCGAAATAGCAACCCGCTTTGCAGAATCGACGGAATACAACGCCCGGGCAGGCGAGATTCATCTCAGCGTACCCGCCGACTATCGGATATATGTCTGCACCGACTCGCATATCGACTCCACCCACAACAACCTTGAGCAGTTTGTGCTTGCCTACAAATCGGACAGCCTCTGCCCGTTTGCCATACACCTCGGCGACCTCATCAATGCCCAAGGCAACTACCCGCATGCCTATCAGACTCTGCAAGCAGAACCCGCAGTAGCACACCACGACACACTGTTTATCACTCCGGGCAACCATGACATCTATTTCAACCAATGGACAGAGTATCGCAACTATTTTAAGACTTCCGCCTATTGGTTCGACACTCGCAATGAGGCAGACGGCCAATTGCTCGACCTGTTTATTTGCCTCGATTCGGCAGAAGGCACATTGGGTACCGAGCAGATGAAATGGCTGCGTAACCTACTGGAAACCAAGCAAAAAGAGGGCTATCGCCATATCATCGTCTTCACCCATACCCACCCATTTAAGCAAGACAACTCGCAAGGGCACACCTCCAATTATGCAATGGAGGAAACCTACGAACTGACCTATACACTGAGTAAGTATGGGGTAGATATGTACTGGTGCGGACACGACCATCACCGAGAAATTACTCATTTTGGTAACACCGAGTATATCATTGTAGATACTTGCCGCGACCCTGAGGAAAAAGCGTTTTATATGCTCGTCGATATGGGCAAACAGATTCATTATCAGTTTGTTCCACTCAACTAAAATCTAGAATATATAGAATACATAGAGCATATAGAGCATATAGAATATCTATAGCACCTATAATATCTAACCATATAAAAATACCTGCCATTCTTAAACAACTATGAACTTCTGGTACTATGCACTCCTGCTTTTGTCGCTCTCTTTTGGCGACACGGCAAACACAAAGATACGCCCTTTGGCTCATACGGGTAGTGTACAAATCTACTATTTCTACGATAGTCGATTGGCGAGCGATGTGGGTGAGCAGATGATGTATCTTACAGAGAATCTGCTCACTAAGCAGTATCAAGAGCAGGTAAGCAATGGAGACATCATACTCTATAAGGTGGACTTGGCTTCGCCCAACGGGCAGACTATTGCCCGCCGATGCAATATCGTCTTGACCGGACTGGTGGTAACAAGGCGCAACCATATCAAAGACCTCACCCAAAACGGCTACCAATATGCGCGTAGCAATCCGCAGGCCTTCCAAGAAAACCTTGCCTACACTATCAACTCGCTTCTGCCCGCTGCTAAACGCCCCAAATAGAACCCCTCTTTTCACCAGTTGCGCAACCTATTTTAAGACACTATATTTTAGAACACCACACCTAATAGGCGGCTCATCGGCTCAAGTAGTCATCATCGTGTGAATACCATGTGAATACCGAGTCCATATCGAGTCATCAATAGGTGATTAATAGGTTATTGATAGGTTATTGATAGGTTATTGATAGGTTATTAAGCAGATTAGACCAAGACGACCCTAGACAAGGCGACTCGGGTAGTACTCAAATATCGTCAAAGATGTCGTCATAATGCCGTCAAAACAACAATATACAAAAGTTGCAACTTACTAAAAATCAGCAAGTTGCAACTTTATATTAGTGACCCCGCTGGGACTCAAACCCAGGACCTTCAGAACCGGAATCTGACACTCTATTCAACTAAGCTACGGGGCCAATTATTGTACTTATTCCCTATCTATCTCTCTTATAAAAATACTCCTAATCTATCTGATGATAAGACTTTTCATATATTCCTACTCCTCATATATCTCCACCCAAGCATAATCTCCACTCCATATACATCCCAAACAAAATACTTGATTAACTACTCTGTTTATTCTGCGAGTTACTCTACTATCTTATTTAATCTCTTCTGCCGAGGAAAATCATTATGTAATAGAACAGTGTTGCTAAAGATGAGAGCGCAGCCACTACATAAGTATAGGCAGCACTACGCAAGGCAGAAGTAACCATAGGTGTCGTTTCGTAGGTGGTAATACCTGCCTCTTGCAACCACGCAATAGCCCGCTTGCTGGCATTAATCTCCACTGGAAGGGTTATAAAAGCGAACAAGGTAGTGATGGCAAACAAAGCAATACCAATCTCAAGCAGCATAGGAAACACATTGAGCAACAACATACCTGCAAGCAGCACCCAAGTGAGCCAACGGTTGGCGAACTCAACAGCCGGAACTAAGGCAGAGCGCAACTTCAAAGGGGCATAAGCATTTGCATGTTGTACTGCGTGTCCGCACTCGTGTGCTGCCACGGCAGCCGCAGCCACACTAGCCTGCGAATAGACATCCTCTGACAAATTGACAGTCTTGTTTGCCGGGTTATAATGGTCGGTAAGGTGTCCTTTGGTGCAAGTAACGCGCACATCGGTGATACCATTATCTCGCAGCATCTTCTCTGCCACCTCCTTACCCGTAAGCGGAAGTGCCACCTTGGAATAACGCTTAAACTTGTTATTCAAAGAAGTAGAGACTATCCACCCCGCCACCATTATGGCTATAAACACTGCCCAATAGATGCCATACGAATGTGCTACAAAAAAATCCATAACTACTTATCTTTCAACAATTTGCGTTTGCATGTCTTGCACTCTCCGTATATATATAGGGAGTAGCCTTGCAGATTAAAATTTGAGTACTTGCGCGTTCGGATTAGGTTCTCTATAGCCTTATCCTTAAAAGAAGAAATCCTCCCGCAGCGCGTACAAACTAATTCAAAGCGAACGGCGGGTTGTGCTGTAAGTTGATACTGCGCATACTTGCGTCCGTCTCGCCTACTGATACAATGCAAAATCTGTGCCGAAACCAACAGATTGATTGTATTGTATATAGTAGCAGGACTTATTCGTTCCTCTTCTGACAAAGATGCTGCCAAGGTATCGATACCAAAGGGTTGCTCTAAGGCACATATATGGCGTAGGAGTGTATATCGCTCGGGTGTATGACGCAAACCGTTATCCTTGATATAGGTTTCCAATTTGTTCAATGCCGCCTTATATGTGTCGTCTTGTTTCACTAAATACTCTTGATATAAGCCCTGCGGCGTTTGTGCTGTTTATGCTCAAACTGTGTCCAGTTGGCCTGGTTCTTCGTATTGGTTTCGAGTATCGATGTAGTCTCTGCATACTTGATACCATACTTATTCATGTAGGGTATTTGGTCGGTAAAGAACAAGACATTGATGCCATGGTCTTGGTAGTCGGGACGCACAGCAATCAGCAGAAGGTCGAACACTTCCATTTTCTTGGCACGCAATGCTTTGAGGATATGATACCATCCGAAGGGGAACAACTTACCTCCACACTTGCGCAAGGCATCAGATATATCCGGCATACCCACTCCCACGCCTACAATCTCGTTTTTATCATTGACAATGATTGTAACGAAATCGAAGTTCACGACAGGGAAGTACATATCGCGGTAGTATTCTTTCTGTCGCTTAGTCATAGGTTGGAAGTTGTAGAGTTTCTGATAGGCCGCATCGATAACATCCATATATTCGATACCATACTTAGCCACCAACTCCTTGCTATTTTTCACCTTATCCACTCGGACATGGCTTCGCTGTTGTACAATATTAGCCAATCGCTGCAATCGCTCCGGAATCTCGGCGGGGGGAGTAACACGAAACTCTATCCAGTCGGCCTCTTTCTGCAATCCATAATGCTCCATGTGGTTCACATAATAGGGATAGTTGTAGAGGGATGCCATCGGCGCCAGATACTCATAGCCCTCGATAAGCAAGCCTTCGTGGTCAAAATCAGTAAAACCGAGCGGTCCGTTCATCTCCGTCATCCCTTGTTTTCTTCCCCACTCTGCCACGGCATCGAGCAACGCGCGACTCACCTCTTCATCATCAATAAAATCCATCCATCCGAAACGCACACGCTTTACCTTCCATCGCTCATTGGCAGCGCGATTGATGAGTGCTGCAATACGCCCTACAAGTTTGCCGTCGCGATACGCCAGAAACAACTGCTCGGAGCAAACATCTAAGGCAGGGTTCTTCTTGTCATCGAAAGTGTTTAATTCATCAAAAAGCAACGGCGGGCAATAGTAAGGGCAATCCTTATACAGGTCGTTGGCAAACTGAATAAACTTCTTGATATCTGACTTTGAACTAATTTCTTTGATTTCTACCATAATTGTAAACAAAAAACGGACAAAAGTACTGCTTTTTTTTGAAATATGCAAATCTGATGTGATTTTTTGCGAGGAGGAGGGAATCTAGAGAATCTAGGAAATCTAGGAAATCTAGGGGCATTATGCATTCTTAATTATGCAAATGGTTTTGCTATCTAAAGCCACCTCGGAAGGACTTGGAAGTATCTATCTTAATATCAATCGGATTGGTATTGATAGTGGGCTTTATGGGCTTGGCGGGCATCGTTTTTTTAGCAGTAGTACTTCCATTTTGTGCTGTGGTATTGCCTGCCATTGTAGAATCGGTATCCATAGCCGTTTCGATTATTCTATAGACGGGTTTGGCAGATGCTTTACTATGGGATATGATGAGGTTTTTCGCCTTTTCGATTATGTTTGCGAAAGCAGAGGGATTGCCTGTAGGATTACCTGTAGGATTGCCCGATGTAGGCAGTTTGATTTCTCCTTTTTGGTACTTACGGCAAGTATCTTGTACCTCATCGAACGGTACTTTCTGCCGAGGATGCCAATCGCTAAGTATGGCATGGACACGCCTTGGGTTAGCAAAGATGTCCTTACCATACGCATCGATTAGTTGCTTAATATCGTTTAATGGAATCATATGATTATACTGTACACTATTATCATATATCATAATACTATACCGGCTATTCTAATACAATACACTATACACTATCATATAATAGCGGCAATTGAGATATCGTCTTTAGAGCCTTTCTGCGACATCTGCGGCAAGTAGTTTTGCAGGTCATACACGGCTTGGCGGAAATCGGCAGAAAGGTTTTGTAGCAGTAACTTATAGAAGTTGTACAGTCCGTGGTTGTCCGCAAAGCAATCCTCTACGCCGTCTGTTCCCACGAAGACAGCCTTAGGCAGGTGCTTATGTAGGATACAGAAGCGGAACTCGTTGAGTGCATTGACATCGCACATCGAAGTGGTACGATTAAGGAAGCATCGCTTATCCCAAGGGATGGGCTGTTTAGCCGTTCCTTGGGCATCTATTGCCACACAACGCCCGTCTCCGATATGCAAGCCAAGCAGGTATTTAGGGGTACGAACTACGGCAATTAGGGTAGTGCCATAGGCTTTTTGCCATCGCGAATCGGTGTCGAAGGGCTCTTGTTGATAATCGGCTTCTATGCGCTGTTGCCAATCGGTGAGTATAGCCGAAGCCAACTGCCGTTGCCAGTTGCCGGTAGGAAAGACAGAGAGGTTGTGGGTAGATGTAAGAAATAGTGTCAGCACATCTCTTGCAGCCTCTACCGCCATTTTAGAGCCTCGGTCGCTACGGAAATAGGCTTCTCCTCCATGTCCGTCCGCCACGATAGCCATTGCATACTCGGGTGTTTCTATGGATAGAGAGGCATCTTGGCAAGGTTTGTCGGTGAGCAGATGGGAGGCTCCAAGTTGTGAAAGAGCAAAAGTACGCATCATATCAGAAGCCGTCGGTTAGGGCATCCAGGTCAGCATTGTCTGCCGTAAAATCTTGCACTTGCTGTGCCATCTGCTGTTGTTTCACCTGTGCTGCGCTGTTGGAATTGGGGTTGCCTACGCCTATACCGCTACTCTGGGAACCAATCTTAGAACTGGTAACGCTGACGAATCGAATCATGGATTTCAGAGCCTCGGGTGTGTGGGCAGTCAGCACTAATTCGGGGTTGCCCGTAAACTCGGTAAGGACATCTTTGTCGGCATCATCGCCGATGGCTACTGCCACACGAATGGCATATTGGAACCATTTGTTGTCTTTGAGTTGTTGCAGTCCGCTTTTGTAGTCATCGGTGGGGCAACCATCGGACATAAGGAATATGACGGGAGCATAACAACCGGTAGGTGATTGTAGGTACTGACTGCGCGACAGTTTGCTATTGAGTTCTTTGAAAGCCTCTCCCATGGCAGTCATACCGCCTGCATTCAGGTCTCGCCAGGATACACTTGCCACGGGTGCGGGGGTGATACACCAACCGCTATCGTTGGAGAATGCCAGGCAAGCCATCTGAATACCAGCATCGGCATTGTCTGCCGAGATACTATTCAACTCGGGCAGCACTTCTCGAATGGCCGTATTGACGGCTCCAATCTTGGTGCCTGCCATCGACGAAGAGATGTCCACTACAAAGAAAAGCGTCATGGTACGACGCGCAATCTCTACTGTTTCTAAAGGATTCATACTAATGAGTTTTAATTGTTAATCTATTGTTTTTCATCGGATTAGTTAGATGATAGCACATTGGGTTGTACCAAAATCGATGCTGCTTCCACGGAATATAGGTACTGCTTTTTTCGGTTCTACGGCGATAGTTCGTTGGTCAGGCAGTGTACATTGCCAGGTGTGGTCCGACAGGTTTTGAATCCCCCAGAGGGAGGGGGTTTTCTTGTTAGCAACCACCTTACCAATGGGTTGGCAGAGTTGCTCGGGTTGGCTGTGTGTGGCATCGTATAGCAGTTTCTCTAATGTGAGCGGAACACAGTCCTTATCGGTTTTCATAAATAATGGTTTAGGTAGTCTGTTGCCACAGTTGCAACACACAGCGACCGGTTTTTGCTCGTCGTAGAAGGTCTCTCCTCCGCAGGAGCAACGCACGATACGGTTGCGCAATCGGCAGAGCATGTTGAGCCACTCGTTGTCAGACCACCGCATGTTGGGGTCGTGCATCACCTGTTTGGAGAAGGCCCGGATAAAGGCATCACGCACAAACTGCGGAAAGAGAGGCCAGCGCATCATCACATTTTGGTGCACTCCGGAGACCGGCATATTAGAGAGGTCGTTGGGGTCGTAGAGAAAGACGGGGTTTTCGCCATAGACATTTCGCTCTATTTGGTCAGTCATACAAGGAACCGAAGCAACCTGCCTGCCATCCAAGGGGTGGTTATTCATCAGGAGCATAAAGAGTATGACCGAGAGGGAGAAATAATCGCTTAGGTTATTCGGTTTGTTTTTACAGAGCACCACTTCCGGCGCCATATATCGGCACTTACCTTTGATACCCAGGTTGACATCCGCGGGGCAGACATTATCGTTGTCGCAGATGCGTACCTCTCCCGTAGCGGGGTTGATGAAGAAGTTGCCGTCGTTGAGGTCTTGGTAGGACAAGCCCCGTCGGTGCAGTTCGCGAAAAGCCAAGGTGATTTGTATAGCGGCATTGAGCATAGCCGACCAAGAAGAGAACTTAACACGCGCGACCAAGAAGCGCGAGAAATCTTCATAGTCTTTGGGTCGCAGGGGCATCACATAGCCTGCCATATTGCGTGTGTTCACCACAGCCATCGGCCACAAGAAATGGTAGGTAGGCGCACCGTCGGACACATTATTTTGTAGGTTTTCCATAAAAGCCTCCGAGGGCTTTTGCCCATACATCTTGAGGGCATATTCTTTTCCGCCCACTTCGCACCGATAGACGGCACCTTGCCCACCCTCGCCCAAGAAAGCCAGGATTTTAGCATTCGTTCCATTGGATAACTGCACATAAGTGCCTTTTGACAGATGTTTCATATTATTGATTTAGTATTGATTTGTTTTACTCCTCATCTACCTATTTTGATTTATCTAATACGCCGCGGACATGGAGCATTTTGTCTCGGGATATATAGTCAATCTCCGGCCCTGTTCCAGGCCAAAACCGCAAATAATAAGCCTCGCAATCGTTAGCATACAACGAAGATGTCCACAAACTTTGCTGAGGCAAAAGAATACTATTTCCATTGGGTCCCGTTACTCGATACGCCAGCATTGCATGGTTAATCATGAGGGCTTGCCAACTGCATTTTTCCCATAGTTCGCCCATCTCATCTACTGTCGGCATACGCCAATCACCACCCATACTACGATGAGCAATATCATCTCGTAGCAATAGTGTCGTCAGATAATCCGGTTTGCTGCCACAAGGTGGGTCAAATTTCGTACAATACCTCGACCACGGCAGCCTGCCACCATTTCTAATGCCTCCCCAACCGCAACACTTGCCATACTCATAATCGTACCTTGCGCCGACATTCATTGTAGCCCAATAGACGCTCAGGCCTAAATCGACATACTCGTGTCCGGCGTTGTATAGTCCGTCCTCATCAGGTACCAACCTGCCATATAACCACTTAATCAACATACTATCTCGGTGTTTTATTGTTTGTTTTCTGCTTTGGTTAGTTGCATCATATCATGTATCAGATTGCGAGCGGTGCAGGTGATGTCTATTCGGTCGTACATCGAATGCTTTTGGAGGCTGTCTTTCAGGAAATACTGTTCTATACTCCCGTCCATGACGCGTTCCAAATTAGCCTTTGCCTCGACCATATCCTTAGTGGGCGACGGTGCTTTCATACTCCGCAGGACATCCTCTGTATCAGATATATTCATCACCGTATTTCCTACATGCCGTATCAGTTCGTTATCCACTTTGCGGTACAGATAGCCCACCTCTACTTTCTTTCCGTAGCCGGGTGCGGGCGCATTATTGGTGCCTACCCAATAGGCAGCCTCCTCATCGGGCGCCTTGTAGATAAAGGCGTCTTGGTTGTAGTATTCGCTGAGCATGAAGAGGTTATCATAGAACCGGCTGTCGTTTTGCAGGTTGAGCACGATAGTGGAGTTCACGCCTTCTTCAAAGCCCTTGGATAAGATACCATAGCCCAGATAGAGCAAAGTGGCATACAGGTCGTGTTGCCGTGTGGCATTCTCCGCAAGGGTAAGGAAACGGGTCTGCTGCGTTGCTCCCATAGTATGAGGAGTGGTATGCATCAGCACGCCACGATAGGCACTGATACACGCTATCTCACGGCTCTTTACCCACTTGTCTATCTCCTGCCCTATCCACTCGACCAACTCGTTGCGCCAAATGCCAAAACCATCCTTTAATTCATACATCTCGCTCAAATTGTTTCTTTTCATATTTATCTTTCGTTTTAATTGTTTGTTTATTGATTACCTGCTACGGCTTGTGCTTAGGCTTGTGCTTTCGCGAGGCAGACTAAACGATTATTTCCCTTTGCATAAGGCATTATGCCAATCACGCTGCAAAGATAATCATTATATTTGGTTCTACCCCCACCCAATCGCAAAAGCCTAAATAAGCCTACCGCATTACGCATTGAATAAGGGGCTCCATTAATTGCCATAGCCATTAAAACCGTGCGAGTCAGTTCTCCGTTAACGGTTAATGGACGATTAAACATATAATTGCCATTGTTTTTCAACATATAATTGCCATGTAATTTGACCATTAATTATTTCTCTCTGTTCCCACTATGCACATCCCCTCCTTTGGAGGGGTTTGGGGAGGTCGCATTGTGCATTGAGTTATGCTCCGCGGCTGAGAGTATATTGGCGGCACAAGGCTATTTTCTTTTCCAACTCGGCGCAGTTGCCCCAATGGCCGCCACATATATCAGCCACCTTGCGTATATGCTTGCCATACAGATTACAGAGCGTCCGTCGGTAGGCCTCTAAATAGTCTTCTGCCACATCCAACGACCCGGCATTTATTCTGCCTACTATTCCGTCATACCAAGTATCTAACGCCTGCTCTAAGAATGCGCAGCCATACGACATCTTGTCAGTACAAAGTTGCTTATACGAGGGGTGCTGAATCGTTTGCAACTGCTTAATGCCCGCAGCCAACTCGCTGCATGCCTCATATATAGCCATCTGCTGTAGGTAGCCTTTCGCCAGGTCGTAATGGTTCAAAGCCGCCTTGTATTCGTGCGTTGCTTGTGCCAAAGCGGCCTGCTTTTGGTGCTCCTGCCGCAATTGTTGGTCTTTCTCTTGCTTGCGCTTGTTTTCCGCACTCCGACGACGCTTCTCCGCGCGAGCCTGCAACTCTGCGTCATGCCTAAGCAGTTTGCGTGTCATACTGTCATGCACCTCACCGATACTGCCCTTGGTCAGGCTGCGCAAGTACTGCTCTACTCTACTGCTATGAGTAGGCGGTTCGAGACTGCCGGTGGTATGCCATCCTAAGCACGCCACGCAGTAGTATGCCCGGGAAGGTGCCTTACCGTCAGCATTATGAGAAGCGATCTCCTCAGCATTAAATCGAATGAAAGTGAGTGCTTTTTTCTCAGTCTCAAAAAGCATTTTGGTCTTACCGCAATCGTAGCAGTAGTACAAATTTTTAGTCGGTTTCATAAGCCTAACAAATTTAAGAGTTTAACAATATATGGACACCGGACCGCCATCGCTAATGGACGAAGTAACTAACATGAAGTTACCAACACGAAGTTACCAACACGAAGTAACTAACACGAAGTTACCAACACAAAGTAACTAACACGAAGTATATGGGGAAATGAATTTAGGAAACAACAGGATGTTTTCATACCATTAAGTTGTTAAAGTTATACTATTATTTGTTATGTCATCTGCTCTCATCCGATTGGCAGGCACCTCAAGTTGCAGGCCAACCCACTTTGGCAGACCAAGCAGGTGTTTTACCGGTACCGCCGTACCTCCACACTTACACAATAAACCTATCAAAAACCGTGCCAAAGTATATCAATGCATAATGTGCAGAATATGGACTATGAAACATATAATTATCGTGTAATACAGTTAGAAGAACAACATATAATTACCATGTAATTATTCATCAATTATATGTCTAATTATATGATAATTATATGTTTCTGAAACACCAATTATATGGCAATTATATGTTTTACAATTATGTGAGATGCAGTGAGATGTGCAACTTTTTGTTATTTTCTCTGCATAATTTAACCGATAGGCGAGTTATTCAAATTATTTTTTGTACCTTTGTGGCGTCTTTACGGATACTATCGCATAATTGTATCAAATCGGGTCAGTAGGGTTGCCCAATCGGGTCAACCAATTTTAGGACACCACGCCGTCGGGATCTGCAGGAAGTGCGACCATATCTGTCTATATTTATCACATAAAAACTTATAATGTTACTTACTTTATTGCCAACAAAACTGTATTTTCGTGAGCGTAGCCATCTGGCTGACTATGTATCCGATAGTCAAGTGTACAATCTGCTCAACCAAGCGTATACAAAGGTACGCCAAAAGCCCCACAAAATTGCAGATTACCATTTTAAGAATAAAAGATATGAGAGCCACAGAAGCCTATTTTGAGGCGAAGAAAGCAGAGATAGAGCAGATGGAAGAAACGCCCGCCGGCAGCAAGACTATTTCGGCTGCGGTGCCGATGCCGAGCGTAGCGCCTATACCGCCGATGCCTGTTTCGACGGGCGTACCGCCTACCACTTCAGCCGCTAAACATCAACCGAATTGCGAAAGGGAGGTGGCTATCGGTACGGAGGACGGCATCTTGCTGAAGTGTATAGAGCGGTATATAGAGGAATACAGTGATGATTCCGATGAACTGAAACCGGTGAAACATATATTGTCGGAATGGTTAGGATATACCTTTCTCACAGATAGTATGCGTAAAAAGATTGATAGCCTTAATAAAATAATTGCCCGTAAACAGAAAGAGAACAAACAACCTGTTATCAATGCTCATAATAGCAATGTGCAGATTGGTAATGGTGTATCATACAATAAGTAAATTATGAATTTTGACAATATCCATATTATTAGTGCTACGAATAGCATAATACAAATAGGCGAAAATATCTCCTATAATGGAAAACCTGCCCCAACCAAAGTGGTGGAGGTAGAAGAAGCCGAGGTGGTAGAGGAGGAAATATCGACCGATGTGGCGCCGAAACGATGTGGTCGCCCGCAGGCGGTATTGTTTGTCGGTGCTGACGGGAAAGAAGATATGGCGGTGCGCGAGCGAGAGAAGCAGCATTTTCTTGCTTATCTGAGGGAGCATAAGTTGTCCGGCGCAAGTCTGTCTGCCGCCAAAGATGATACCCTCAATCAAACGATTGCAGGCTTTGTTCGCTATTGGAAGAAGCAAGAACTGATTGCGGAGAATACCGGTGCTACGGCCGTATATAATTTCCTTACCACCGACTGAGGCATACCCAATGGCACACAGAAGAAAGCCGTTACGAATAAGTGGAATGCGTTTTTCAAAGATACAGATTATGGTAGAGAGCGGTACTTTGATATAAAGGGTTCTTTGTAATTCTCGGAAAATATAAAGTCTTTCGGGTGCGTAATTAGAAATAGTTACGCACCCGTTTTTTTGCGTAATCTGTTCTGCTTTAATATCAATCGACTATAGAGCAGAGATGTTAGGCATTCTTGGGGTGCATAATCATTTTGCACCCATAGCACCCATTGTTTTTTGTGGTACTTTTGCGCAAATGCGTAATTCAATGCATAATGCAATGAAGAATGCATAATGAGTAATTCACAAAAACTTTTACAACTATGGAAAAAGCAAAAACTATGGCAGGGATGCCGAGTAAGGGGATGGCGGAGAAGGCTATCTTGGTAACGCCGAAGACGGCAAGTAATCAACAAGCAGCGACGCAAGGGGAACTTGCGACATCCGACAAGCGCGATACAGCGAGCGGAACAGACGAGCGAGGCACTTGCTATCTGTCGATAGCGGAGAAGTCGCCGCTGTCGAAGCCGGCGCAGATCATGGCGGAGTTGGGGCTGCGGCGTGTGGTGTGGTTCGTGCTGCGTGGCGGCACCGACGAGCAGCGGGAGTATCTCCATTCGCTGATAGGACACACCGTCATCTGCCGACTGCCGCTCAGCCGAGCACACCGACAGATGATCATCTGCCGTACCTACGAGGCATATATCGACACGGCACTCATCCGCTTCTATCGCGCCGTACTTAGGCAGGTGTTTGGTGAGAAGTGCCGAATCAGCGTGCGAGTAATGCAATGCAATGCATAATGCATAATGAAGAATGCATAATTATATGTTTAATGATATGATAATTATATGTTTTAATAAATATGGCAACAGAGAAGAAAACGACAAAGCGTAAGGATCGGCAGAAAGAGGTGCGGCAGCAGGCGGCAGCCGACTGGATACGCATCAACTACTTAGAGGGTGGCAACCTGCGGCTCGATAGCGTCAGACAACAAATACAGATACTCAGTCCGTTGAAAGCGGAGGAATTTGCAAGTCGGATAGCGTTGAATTCATCCGTAGCAGGCGGAGAAATACCGTTGAATGCGGAAGAAATTGGAGGTCAGAGTCGGTTGGTATGGCGGGACCTTACAGACCGGGACATCAACGATATGGTGTGCGGTTGCTGCGGTGAGACGGGGGCATCGGTTACCTCACGCGAGGTGCTGACGGTGTTGCATTCGTCGCTGCTTCCGGAGGTACACCCGCTGCGTGAATATGTGCTGTCGCAGGCGATGTATGACCCCGAGAAAGAACCGAGTTGGATAGCCGAGATGGCTGCTCAAGTAACGCTCACCGACCCCGATAAAACCGATTTATGGCGCCGTTGCTTCGCTAAATGGTTCATTGCTATGGTGGCGTCGTGGATGCGCGATGATGCCGTCAATCAGCAAGTTTTGGTGCTTATCGGGCGTCAAGGTATCTACAAGACCACTTGGTTGGAACATCTCATCCCGCCCGTGCTGCGCCGCTACACCTGCAAGATGGCGAATACGCAGTGGACGAAAGACGACCGCTTGCGCCTGGCGGAGTTCGGACTGATCAACTTAGACGAGATTGATGCGATGAACAACCGCGAGGTGAACAGTCTCAAATCGCTCATCACCGCCACCGACATCAACGAGCGTGTCGCCTACGGTTACACCAAGGAGCGTCGCTTGCGCTTAGCATCGTTCTGCGCGAGCGGCAACAAGCGGGAGTTTCTGAGCGACATCACGGGTAACCGCCGTTGGCTGCCCTTTGAGGTGGAGAGTATAGCCAGTCCGTTCACGCATACGCTCTTCCCGCTTGGGCGGATGTATGCGCAGGCACGCTA